>NZ_LMGP01000004.1:0-162640 GCF_001427445.1 Acidovorax sp. Root568 | reverse complement strand
TTGGTCCAGAAGGCCACTTCGATGGGGGCCTCGGTTTCGATGCCGTGGTCGTTGAGCGTGCGCACCACTTCGATGCCGGCGAGCACGCCGTAGTTGCCATCGAACTTGCCGCCGGTGGGCTGGGTGTCGATGTGGCTGCCGGTCATGATGGGCGGCAGGTTGTTGTTGCGCCCGGGGCGGCGCATGAAGCCGTTGCCGATCTTGTCGATGGTGACCGTCATGCCCGCTTCGCGCGCCCAGCGGGTGACGAGGTCGCGGCCCTGCTTGTCCAGGTCGGTGAGGGTGAGGCGGCACACGCCGCCCTTGGGGGTGGCGCCGATCTGCGCCAGCTCCATCAACGATGCCCACAGGCGTTCGCCGTTGATGCGCAGGTTTTCGATGTCGGGTTTGACTTTGGTGTCCATAGAAGCTCCAGAGATATAGCTCAGTCAGGGATATGTGAGCACGTCGCCCAACGGGTAGACGGGCTGGCGCAGGTTTTCGAACGGGAACAGCTGGTAGTCCGAGCTGGTCACGCCGGGGCTATCGCACTCCACCAATCCAGCAGAGAGCGGCACGAAGACCGGTCGGCAGTACATGCGCGACTTGAGCAGCAGGTAACGATATGCCGTGGGGTTCAGGCCCACACAAGAAAAAACGCCCAGATCCCACGGTTCGTGCGGCTGCTCCACCACCACGATCTGCGTGCCGCCGGCATCCAGCCAGACGGCACGCCCCATGGAGCAGCGCTGGCCGGTGTATATCGGGCCCGTCACGGTGTAGCTGCCGTCGCTGATGGCACGCACTGTGCCCTGCACCAGCACGGGCTCTTTGACAATGCCCAGCCGAGCCAGCGGCACCTTGTTGCCCAGGCGCACCGACACCTGCGCGCCCACACCGGCCGCCACGAGCTGCTCAACGGCCTCCGGATCAGACAGCGGCCCCGTGGCGATACCAGTCAGGCCATGCTGCCAGGCGGCCTGCAGTACATCCATGGTGTCGCAGGTTCCTCCGGACATGCAGTTGTCGCTGTGATCCAGCAGCAGTACGGGCTTGCCCACCCCTTCGGCCATGCGCTGCGCCCGAACGAAGGCTTCGGCCAAGGGCTCGCTGGCATACACGTAGCCTTCACGTTCCGCCCAGATCTGGGCAGCCACGCGGTCCAGCGCAGCGGCGCACAGCGCTTCACCCTCGGCAGTACATTCCGCCGTGGCCACCACGCTCACGCATGGTGCGGCGATGTCGGCCAAGGAGAAGCCCGCAAAGATGGTCATGGCCGGCACACCCTCCCCTTCGGCCTGCCGCGCCGAGGACACGGCGGCGGCCATAGCGCCGCCCAAGGTCGTGCTGCGCAGGGTGTGACTGAGCAGCGGCAACTGTCGCCAGCGCACGGCATAGCGCGTGCCTTGCTGCAACATCTGCAATACGAGACGTGCCGCGTGCTCGCCCGCCTCGTACATGTCCACATGCGGGTAGGTCTTGAACCCGACCATCACATCGGCGTTATCGACCATCTTCTGCGTGATGTTGCCGTGGAGGTCCAGAGCTACGCCCAACGGAACGCCAGGCGCAGCCGCCCTCACCCGGGCAAGCAGGTCTCCTTCCCCGTCCGGTGTGTTCTGCGCCACCATCGCGCCATGCAAATCGAGCAGGATGGCATCGCAACCCACCGCTGCGGCGACGATGCGGTCCGTCAACTGGCGGTAGGCGTCGGCATCTACCGGTCCGCTGGGGTTTGCCGTGGCGGAGACGGGCGTCACGCACTGCGCTCCTACCCGCTTTGCTGCATCAATGAAAGCCGCCATCGCCGTTCGCATGCCGAAGTTGGCATGGAAGGCTGCCGCGTCGTACTCCGGCGCAAACGCCTTCAAGGGCGTGGGCACTGGAGAAAAGGTATTGGTCTCGTGGTTAAGACGAGCAATCAGAAACTTCATGAAACGCCCTTCGGGATTCAATGCGGGATGGGCCACAGCTCAGGCCAAGCCCACGCCCAGATAGCGGTCTTTGACCTCTTCGTCGGCAAGAAAGCTTGCGTTGTCGGCTGTGTAGACGATGCGTCCTTGTTCCAGGATGCAATGGCGGTCGGCCAGTTGCGTGCAGACCTCCAGGTTCTGCTCCACCAGCAAGATGGCAACGCCTGCGGCCTTGATGGTCTTGAGCTGGGCCACGATTTCCTCCACGATCACGGGGGCCAGCCCCTCCACGGGCTCGTCCAACATGAGCAACTTGGGGTCGTTCATCAGCGCGCGGCCGATCGCTAGCATCTGCTGCTCGCCGCCGGAGAGCTGCCCACCGCCGTTGCGCTTGCGCTCCTTGAGCCTGGGGAAAATGCGGTACACGTCGTCCAGTTGCCAGGGTGAGCTTTTTCGCAGGCCCAGCATCAGGTTCTCTTCCACGGTCAGCAGCTTGAAGATGCCCCGGTGCTCTGGTACCAGACACACCCCCTGCCGGGCGATCACATGCGAAGCCTGACCCTGCAGCGGTTTGCCGGCAAATGCCACACGGCCCTGCGTGGGAGCGACTACCCCGGCAATGCTCTTGAGTGTGGTGGTCTTGCCTGCGCCGTTGCGCCCCAGCAGGGTGATCAGTTCGCCGTTACCCACCGTGAAACACACACCCTGAAGCACATGGCTTTTGCCGTACTGGGCATGCAGGTTGTCAACATCGAGAATCATGCCTTGCCCCCTGTGATCATGTTGCCCAAGTACGCAGTCCGCACCCTTTCGTCGCTGCGTATGTCGTGTGGCATGCCTTCGGCCAGCACACGCCCCAGCTGCATCACCGTCACGGTGTCCGAGATATCCATCACGATGTTCATGTTGTGCTCGATCAAGACCACCGTGTGTTCGTCGCGCAGGCTCTTGATCAAGCGCTTCATGTCGTCCAGGTCATCGATGCCCATGCCCGAAGTGGGCTCATCCAGGAAAATGGCCTTGGGCCGTGCAGCCAGGGCCATGCCCACTTCCAGCCGGCGCTGCTGGCCATGCGAAAGATTGCCAGCGGGGGTGTCTGCGAGGTTCTCCAGTCCCACCTTGGACAGAACGGCGTCAACCACCTGCGACTGCGCACGCGCCCCTACCGGTTCGTGCCAAGGATTCAGGGCGCGTGCAGGCTGTACGCCTTGTGCGCCAAGGCGCAGGTTCTCACGCACCGGCAAGCTCAAGAACAGACTGGTCACCTGGAATGAACGCGCAATGCCTCGCTGCACCCGCCGATGGTCTGGCTCATGCGTGACATCCTGCCCATCAAAAAGAATCCGGCCTCCACTGACTGCCTTGGTGCCGGTGAGCATGTGGAACAACGTGGTCTTGCCAGCACCGTTGGGGCCAATCACCGAATGCACGGTATTCGCACGCACCTGGAGACTTACACCGCCCAGCGCTGCAAACTTGCCATAGTGCTTCTCGACATCAATGGCTTCCAACAAGATCGGGGTCTTTGGGCTCATGCCTGTTCTCCTTTCGCAGGAACTGCAGCTGCCGATGGCGTCACCACCGTGTCAGCCGACTGCTTGCGATGACCTTGCAGCCGATTCCAGACCGTTTCACCCAGGCCCCACAGCCCGCGCTGCATCCAGAGGCTCACGGCCATCAATGCAATGCCCAGCAGCAAAAGCCAACGCGGCCACAGTTGAGACAGCCAGTCGGCCAGCAGCAGGTAGAACGCTGATCCCAGCAGCGAGGCAAACAGGTTGCCCGTCCCGCCAATAACGGTCATCACCAGGATCATTTCACTGGTGTGGTACTCCGCGTTGGACAGCGGAGCCAGGCCGGTCATCATGGCATGCAGCGCCCCCGCGAGACCGGTGACAGCACCCGAGATCACAAACGCCTGCAGCTTGAGCAGCCTGAGGTTGTAGCCAATGGCAGCCGCACGCTCTTCGTTGTCTCGCACTGCCAGCAAAGTTCGCCCGAATGTCGAGCGTGACACCTTGAGCAGTAGCCAGAACACCACCAGAAAAATCAGCGAAACAAAACCATAGAACTGCCAGGGCGACGCCAACGTCCACAGGTCAAAGCCCAGGATGGACACATTGGGACGAGGGATATCCATCAACCCGTTGTCTCCCCCCGTCAAGCCGGTAGCCGTATAGGCAATGAAATAGAACATCTGCGCAAAGGCCAAGGTCAGCATCACAAAGTAGGTGCCACGCTGGCGAATGGCCACCCAGCCCACCACGGCCGCCCCGAGCGCTCCCATGACTGTGGCGAGCAGCAACGCAAGCGGCATGGGAACAGGCCAGCGGGTGAGTAGCAAGGCAACGGTGTAACTGCCCAGACCAAAGAAAATGCCCTGCCCGAACGAAAGCAAGCCGGTGAAGCCGAGCAGCAGATTGCAACCCATGGCCGCCAGCGCAAAGATGAGTACCTCGCTAGCCAAGGAGCCCGACTGCATCAGCAACGGCATGGCCACCACCACCACTGCTGCAAACAGGAAATGCGTGTATTTCTTCATGGGGTTCACTCCTTGCGGCCCAGCAGGCCGTGGGGACGCAGTAGCAGCACCGCCGCCATGGCCACATAGATCATCAGGCGGGCCCCTTCTGGCCATAGCGTGCTCATGACGCTTTGCACAATGCCGATCATCAATCCGCCCAGTAGTGCGCCACTGAAACTGCCCAGCCCCCCCACTACCACCACAACAAAGGCTACCGCCAGGGCTTCAATGCCCATGAAGGGTTCTGCTCCACGAATGGGGGATGCGAGCACGCCGGCCAGTGCAGCGGTGGCTGCACCTAAACCAAATACCAGGCTGAAAATACGCAGCACATTGATGCCGAGCAGCGAGACCATCTCGGTCGACTCGCTGCCTGCTCGCACAGCGCTACCGAGTCGCGTGCCCTCAAGAACCCACCACAGCAGCACTGCCAGCACCGAAGTGAAGCTGATCACGAACAGGCGGTACTTCGGGTAGATGAAACTGCCCCACATCACTACTCCCTGCAGCGCGTCGGGAACCGCCACGCTGTCACCCAGTGGGCCCCATTGCAGGATCACCAGCTCCTGGACTGCGAGTGCCAGACCCACCGTCACGAGGATGTGAAACTCATGGTCCGAGGCATACACGTGCCGCAGGACCAGCTTTTCCGTGGCCCAGCCAATCGCCCCCACCACCAGCGGCACAACTACCAGAGCCAACCAGAAGCTCATGCCCCATCGCGTCATCTGGTAGCAAAAATACGCTCCGATCAGGTAGAACGCCCCATGCGCGAAGTTCACGAATCGCAGCAAACCAAAAACAATGGACAGGCCCACCGCCAACAGGAAATACAGCATGCCAATGCCGATTCCATTGATGACCTGTAGAAGGTAAATGTTCATAAAGTGCTCGGCCGAACGACCACCAGCCGCATCCTGTCGGTGCCGCTGGGGTTCTCAAAAAAGGGGCGGCCACAGCGCGCGCATGGGGCTATGCCCAGCCCGGCGGACGCCGCGAGGGTCAGGCGCGCTTGCAGCCCGTCTGGTCGATGGGCAGGAACGACTTGCCCGAACTGAGCACGTCCACGTAGTCGTCCTTGTTCTTCATCTTGGACTTGGCCTTGCCCTTAAGCAGGTAGTAGTTCTTGAGCACCTGGTGGTCCGCCTTTCGCACCTCCTCCTCACCGGTCAGACCCTGGTATTTGTGGCCCTCCAGTGCGGCGATCACGGCTTTTTGCTCCACGGACCCGGCCTTGATGATTCCGTCGATCAGCAGCTTTGTGCAGATATAGGAGCCCGCCAGGCTGTAGTTGGGGTTCATCTTGAGCTTGTCATTGGTGCGTTTGACAAGATCGCGGTTGAGTTCGGAATCCACCGTGTGCCAGTACTGGGCACCAAAGTAGATACCGTCGCACAGGTCAGCGCCCAGCGATTCGAACTGCTCCAAACCAGAGGCCCAGGCCACCAGGATCGTCATGTTCTTGTGCATACCAAAGCTCACGGCCTGGCGGAGCGTGTCGGCACATTGTGCGCCAAAGTTCAGCAGCAGCAGGACATCGGGCTTTGCGGCCAGAGCATTGGTGATGTAGCCGCTGAACTCCTTCTCGGTCAGCGAGTGGTAACTGTTACCCACATGCTCGATACCCTTTTCCTTGAAGATGTTCTTGGCCGCGGACAGCAGGCCATCGCCAAACACGTACTGCGGTGTGATGGTGTACCAGCGCTTGGCCTTAGGCATGGAATCGATCAGCGGGCGCACCGTCTGCTCGACGGCGCCGAAAGTGGGTACCGACCAACGGAAGGTCGCAGCATTGCAGTCCGACCCAGTGATTTCATCGGCCCCAGCCGTGGTCACAAACAGGCCGCCAGCCTTCTCGGCCTCCTTGCCCATGGCCAGGGCCTCGCCCGAAAGGATGCCGCCCGCGAAGAATCGAGCACCTTGCTGCTGGGCTGCCTCCTGCACCTTGCGCACGGCTGTAGCGGGCTTACCTTCCGTGTCCAGGAGTGTGTAGGCCAGCGGACGATTGAGGGCTTTGCCATATTGCTCAATGGCCAGTCGCATCCCCATGTCAGCGAACTTTCCGTTGGCCGCAAAAGGACCGGACATCGGTACCGGACAGCAAAACTGAATGGCGCCAGGGGCCTGCGCAAAGGCGCTGCGGGTCAGGCCGATAGAGGCGGACAGCGCACTCAGTGCCGAGACTTGCAGAAGATGACGACGTTGCATGGAGGACTCCAGTGAGTAGAAGTGGGAGATCAAGAGTTGCCACCGCCATGGTGTCCAAGAAACCACCTTCCTGATCTTTCCAAATCTTTCATTTGGATTCATGCAAGCACAGGGTTAACCCAGCACGCTTTCGTTGCTGGCGCGGCCAAGCCGCGGCGCGCTCCCCGTCTGGTTTAGCGCCGCTTCAAGATGATCACGGGAGTGTCAATGCAGCCGTTGAGTGTCCTGCACGAGCTGTGCTGAGGCTGTAAAGGCGTAGCCAATCTGGTGCAGCGTCTTGACCGGCAGAGGTTCAGAAAACGCTTCCGCTGCCTTTTTGCGCAGCCTCGTGAGAAGCAAGTTGAGCCGTTCAGCCCCGTTTTGGGCACGAGCACCAAACAGGTGAGTGCTGAGGTCGCGCTTGGGCACGGGCTGACCATCCGCTCGCAGGAGTTGCTGCAAGAACATGAACTCGTGGGTCGTCAGTTGCAGACACTTGCCCTGCGGCGATGACAGTACCCAGTCCTTCATGGCCAGCACCCAGCACGCCGCCTTTGCGACAGGTATGGCCGCAGCAACCAGCGATCCTGCGGGGTCTATGGCTGTCCTGGGGGCAAGTCGGCTCGCTGTAGCGTCAATATTGGCGGCCAACTCCAGCAGGTTGACCGGCTTGACCAGGTAACGATCTGCCCCAGCACGCATTCCTGCCAGACGATCGTCAAGTGAATCTCGGGCGCTGAGGATGATCACCCCCACCTCGGGTCTGGACTTGAGTAGCGACGCCACGCTGAGGCCATCCTCACCGGGAAGCCCCAGGTCCAAAAGAACCACATCGACCGGCTGAACGGTGAAACCTTTGTAAAACGCCTCGGCGCTACCCGCACCCCAAACGCTGTAGCCCGAGTCGAGCAAGAACTCCTCGATGCTGTGCAGTTGATCGGAGTCGTCCTCTACGATAGCAATGCTGGGCTTGGATTGGGTCATGTTGCGAATACCTCCGGCACCTGTCCGGAATGCAACATTCAGGCCACCGGTGTCACGTTCAACGGGATGTCGATCACAAAGCGAGTGCCTTGGGGTTGGACGGCCTGTAGCTGGACAGCCCCACCATGCAAGTCAACGATCCGTTTTACCAAAGCCAGCCCCAGTCCGGCACCGGGTTTGCCCTCTGCCGTACGGCCGCGGCGGTACTTCTCAAACACCAGCGTTTGCTCTTCCAGCGGAATGCCAGGGCCTTCGTCCTCAATGACAAAACGGCACTGGCCCTCATGCTGATGCACGCTAAAAGACACCGTTGCACCCACCTCGGAATACTTGAATGCGTTCGAAAGCACGTTCATGAGCATCACGCGCAACAGCACGGGGTCGCCATTCAATGATGGCAACCCGGGTTCCACCGTCAGGTACAGCGGGTGCTCGGCAGACAGCTGGCCACCGTTTTCCGTTACCCACAGGCATAACTCCCCCACGTCAACGGGTACTGGCTCTACCGCAAAGTTGTGGCTATCAATGCGGTCCTGGGTCAGGCAGTTGTCAAAGAAGTAGCTCAATCGCGCCGAGCCCCTCAGGATGCGCTGCGCCAACGCCAGCTGCGCAGGCACATCCTTGGAGCGCAGCGCAAGCAACTGCCCAGCGGTGTTGATCACCGCCAGTGGAGAACGTACCTCGTGGGACAGCATGGCGATGAAATGGCGCTGGTCGGTCAGCGTCTGCTCAATGGAGGCCACAGCACTCTCCAACTCCTGGGTGCGTTGCGCGACCATTTGCTCCAGATCTTCGGCATGCTCCTTCAAATGCCCTGCCATGTAGCCCATGGAATCCGCCAGAGACCGTAACTCGCGAATAGGGCTGGATTTCGGCGCCTGGGCATTCCAGTCGGACTGGGTCAGTCTGACTGCCCAGTCACTGAGTACCTGCAAGGGTCTCACCAACCGGCTGGCCACGAACACCGAAAACAGCACTGAAGCCAGCAAGACGGCCAGCGTGGTGTAGATCGTGTTGCGTAGCACTCCCCGCAACGGCGTGTTGAAGCGGCTCTCAGGCAGGATGATCGCCATCGTCAGCACAGGGCCGCGATCCAGCGCATGCGTCCACCAACGCGCCAGGTGGCGCACGCCGTCCACATCCATGAATCGGTTTCCCTCGCGTTGACCGCTCTGCAGGATGTGCTGACCCAACGCACGCATCACGGGGTCGTGGCTTTGATCGATGCGCACACGCTGCCCATCCACCAAAGCCGATACACCTGCAGACGGATCGTGCGAGGACATTGCAAGCAGTTCTCCCGAGGCCTCGGCCAGAAAGGCCCTGCCCCCGGACTCGGAGGCCAGCGCGGCCAGAAACTCGTTGAGCTGGGACAGCGCCACATCGGCGGTGACCACCCCGATCAAACTGCCATCGCGTAAGCGGACCGGAGCTGAAATCCCCATACCAATTGCGGCATATGCGCCTTGCGCATCGTTGATCATGTAGCGATAAGGCGCGTACCACGCGACCCCATCATTGGCAATCGCTGACTGGTACCACGGACGGGTACGTGCATCAAAGCCCACCTCGCTGCGGGAAATCAGCGTTGGCTCGCGACTCACGGCGTCGATACGCAAAACCTCCATGGCCCGGCCATCACTGATCCGTGCGCGCAGCATGCGCAAAGCGCGGTCCTCCCCCAAAGGGGGACGGCTGCCGGCGTAGTACTGACCATCAGGCATGCCCATGGATATGAAGGTCAGTTGGGGTTGCTGGTCGATCTGCAGCATGAACTGGCGCATCAATACGTCAGGTTGCTGAACCATCAGGTATCCGGCGCGCACTTGCTCGACATTGAAAGCCACTACGCGCAGCGGCACGTCAAAGAAGGAGACCACCTTTTCGCGGACCCTGCCTGACACCTCGTCAGCCAATTGCAGCGCGAACTCTTCCATGGCACCCGTAGCAGAGCGATAAAACAAACTGCTGCTGGCAAGTACCAGGGGCAGCAACACCGCCAACAGTGCAAGTGTCAGGAAAGTGCGCAGGGCAAGACGGCGAGTGAACATTGGGAGATCGGGGGTGTACAGGCGGTGCACCGCAGAGACACGCCTGTGCGCGCGGTTCGGCGCGTTGCCTCGGATTCAATCACATGTACTCAACGCGGGGCCTTGAACCTTTGTTTGTCGCCCCAATGCGATTCAACCTTACGGTGTGCCTATGCGCAGTGTCTTCGGATGCCAAGTTCAGTTCACGTACTGTAGAACCGGCCATAGCCGTCTTCCGTCGCTTGCCTGGCCGAGAACGGCAATTGCTCAGGCATTTAGATAGACCACATGGTGTCTGCTTCTTCCCTCTTTCAGTGCAGCAGTGACTCTGCCTACTGCTATCAGGAATGCCAGTTACGCAGCGGTTGCTGTCATCAACGCTGCGTCGTTGAACGCGTACTATCGGCCATAACCGGCCGTTCGCCAGTCCGTCAGAATCCTCCGTGAGCCCTCATTCAAGAAGCTATGAACCGCTGGACTCCAATTTCTCGTGACGAGCTGGAGGGACTATTGGCCGATCAGCTCGCCAAGTGTTTGCAAGAACACGCCGAACAGTTTGCCCGCTTGCGCGTCCCATTTCGCACCGCATCGGTCATGCGTGGAGGTGTGAACGAATCGGTATTTATCGTGGCACAGCTTGGGCAAGTAGCCATCTACTACGAAGACGTTGAAGAAGGGTTCAACGTTTCAGAGGTCGCATCCGACGGCTCCCTCATCACCCCCGGGTTCGAGCAGTGGACTATCACCGATGCAATTCAACACCTTCTCGCCCTCCCTCACGATCGCGTTCGGAGTGAGCCTGCTACTGCCCGTCGTTGAAAGGCAAAGCTCGGCCACAAGCAGCCAGTGGTGTTTCCGAAATCTGATGTGTAACCTGCGCTTTGAAGGGGCTAGCCCTCACTGAGCACCTCAAGTATTTCAGCGTTGGCCACAAGGTTTTTACCTTCTTGGACACGCCACTGGCGCCCGACCTGCAGCAGTTCAGCAAGACCAGGTCCGTTAAGAAACCAAACCTCCAAATTTTGGGTCTCTCCAGGGTGAACGACTTCGCCCTCTGGGACCTGAACTTGCCCGATGTAGAACTGCCGGTCATCTGGGCCACCGAAGTTGTGATTCGGTCTGTACACCCCCCAACAAGGCCCACTGCGACCACCTTCTTCGGCCGAAAGAAAAGACAGTCGCGCCAGCACTCTGGGCGACGGCCCATCCTCCAGCAGATCTAAAAACGCAAATAGTTCCATGCGAAGCTGACGGTTAAATTCATGTAGTAGGCCCCATCAGATTACCGCTTTGCGTGCATGAGCTGAAGGACAGCTCAGGGCCCGAAGCGAAACTTAAGTCGTTTCCGAAGCGGCCACCGACTCCTCAGGCCTCTTGGGAAGCCCCCGCAGTTCACGGAAGCGCTGCGAGGTACTGGGTGGCCCTTTGCTCAGAAAAGTGGTCGATGACGACCTGTGCGACCACCAGCAGAAGCAATCCAGTCACGACGCCGTGCACCCAGCCTCGGCTTGTAAGCAGCAGGCCCAACACACTCAAGGCCGCTAGCACTGCCGCGCTGTAGCGGTAATACCTATACTTTGATACCACAACCTCTATGCGTGCTCGCTCTTTGGCTAACACCTGGCTCTGTTGAGGTTTACCGATACTCAAGCTCAGTTCTTCGACCAAGCCCTTGTCCCGTACAAGCAGTGATGCTGCCGTTCCACACAGCAGCATCGCAGTTGCCAAGACGGTGACGCCGAACCCCAAGGCAAAACCGGAGCGCGTCGCAACCCAGAGCCAAACGGCAATGCACGTCAACGCAGCTGAGCCCGCGAAGATGAGCATCATTTCGTTGTACTCGCCTTTGAAATATTCACGAATCAGAGCCTGCAGCGGTGCATAGGTTTCGGTGGGGGTCATAGGAACTCACTTAGTTGCCCGCGTGACACGCAGCAGCGTGTGCAGCGCGCCAATCGGAAGGGGTTTGCGCCTCCCATTGTCGAAAGGCGCGGAAGAAAGAATTCTGGTCTTCGTAGCCCAGCAAATAGGCTACTTCGATGAGTGTGAGCGAGTTGTCGGCCAAATGCCGCAGAGCCATCTGATGTCGGGTCTGAGTCACCAGGGCTTGGAAGCTGACACCTTCATCAGTCAGGCGGCGCTGCAAAGAACGCTCGCTCATGGCAAGTTCAGCGGCCACGGAGCGAATGTCCGGGCGACCGGCAGTCAAACGACGCCGCAAAACCCACTTTGTCTGCTCGGTCACGGACTCGGACGCGTCATGATGTTCAAGACGTCTGTCCAATTCCGGAGCGAGAACATCGAGCAGGTCCTTGTTGTAGGTGGCAAACAGCTTGTCTAGGTCTTCTCGACTCAACGCGATGCGGTCGACGGTCGCATCGAACTTGATGTCGCACCCGAAGTATTTCTCAAGTGCCAATGTTGCTACAGGCGGTCGTGCAAGCTCTAGCGACATTGGTATCAGGCGCTCGCCTGTTCCTCTGCGTCCCAACTCCACGAACGACACCATGGTCGCGTCGACTAAAGCGCGAGGAACTGTATCTGAACCACCATGTGGCCAAATGATGCTAAGCGCGCTGTGGTCGGCAAAATCTTGGACCGATACTTCCTCAGGTGCGCACAGTCGCTTAAAACGAGCGACCCGATTCAAAGCGTCCCGGAAAGTTCGAGCGTGCTGGGCTGCTACGAAAGGGAGAGGCATCACAGCCCCGTCCAATCCCGTTGCGATACGAAGGCCGATGCCCGGGTCTTGGCTAACTTTTTCGATGGCACGCCACAAGGCGAAGAATTGCGCTGTAGTAATCGGCGCATCGTCCTTCAGCACACTCAGAGGCAAGCTTGCGCATCGAATGACCTCTGCGCGGTCGACCGAGGCCCGCTTGAGGCCCTCCCACAAAGTGGATGGGACCTTTAATTTGTCTGGAGCGGTGCTGCTCATGTTCTTCACTTTGCTTGGAAGCCACCGTCGACGTTGAGAATGTGACCGGTGACGAAGCTGGCTTCTTCCGACAGCAGCCAGCAGATGGCGTTGGCGACTTCTTCGGGGCGGCCCAGGCGATTCATGGGGTGCATCGCCGAGATGCTTGTTTCGTTGTAGTTGGGGTCACCTCCGCCGAGCTGGACGGCGATGATGTCGGTCTTGATGGCGCCAGGAGCCACACCGTTGATGCGGATGCCTTGGGTCGCGTGGTCCAGAGCAGACGACTTGGTCAGGCCCACCACTGCGTGCTTGGTCGAAGCGTACGGAGCACTCCAGGCGATGCCATTCAGGCCGGCGATGGACGCCAAGTTGACGATAGCGCCGCCACCTTGTTTGACCATCTGAACGAGTTCGTGTTTCATGCTGAAGTACACGCCCATGATGTTGGTCTCGACCATCTCACGGTAGTTGTCGCTGCTCGACTGCACAAGAGTGCCAGTCTCGTTGGACACGCCTGCGTTATTGACTGCCATGTCCAGGCGACCGAACTCAGCCACGATGCTGTCAATCATCGTCTTGACCGCAGCTTCATCGGCCACGTCGTTTTGCACGAAGCGAACTTGTGCACCGTTGCGGGCCGCGGCGGAAACCTCGGCGACGGCGGCTTGCCCGACTTCCGCACGACGACCGCTCATGACGACAGTGACGCCTTTGGCGACAAGCTTGAGGGCAACGGCCTTGCCGATGCCAGTGGCACCGCCAGTAATCAGGGCTACTTGATTGGACATTTCAGACTCCTTTTGATAGACCGAGAGAAGTTCTCGGGATGTAAGAAGTCTAGGAGTTCAGCGGCGCCAAATATATGCCAATCACGCCATACGACATGCCGAACGCGCCAATCAGGGTTTGACTATTCGATTGAGGGGAGAACCGAATTTTCCAGCCCAACAGTAGTTCCGAATGTTTGGTTTTGGCTGAATTGGACAGCGTCAACGACTGACCGGTAGTGGCCGATAGTACCCATCCGCGCCGACGAAGCGAGCGTCCGCAACCAGCCTCTTGCAGTCATCGGAGCATTTTGGGGCTGCTCGGACCGCAAGAACTTCTGGGAAAACCAAAGAAAAAGAGCGCTCACCTTGAGCGCTCTTTTTTGTATAGCAACAAGTCCAATCCAGACCAAGGCGACATTCGCATGTATTGGTCTTCTTTACCCGTTGAATTCGAGTTTACGACTTTACAGTTACAGATGGCCGCCCCGCAAACCCGCATGAATGCTAGAGGTCTGTTTACGACTTTATTTGCGAGTTTACGACTTTAATTACCCGGATTAAAAACCTTATTCGACTAATGTTTTGGACTTTTTAAACAATTTTTATGGACTTTTTTGGTGATTCCCTCAGAATGGACGCGTGCATTGGAAACCAGACCCCCTCCTCTACCCCAGCCATTTAAGAGCACGCGTCAAGAGGGGACGAGGCCTGCTCCAGGGCGCCGAGTACCTGCCTTGGCTTTACATACGCGACGTTCCTTCACGCGGCACTTCGTTGGGTGGGCATGGCATCGTTACGGGTCGCCCGCATCAAGGTCTTTCCGATCTGGAGGCCACCTATCTGTACCTTATGGAACGTCGTGAGAGTGTGGTGGACATTCGAGAGCAATGGCCTATCTTGGATTTGGATAGGACTCTAGAGCTCTGTACGGAACTTGAGGTTCGACACATATATAAGAGAGGGTTGCCGGAGCCCTTCACGATCGACTTTCTGATCACGGAACTGACGGCGGACGGAAAGAGCTACCGTGCAGCGAGCGTTAAGACTTCTGAAGATGCGGCCGATCCGTCAAAGAGATTGCGTTTAGAGGTGGAGCACAGATGGTGTCAAGAACGAGGCATACCTTGGACGTTGGTAGATACGTCGCGCTTCAATAAGACACTACTTGAAATCCTGCGCTTCATGCGTGGGTGGTTTCGCCATCGTTTCAATCCGGAAACACAACTTGATCCACGCTTCTTACTTGCTTTCGAGAGCTTCTACAAAAGCAACGAGTTGCTCAGTGAGTTAGTGGCAAGGCTCACCAAGACTCTTCGACTCCCCAATTCGCAGGTGCTGGACATGTTTCGGTACTGTGCTTGGTCAGGTCAAATAGATATCTCGCTTGGTCATCCGTTGGCGCTCAATCGACCACTGTTTTTGAATCAGAAGAAGCGATGACTGATTTTCGTGCGCTACCCAATCAGCCAACCCTTCATGTAGGCTTGGCACTGCATGACTCCGAACGACCAGGTCGGTATCTTCGCCTAACTCATATTTTTGAGGATGGGGTATATGCGATGTGGGTGGGCACACCCGAAGAAGCCAGGTATGCCAAACGACCGATTTTCTATTCTTGGAATCAACTTAGCGCGCTCACCTCACCTACATCGAAATGGGGTCGCATAGTACTTCCACAACAGCTCTCCGTGCCAGCCGAAAGCGGTAGTTCTCAGGCAGGAAAAATTCAATCAGCATGGGTCCAGATCGCGCCTGTAATACAAGCATTTGAAAATAGGACGAACCTATCGAGACATCACTTTACCGCCTTAATTCGAGAGAGAGCTTTAAGCATAGACGTTGCGGAAAAGACGCTGCACCGTCTCATCCTTCGTTACTACTACTTCGGCAGCACAAAAATAGCACTGGTTGCACTGCCTCGCGGCCCCAAGCGCACCACGAGGGGTCGTGAAGAGTCAGGTGAAAAAGACCATGCAAATGGCGAAATTCCGGATAAGGCCAATAATCGCCGCGGCCGGAAAACTATTCTGAGCGATGAACTAGGTCCTAATAATTTTGTTGTCACTCCGGATGATGTCGACGACATGCTCAGATGCTATAAGCAATTGCTCAGAAAGGGGCCAACAAATAAGACCACTGCGCACGAAACCTACTTAAGCACTTTTTTCCAGAAGAGCCACCCTGATACTTATCGCCAGTACATAAAAAAACAGATATCAGAGCCAGTAACCTATCGCCAGTTTTGCTACTACATAAATGGTGAGTTGCAGCTTACGGAAGACTTAGCACGAAATGAGCGCAGGCTTCGTCGTGACCCTGCCAACACCAACTCGCTAGTTTCGGCAGGTCCAGGTGAAATATATGAGATCGATTCTACCGGAGGGCGACTCTACCTAGTCTCCAGCGAAAAAAATCCTGTAGTGGTAGGCAAACCAACCATTTACTTCCTAATTGACCGGTGGAGTAGATTTGTCGTCTCAGCGTACATCTCTTTGCGCGCGCCTTCGTACGAGGAAGTTCGCAATACGCTCTTAATTGCATTTACCTCTCGCGAAAAACGCTTCTCGAGATTGGGCATAGAAGTTTCTGACAATCAATGGCCTATAGGCTGCATTCCAGCCGTTATCTGTCCTGATCGTGGATCCGACTTCATGAGTGGATCTATGTTGCAAAGCGTGGTCGATGATCTGCGCATCGACCTGACGCCACTCCCCCCTCTATGCCCAGACGGCAAAGCAATAGTAGAGAGGCTAATCCGCACTATCAAGCAGCGCATGGCGGCATCGGGGATGAAAGGTGTTTACGCAGACCGTCCCTTAGATCCTCAATCAAGAAGGGCCGCACGTAAGGCTGAAGCTGCTGCAGTGCACACACTTGCGGATGCGTACCGAGCGTTAATCGAAATTGTGAAGGACTACAACAACCGTCCCCATCAAGCCCTCAAGCGTCGAAAAATCCTTACACAACACGGCATCGAACCTACGCCGAAAAATGCGTATGTTTGGGGACTCGAAAACATAACGGGACTTCGGTCTGCACCGTACACGGAAGAAGACTATTACCGACTGTTACTCAGTTCAGATAAAGCGAGTATTTCAGGAGGTGTTCTTCGCTACAAGACTCGTGCATATCATCCCTCTAACGAGGCCGCAATCGACTACATCAGGCGATCGCCCAGAAACAGGCCTTCTCTGGACATCCGACTCGACAAGACGCAGCCAGCGGTAATCATGATAGCGAGCAGACACGGCGAATGGCCGTGTTTCGTGATGGGCGCTGGTGACGCAAGGGACAGCGAAGGAATTTCAATTGACGAGGAGGAGGCCTTCGCGGCTGTCAATGCACGCCTTTGGGCCCGCTCCGACCATGAAAGTCGACGCGTACGGGTTGCCGCAAAGGCGGCCAAGCCTGTCAACAACCGGCATAAGAGCGCCCCCGCCGAACGTTTACCTAATGTTGATATGCAACGAGCTAGGTATCAAGAAACCGCAAAACTCAAAAACAAGTTGCATGCCCAAACACACACAGAGTTCGAAGAGCACACGGCCAGTGCGTCCGTTGGGAAAAGCTGGAGTGAAGTGGAGCGAGAGGAGAAGGCTCGATTGGTAGAACTAGTGAAGCTAAACAGGAGCAAGCGATGAAGGATGTTGAGATATTCCCTGCGGTGTATCACGATACAGGAGTTTCTCGATTTGCAGGCAATCCGTTCATTGAGGCAATGCCGCCTCTGGAGCAAAGCAAAAGTGACTTTCTGACTAACCTCGCGCACTACCCAGCGAAGCCGTCGGCAACGCTTCGCAGGAGTAGCGAGGTCGTTCGACTGATGGAGCTGTCCACCATCAACGACATCGTCTACCCTTTCCCTGAATATCAAAAGGCTGGCTTCACCCTGGCCAAGATGGCCCGCGACACTTATGTAGCGCGCCACCCTTTGACTACGATGGACCGGCAGAGGAGGCACGCCATTGCCACCACCGGAACCAATGGTCTACCAATGCCCGCTGACTGGAAACCTTCGGCTAAAGGCTACTTCATGATGTCTGTTAGCGGGCAAGGCAAGACTACTTTCGCAGCTGCAGCTTTGCTGAGATACAAGCAGGTTATTTGCCACTCGAATTATCACGGAGCTGATCTGAAATGCCATCAGGTCGTATACGTTCTTCTCAGAGTGCCTCACGACGCAACACTCAAGTCGTTGTGCCTGCAATTCTTCAACGAGATCGACCGACTGCTAGGAACCGACTATTCGCGGAAGGCGGCAGCGCTACGCAATATTGCGCCCATGGTCGACTTGATGAACAAAGTCGCAACAGCTGTCTCCTTGGGCTTTATTGTCGTTGATGAAGTTCAGAATTTGCGCAGCGCGCGCGCCCAAAATGCGGAGCTTGTACTAAACCTATTCAGTGAAATCATTGAGCGGCTCGGCATTAGCTTGTTGGCGCTTGCAACACCAGCGGTCCAAGCTGTCGTAGAAGGAGCGGTACGAAACACCCGCAAACTCGCTTCCTTCGGGAGCTTGGTAATTGAGCCGATGGCAAGGAATAGCCCTCAGTGGGAAGAATTCTGCGATACGTATTGGGACTATACGTTTGTCAAGACAAAGACAAAGCTGACGAAAGAAATCCTTGATGCTTGGTACACGGCCTCAGCGGGAAATACGGCCTTCGCGGCGCTCGCGTTCACACTATCTCAGCACAATGAGATTGGCGGGCGCGAAATTATCGACGCTACTGCGTTTCAGCGAACCGCGGCGACTGACATGGCATTTCTTGGACCGGCAATTGCAGCCTTGCTCAGCAAGAACCCTGCAAAGCTTCGAATGTTTGACGATCTGCTGTTCAGTCCTAGGTACAAAGCTATGCGCGCCCTGCTTGGGGCAGAGGAGCCTGCTCGACCCAAAGGGGTAAAAAACGATGAGTTTGACGATGTACACGAAGAGAGCGTGCCCCCCAGTCCCGCTGCGACAAAGAACAAAAAAAGGGCCTCGCCTCGGCCGGTTGACCTCCCCTTAGAGGATCCGCTGGCCCGCTGAGACTACTTGCTGATTGACTGGAGTTAGCAAACGTGCACCGCGCTCGCCTCGCTTCAACAACTATCTGCTACACGCCTGAGCTGCTCCATGACGAACTGCTGTATTCATGGCTGTGCAGGTTAGCAATCTTGAATGCGTGGGGAACGGGCCGAGACGCAGTGAGGAAAATTTTTGGTGGCAGGACGGTTACACCCAGCCTTACCCTTCCCACTCACTTCGATGCCATGAACGAGCGATACGCGGGGGCGCTGCCACACGACTCTTTCGCCGCTCTTATGGAAGCCAGTACGCTGCTACCGTATCACAGGCCGTTCTTGGATCACGAGCGCTATGCACAACTAATGGAGGACTCGCGCTCAAGTAACTCCCTTGACTTGAAACTGCGGCTTGGTCTCGTTGCAAACCGGTTCGGAATCAACACGCCACACCGCTTTTGCCCCGCATGTGTAGCCGAAGATATTGAGATGAACGGCTGCCACTACTGGCATCGGCAGCACCATCTACCCGGAGTGAACTGCTGCGTCCGCCATTCTCTGCAGTTGCAACAACAAAGTGTCCCAAAGGAAGGCCTATTTGGCCAACCCCTAATGTATCCAGGCCTTCCTAGCGGCGAGGAATGCATAACCCCTGAATGTGGTTTTCAATTCCGATTTGCGCAACTATCAGCGGATCTCCTGCTGGCAGCACTACCGCCGATAAACAATGCCGATCGCTCCAACGTATATCGAAACCGCCTGTCGGCAAAAGGCTTTCAGTCGAGCCGTCGAAGCCTCGACTACCAATTAGTTGCAACTGAGGTGAGGCACTACTTTGCCGACTTCGCTAACTTTCAGCATCAATCACGACTGCTGCAGACCGCCAGAAGTCCTTTGCGCTGGATTGAAGATCTGGTTGAGCGTCCTGACCGCTCATTGCATCCGATATGCCACCTGCTGATGATTGATTTTTTATTTGGCTCCATAGCAGAGTTCAGCTTGGCAGTTGACGCAGAGCGGTCTTCACGCGAAGCGACACGAGGAAGTGCGCACGCGATTCCTCGTGGTGAGACAAAGAAATCCCTACAAGTACCAGGCCTTGAAATAGAACATCTCCTACGCAACCCGTCATTGTCCTGCCGTCAGATAGCTCAACAAACGGGCAAGAGTGTCGGCACCATCGTCAAGTATCGTAGACAGCGAAAAATCGAAGTGAAAGAGCGTCGTAAATTCGTCGGCGCCCAAACTCGAACTTCGATAGGGCACGACTTGTTGTCAGGTTTGGAATTGCAGTCTATTGCCCTTCGTAATGGGGTTTCCGTGCAAACTATATATCGGGAATTAGCGTACGAGAAGGGCACCAAACTGCACCGCCAACGTTCACTTTTCATGGCACAACGAACGTCTCGGCGTGACCGGTGGATGGGAGTGTTAAAAACGCCTGGCGTTGAGGGAATCTCCAAAGCAAGGTCTCTGGGCTTTTCTGACTATGCTTGGCTCTATCGACATGATCGCAGTTGGCTACTTACTTCCAATGCGCAATATCGCAAATCGGTGAGCACGCGTGGTACGGTGAATTGGCCGGCCCGAGATCAGGAGCTCTGCTCGAAAGTTCTCACTAGGATGATCTTGCTATTAAGGGCTGAACCACCCATGCGAATCTCAGTAGCTCGGCTTTGCTCAGGGCTGGGGCAATCCTCTCAATGGCGCCGCGACAAACTACCCCACTTTAAGGCGCTCTTATCACGTTTTTCGGAGACACCTGAGTCGTTCAGAATTCGGAGGGTTAACTTCGCAATCGATTTTTTAGTGCAACGAGAGTCCGACATTAAATTATGGAAAATTCAGCGTGCTGCAGGCCTTCGTATATGGCCTGCGGACCTTATCGCGTACGCTCAACGACGAATCAACGAGCACACCTAAAGGTCTTGGGCACCAACTAACTCTCTAAGCCCCTTCATGGTATTCCTGCCATACGTTCCCACCCCTTACCCAGACGAAGTTCTGTGCTCGGTTCTCACAAGATTTGTAGTTCACAATGGTGAGAGTGTTTTTCGAAAAATATCAAATTCTGTAGCCCACCTCAGTCCCAATCTTTCAATTTATCAGGCAAGCCCGCCTCATCCTGCAGTCGTAGCATTCATCACCGATCAAATGGGGCTACCAGGAAATGAAGTCACCGATAGGTTAACTACAAGTCAATTCTTTCGAGTATTCAACACGGCTCACAAGAGACCGCTGAACCTAGAGACAGCGGGGTATGGAACACGAAGTGGGAGACTTCGGTCCCTTGGATTCATTCCTTGCAATCACCAACCCGCTGTGCGTTTCTGTCCATCCTGTCTTGATGAGGACTTCAAAAAATACGGTGAGCCCTATCTTCATCGAATTCATCAGATGCAGCCCGCATTGACATGCACAGTTCATGAAGAATGGTTAAGAATTTCATGCCCCAAGTGCAAAATGCTTGTTGTGCCAATTAACAGAATGGTACTTCGACCTATGCCCATCGTCTGCGAATGCGGCGCGGATCTACGGTCATTGCCGGTCAGAAAATCGCCAGTAAGCAGTGCCTTCAAGCGATTGAGTAAATTTTGTGCGGATTCAATTTTTTCTAAAAATTCACTGTGGTCGCACGCTCAAGTCAAGTCCGCCGCCAGCGAAGCTCTTGGACTATCGCCGCATGACTTCTCCACAGGATATATCAAATCTCTTATCAAAGTTTACGGTAAGCCAATCAGCATTTCTCCTCACAAATTCGTTATCGCGCCGCCGAGCAGCGACTGCCATCTCAGACTCAATCTGGATTTGGGGAGGTTTAAAGCTGAGGACTTTGCATCCCTCTTCACTGCCGCTGGACTAACCTTCGACGAATCCGCACTATTAATTTCAAAAAATAGAACTGTCGGCATTCACATCAAGCAAAGGAGTCCGAAGTACGTCTACGGTTTGAAGCACGCCGAAGAAGTCCTCCTGAACTTTTCAAAAGCATACCCAGGCGAGGTGGCTACGAAATTCCAGAGATCTCACCCTCGACTCTACTGGCTCCTGAGGATCCATCATCCAGATTCGATTAAAAGATGGTGTCCAAAGTTGAAAACACTGCCGCCGATTGAGAGCGATAGAAAGAAGTTAGGTCGACTATTAAAAAAAAATGGAGATTTTAAAAAAATATTCGCCAGTGCATCGCGCCCCCTCTTTAGAGCAATTATAAGGGACCAGAACTGGCTGATAAGCACCGCAAAATTAAGCCCATCAGATTTTACAGCCCCCCCACTCAAACCGATCACCAAACTTACATCAGCAAAAATCCCTGCCTCCAAAAATTTGAGCACTCCCACCAACAGAAAAAAAGAACATAAAAATCCAAAAATAGATGACATTGAAAGAGACCTCGTATTCGCATTAATGAAGGCGATTCGCATAGAACGGCGCCCTCATAAGATCACCAGATCAAGACTTTCTCAACTATCATCAAGAGGAGTTTCTTCAATTACCAGAGCAACCCCACCCGGCAGTAGGCTGCACACGATGATAAGCAAAATCAACGCCGACAAAGATCGTAGATTGGCACTGTGGGCAGCACAAGCGTTAGCTCTTGCAGAGACAAATATGACGCCTACAACAGTTCTGCTAGCGGCAGGGCTCAACACGACTTCCCGTAACAGGGAACACGCGCGCTCTGCAATCGATTTGCTTTCAAGCGGATTAAGTCGTCAAGCAATTCGTGAATCTTTTAACACAGACCCAGAGCAGATAGCCCGATTACACCGCCTCAACCGAGTCGACTTAAAACCTCTGAATTAATACAAGCGACATCTTCTAGTCAAATATCGCGAATAATCATCTGACTAAAATCCTTCAACTGCTCTGCGGAGGCGGCTTGCCGCCGATGCTGATATTCCGCCCCCGACGAACCCGACCTCCTCAGCGCCTAGAACTTCGAGGGGGCCACGACGGCATTTACAGCACCATCAAACACATAAATTATGACGACAGGGCGTAATTCACTCGTCGGCTGAACCTAAAAAGTGAGACATCAATTAAGTGATGCAGCAAAAGTGACTAAATTGACGATTACCCACAGGACCAACCGTTTTAAAAGCAATTGTCTTAGTGGCCATACAGGAGGCATGTGACGGCAGAGGTATATTGCTGCGGAAGCTAGATGCACTTGACCACAAAGTACACTGCAAGGTGACCATGCGTTCCGTGTCTACTTGACCAGACCAGGGTATGGTGCCGGTTAAAGTTGCTGGGTATAAAAATGGTTCCTGTGCTCCGGCCAACATCAGATCTACCACGAGATGTGGCGTAAGCCTACTGGCGTTCGCTACGAGCATGCGGGAGATACTGGCGGACAATACGCCACGCAACTCGTGCCCACCCAATCACATGATTTCTAAGCCCCCAGAGTCCATGGAGCCTAAAACTAAGCTCAAGGCGCTCCTCCATAGGATTCATACCCAGGTTGACACAACGTTCTCTGGACTGGGGGTCATTGTGTGGGATGGCGTGTCTACGATACCAATCCTCCCTATGCGAAGTGAACAGCCAAGGGGCATCCATGACAAAACCACATTTGAAGTCTTGATGAATATCTCGCGGGAGGGGAGCCCTTTTCACGATGGATTTCACGTCGTTGACACAGCTCTTGCGCTCATCCAGGTGTCAGTCTATTTTTCACCCGCGATTTCCGCGCAAGTGGAGACTCCTGCGAACGGACTGAGGTTCGGTGGGCGCTACCTTGCAGCTGCCTTCGGGTCTTGCCTTGAGGGCGTGATTTGCACGGGAGTTGTGTCGAAGCAATATGGCCCGATAGTTTTTGAGCACGGAAAGGTGGCGTGATGTTTAGCCTTCTTCCGATGACAAAAGTGATTTCGATGCTAGCTGGACTGTATGCGCTGCTGGCTTTTCTTGTGGCGCTTGGAATGGAACGGCTAGGTATTGAGGTCAGCTTCCTTCGCGTGTTTAGCGGTGCGGTAGTGATCGATCTCGGACTACTGTTCTTCGTCTACGTTGGTTGGCGCTGGATATGGGAAAAAGTGCCCCGTCTCAATCAATGGCTCTATCCCGATCTCAACGGAACCTGGGCTGCATCCATTGACTGGGTAAAGGATGGAAAAACTGGTCTTGCACTGGGTACCGTGTCGATCAAACAGAATTTTTTCACGCTTTCTATTGAGATGGATGCCCCACGATCTGAGTCGCGCACCATAGCGCTTTCAGTCAAGAAAGATCCGGAATCCGCGCGGCCCTTGCTCCACTACATCTACGAGGTGAGGGAAAAGTATCAATCGCCCGGGCAGAACATGGTTTACCAGGGAGCCGCGTCTTTGGTCGTCGATGTCGCCACCTATGATCGCCTCAGCGGCAACTATTTCACCAGTCGTGAATCCGGCGGTCATTTCGAGTTCCGACGCACGCTGTAAAAACGATCACCAATATGGAGCCGTTTGGAGGGGGGCAATCTTTGATTGGTCGGCGATTTGAATTGAGGCCTACATGTCGGAGACGCATGTCAATTCTGCCCCCATACCGACTCCGCACCAGTTAGAAACTCGGCCGACGATCAAGAAGACCATCGGTTTAGAAACCCCCTGCGCGATGTCCTGCCAGTGCTTGAGGTCGACGCCTGATGGCAAGGGGGCGTCTTCAGGGTGCGTGTGCCATTCGCCGACGTAGTCTATTGTCTCGCCGCTTTCTTTCCAACGACGCCGCGACACCCGCTGGTGATGTGTGGCATGACGGAAGAATCCGAAACGCCGCTGAACATCTGCCGCCGTCGGGAAGGTAGCTTCTGTCACGTGGGTGTGGGGGCCGCGGCGGTAGCCCATCAGAATGCCGCCAGCCTCGGGTGCGGACGCCGTCAGCTGCCTGAGGCCCAATAGCCGCTCCAATAATTGCGGCTCAATGAGCAGCATCGCGCCATTACGGCCGAATGGCAGTGGCTTGAGCATCACGAGGCCCGCAAGCGGGGCAGGCAGCCAATCGAGAGACGTCCTGATTTTTGACGCCGTAGACGTTCGCATTGGCCATCGCGCTGGTTCGGAATCGCGGGCTTGCCCGTCCGTATTGAAGCCAGTCGACTACAACTTCCAAGCACAGCGCCGCCGCAGCCATCGGTGCGCTGACCGCGTACGGCGTGAAGCCATTGCAGCCCAGTTGTTTGCGCGTGGGCAGCTCTTTCAGGACCGGGAAGCGCTCCTGCCGATAGTGATTGTGCTCAGCCTGCAACAGGCATCGGAAGCATCCGAGGCGGCGCCCCTCTGCCCAGAAAGTCTGGACGCATTCCCCGTTCCCCCGGATCCGTACGTGGAGCACCGGTACTTCAGTGCCTTTGTCCAGGCGCATGGCGTTGATCATCTCGCTCACAATCTCCTCGCCAGTTGCATCAATCACCAGATCCGCATCGAAGAGGTCTGGGAGTCCCTTGACACTGCGGACGCGGGCCCGGATTTTTGCGAATGGGAACTGTCGCTTGAGCTCTTCGGCCAATGCTTCGGCTTTGCTCTTGAAGAGCGCAGGGTAGCCCAGCACATGCCGGCCAAGGTTCTCCGGCTTCATGTCATCGTAGTCCACAAGGTCCAGACATCCTGCACCCGTGCCGGCGCCCAGCCGCACGAGACCCGGTGCAACATGCGAGCCGATGGCACCGCAGCCGACTACGGTGATCTTCTTTCCTTTCAGGTCGGGGAACGTCAGATTGCGGCTGTGGACGAAGTCCGGGCCGAACTCGGTGATCGCCAGCCTACTGATCTTGCTCGTTCCCCCTCTCGTGTGGAGAAATTGGCGATAGAGCCTAGGCTTCCTGGCAGCGCCAAGCCGATGTAGCGGATCCAGATCAAAACCGAACCCTAGCCACCCCAGCGGTGTGTGGATGGCGAACGTTGCGATGGAGTACTTGAGATACTGTGTCTCGCGTTCGAGCACGCGTTGAAGTTGCTGGTACAGCCGGTGATCCCATGCCTGGAGCCACGCGAATAGCTCTTTGATGGTCGCCGGGATTGCTTTCGGTACCGCAGGCCGCGTCTGAGTTGCGAACAGCCAGCACGGACACTTCGTCTCTTTGGGAGGCTGGGCCCCTAACGCCAAGGCAAGCGCTTCGACTTCCTCCTTGTTGTCGGCGACAACGGCGTGCGAAGCACCTGCAATGTCCAAGAACCAGTAGTTCGACGACTGGGTCGTTCGGTCAACGTTCCCGATCAGCACCGAATAGACGGCGGAGGATTCGCCGTGCGACCAGTGCTGCAGGAATTCGTCCTGGATGTCGTCGTGCCTGAAATCAGGGTCATGCCGGATGCGATCCAGCACGAGTTGCGCCTGGTCCAGGCACTGCGCAATCGATTCTGCCGGATCGAACCGGTCCAACACCACTGCGCCAGAGGCAAAGTAGCACAGACCTCCCGATGCATACACGTGCGGCGATAGGGGCGGCAGGACATCGAGGTGATCGAGGATCCTGATCGAGGGGTAGGTCAGAAAGTCCCAGTCGGTGACGCTGAGCCTGACCTTGATCGGCCCGCCCTTACACGGAAGTGCTCCATCGAATGACCGCGTGCCTCGCCGATAGCCGCTGGGCGTGAAGCCGCGCGACCTCAGCAGCCGGAGCGCCTCGCCAAGGAGCGATGCCGCAGCCTCCGGCATTGCTCAGCCTGCGCTTGTCGAATTCACTACTGGGCGAGATACCCGATCTGCGCCGACCAGCCGGACGACGTCGTCGCCGCTGTCCGGCTCAACCAGGTCCGTCCGGTAGGGCACGCGGCTGCCCAACTGTGCTCGGAGGATATCGATCGCGTCACCGGCCAAGTGCGATGCTTTCATTCTGGCTGCCTGGATCTGGGAAGCCAGTGTTGCAGCAAGGGTCGATGCGTGTTGGCGGCCATTGGCATCCAGGCGCTTGTTGAAATCTTCCTTGCCTTCTGCGATAGCGGGCTCGTGCACGTTGCCCTTCAGCGCGATCGACAACGCCCGTGCGGATCTCTCAAGCGCCACGTCGTCGCGCCCACGCTTGGGTTCGAAGGCTTGCGCCACGGCGATCATGATGCACACTGAAGTGGGGCCGTCGCCGGCCTTCCAGTGCAGGTCACGCCAGGCCTTCAGGTAACGGCACACGCGCTGCAGTTGCTCGGTGTGCTCCTCGACACGGTCAAGGAACCACCGAGATACCTCTTCGGGGTCCGACGGTTTCCATTCGCCCGAGCGCGTCGCCATCATGATGTCGACCATGTCCTCCCACTGCTGCAGGGTGAAATCCTCTTCTGCAAATTCTGCGGCGAGCGCTTCACGTGCGTCCGATTTCGCGGCCGCATCGAACACGCGTTTCTCGACGATTTGCGCAAACTGTGCTTCCGGCGCCGCGTACAACGGGATATCGATATGCGCCCAGGCATTTATCTGCACCCGAATGCATGTGTCCTTGCCGCTGTACAGCTTCCAGCCCTTTTCTTTGCAAAGATCCTTCAAGAGGCCTTCGACCAGTTTGAAGTAGAGCTGGGCCATGGCGTGCGGAGGCCCACTTTCCTCCCACACAGACACTGGCAGGTAGACACCGAAGTCCCAGTCCATTTCCTGGGGCGGATGCCAGGCTGGCTGCACGCAGGTTTGGTACGACCACGAGCCTTGTGTCCGGAAACGCGGGGTGACGGCCTTGTCCATGCCCAGCGCCTTGATCGTCGCTTCTCGGATTCGTGGCCTCAAGTGATCGCGGATCTCGTTCTTGGCTTCAACCAGCACCCGGCGCTGGTCCTTGGTAGGTTCGATACTGTTGATGAACACTTCTTCGGCAGTAGCGAAGAGCAGGCGGTTGAGTTTGAGCATGTTTCTTGGGCCTCAGGTGCGTGCGTTCTCGCCGTGGAAGAAGATCGGTTTGGAGGGCGAATGCTCCAAAAAGGTTTGGAATTCCGGCTTGCTGATGCAAACTTTGGAGCGTTGGGTAGCTGCGCTCAGCAGAACTTCGCGGGCGTTTTTGTCTGCAATGTCCAATGCAACAGCACGGGCACGTTCGTCGTGAAGTTCGTCGTCTACATGGCAGTAGTGTTTTCCCAGGCGGTGCGTCAGCATGAAATCGCTCAAGACCTCCTGCGCCGAAATGGAGAGGCCGAAGAGACGCCGGGACATCTTGATCGGCCACCCGCCGCCCCAGTCTCGGACCCCACCTTGCCGGTCTTGTCTGGGGTCCACAGTGAAGCGCGACGACATCGTGCCGACCGCCATCAGGCGGACGTTGTCGATGTCCTGGCCGAAGAACTTGTGGGCCTCATGCAAACCAAGGAGCCCGGGGGCATTGGCGTATAAGCCGCCATCGACATACTGGCTGTTGTTGAAGCAGTGTCTTGGGAAGTACGCCGGGGCTGCGCTGGTGGCCATCGCGACGTCTACGATGGTGAAATGGCGATCCCGCTTGAAATCGACATGATGCGGCGTCTTGAAAACTACCGGTTCACCGGTAGAGTAATTCAGACTCGGGATGATGACAGGGTGTTTGCATGCACCCAAGAGCCGGTCGCCAAATAGCTTGGAGTCAGACAGTAGCTTCTTCAGCGGCTCCGGTGAATAAGGCGACCGCCAGAATCCGAAGAGTGACCAGCGCTTGTCGAAAATCTCCTCCCCGTGGTCGACAAACAGGTCTACGATATCTTGCGCCGGAATCTCAAGGGCAAGTGCCAACGCCAGGATCCCACCGATTGAAGTACCTGTGATCAGATCGAAACGCGATGCAAGCGGCGCTTCGATCTCTTTCTCGACATCCGCTATGACTTTTGCGGTGTACAGCCCTCGGAAGCCTCCACCAGAGAGGGCGAGAATCTGAAAGGGCTTGCGCACATTGTGGGGCATTGGGGATAACTGGTTGTTTCTAGCACTCCGCGATGGCGAGTGCTATGAAACACTATATATGGGTATCAACCAGTGTCAATACACTACCAGTAGCGCAGTATAAACATACAGCCTGCTTTTAAATACAGCTTAATTGCGCCTTGGCTGATCGCTTTCTGCCGCGCTGCGCCACTGGCGTCTACCCTCCCCAAGGTACACATCCAGCGCGCGGTATTTCATCGGCCCTCCTTCACTTCCGAATTCTGGTCACCCACGATTCCAATGGATGGCGCTCCCAGCTGCCGTTCCAGCGGACTCAGCAAGGTGCGCTCCCCCCCTTTGGATTCGAACGATGCAGCAGCCGTCTTGGGCATCAGAACCAGCTCAAGGCCCAGCTCGGACGCCAGCGCCATGGCATTGCTGATGCGCGGGGAGACTTTGCCATCGAGGATCTGCCGCACGGCCAGTGGCGTGAGCCCCGTGTTGGTTGCCAGCGCCGCCAGGGTCACCCCCTGCTCTTGCTTGGCGGCTGACAGTGCAGCAGCGAACTGACCAACGGTTTTCATAAGTAAACTAAAGAAAAAACAACGAATCTTTAGATAAGTATAGCCATCTATCGCTCGCGATGAATACTAGACTATAGAATGAGCCCTAAAAATTCAGTTAACTATAGATTCTGTAAAGCGATGCATTACGACGCCGTCCTCATCCCCATGGACAAGCCCCGTATCCAGCTCCTGGAGCCTTGTATTGCAACGCCCGAGCCTTGAATGGAATCCAGCCCAGGCTGTACTTGCTGGACTGAGGTTGCCCCTGAAAACTGGAGTTTTTACCTCAGCCCGATGCAGTACGAGCAGCGCTGGTACGAGGCACAGCGTAAAAAGGCCGCGTGAACCGTGGGTTATTGACCAGGCCTTTGTGCATTTGAAATTATCTGTACCGCCCTCAACTCAGATTCATGCAAGCAACCGACATGAGATCGCTGAGCCGCGAAGCGCGGCACGAGCGCCGCGTGCAGGTCATCCGACTGCGTAAAGCCGGTAATACCTACGACGAGATTGCAGCGCTCACGGGTCTGAGCCGCACGGGCGTCTTCAACATCTGCAGGCGCCATGCGGCACACGGCGCCAAGGCTCTGCACGACACCATTGGCGGACGCAAGTTCGGAGAAAACCGCTTGCTCGATGCCGACCAGGAGGCCCTGGTGCGAAAGCTCATTGCCGACAAGACGCCAGATCAGCTCAAGATGCCCTATGCGCTGTGGACCCGCGCGGCAGTGGCCCAACTCATTGAGCAGCGCTTTGGCATCCGGCTGCAAGTGCGCACCATGGGCAAGTACCTGGCCCGCTGGGGCTTCACACCACAAAAGCCTATGAAGAAGGCTTACGAGCAGTCGCCAGCGGCGGTCAAGAAATGGCTCGATGAGGACTACCCGGTCATCGCCGCACGCGCCAAGGCTGAAGGAGCCGAGATTCACTGGGGCGACGAGAGCGGGCTGCGCAGCGACGACGTGCGCGGCAGGAGCTTCGCGCCCAAGGGCCAGACACCGGTGGTGCGGGTCAACAACAAGCGCCATGGCCTGTCGGTGATCTCCACCGTGACCAACAAGGGCCAGATGCGCTGGAGCAGCTTT
Source organism: Acidovorax sp. Root568 (assembly GCF_001427445.1). Taxonomy (NCBI): domain Bacteria; kingdom Pseudomonadati; phylum Pseudomonadota; class Betaproteobacteria; order Burkholderiales; family Comamonadaceae; genus Acidovorax; species Acidovorax sp. Root568. The sequence goes on along the minus strand of NZ_LMGP01000004.1, from coordinate 132,877 downwards.
GACGGGGCGCTCAACACCACGATTCTGATCGACTTCCTGCGCCGACTGATCAAGGGCCAGAGCAGGAAGCTGTTCCTGATCCTGGACAACCTGCGGGTGCACCACGCCAAGCCGGTCAAGGCCAGGCTGGCAGAGCACGCTGACGCCATCGAGGTGTTCTACCTACCGAGCTACAGCCCGGAGTTGAACCCCGATGAGATGGCCAATGCAGACATCAAACAGGCGGTGACCAAGCTGGCCCCGGCGCGCACGAAGATGCAGTTGGTGAAGGCCACGGCCAAACACTTGCGCAGCGTGCAACGTCAGCCCGAGCGCATTCGAAAGTACTTCGACCACGCCCCGGTTCGCTACGCTGCTTGAGTCAAGTTCACAGGGGGCGGATCAATAAGAGCTACACGAAACAGGGGCAAGGTCAGTTCTGTCATGTGCGCCAGCCAGATCTCGCGAACAAGCGTCCAGGGAAGTAGTTGGATTCACCTGGTGACTGGTGCAGCCAGCTAGCAGTTGCTGATGGCCTTGATTTGGATCGCCGCAATCAGCCTGAAACTGAATAAGCAATTCTGGGTTAATTTTCACCGGCTATGGTTTGCGTGTAAATCAACAACTAGCCTGCCTGCTGGGTGCCAGCACCCCTTTTTCATCAAGCTTTGCACGCGCTGCCGATATCTCAATGAATCTGGCGCTTTCTCCTCACGTCCCCTGTGCCGACGGGAATTGCACCACCAGCAGGCGGCGACGATGTTGGGCGCTACATCGCGGCCTTGCTGTTGGCGCGCAGTGAGATGCTCTGCAGTGCACCGAAGGAACTTACGCCACCGTGTGGGCGCGCTTGATTGCGAAAGTTCAGGAAGCGTGGGCTCAATCATTTTTAGCCCGCAGTAAAAGCAGCAGCCCTGTTGGGCGATCGCGGACTGGATACGGAGTTTGGCCAGCTTGTTCATTTGGCAGCAGGGGTAGTGTTGAAGCTACTCCCGTTGCCGATATCCGGACAGGTCGGGCGCCGGGGCATCGCACCACTCGGCTATGCGCCAGGTAACCCGGACGCGGCCGGGTTCGCGTTAGCCCGGACAACCAATAATTTATATCGCTGCGTCCAGTCGGCGCAAGTACCGGCTGTTGCACGCATGCGTCATGCTGACTCAACAGGTAACTCGACTTGCTGCGCCGGATCCTTCGCCCTGTGCACAAACAGCTCCACCGGTGGCACCTTGATCAGCGACTCTGCCCGTTCGATGGTGCCGTGCAGCCAAGTGTCCCAGTCCCCCTTTTCCAGCGGAACCACCGTACGTTTGTCCTGCATGTCCGGCGCGCGCTTGGGGTCAGGCCTGTGCATCAGGTTGAGCACCGGCACTTCATCGCAGTTCTGCGAGATCATGGTTTCTCAACAGCAGTAACTGTTACCGGCACTTATCACCAGCGCGCTGCGACCACCAATTCGCAAACGCAAGAAGGTCGGCGTGATGCGAATCCGTGTGTACCAACAGGTCGCCCGCGTTGGGCGACCCGGTAATCCCACGCAAAATCAATGCGCGATGGATCGCGGCATCGACGCCCACGAAGTACGGCAAGTAGTCGTCGACGAAGGCGATCGGCTTTAGGGAGTTGAGCGTGTCGGCCTTAGGGCTCGCGGCCGTTGCCACGTTGTCGGTGGCGTGGACCAGGTGAATCGGGAATCCGTGCAGTCTCAGGTTGTGCTCGCGAGCTGCCCTGAATTCCGCAGGCAAGGCCGTGACGCATACCAGTTCGTAGCCCGCCGCGGCGAGCTTGTGGCACGCCTCAATCGCTCCTGGAACCGGCGGGATCGATGACCAGAACTCGTTGTCGAAGGCCCGCCGAAGCAGATCAAGCCTATCCCCTTCAACTCGCTCCACTTCCCATCTGTCGATGGGCCAGTAGGCGAGCGGATCGCGCTCGCCAGGGTACGTGCCGAACGCCTTCTGCCAAGCGCTGGCATAGGCCAAGCCGTAGTCCAGGAGGACTCCGTCAGCGTCAAGCGCGATGATTCCTTTGGTCATCAGGAAGTTTCGCACAGCAGAGCACGCCTGCACGCGCGGGTTGGGGGGCTCCCTTGTTGTCGGGACTGCTAAGCGGCAACAGTTACGTGTGCCTTCGAGAGGATGTGTTTGCCTCGCGGTGCCCCAGAACTGACGATGCAATGAGACCAACGGCGCCACCAACGATGGCCATGTCGGCGATGTTGAATGCCGGCCAGTGCCAGCCGTGCAGGTGGAAGTCCAGATAGTCAATCACGGACCCGCGCACAGCCCGGTCGAAGGCATTGCCCAGGGCGCCGCCCAGGATGAGGCTATAAGCCAAGCCCTCGAGGCTGCGCACCGGCTTGGCGAGCAGCCAAGCGAGCCAGGCCGACGCGCCCAGGGCGATGGCCAGGAAGAACCAGCGTTGCCATCCGCCGGTGCCGGCCAGGAAGCTGAAGGCCGCGCCGGGGTTCAGTACGTGGACCAGGCTGAAGAACGGTGCGACCTCGCGCGACCAGCCGAGCAGGGTGGTCAGATGAATCCAGGTCTTGGCAGTCTGGTCTGCGGCAAAGACTACAAGCGCAAGGCAATACCAGCGAGCTGGTCGGTTGACATACTTCATCGTTCTTGTTGGTTAGACCAGATCGCAGGGCCGTGGTTGGATTCAGCGCGTTGCCGCACCGTGCTCGGCCGTGAGTGCTATTGACGCGGACAGAATTTCAGCGAGTTCCGGTCTCACAGCATTGGCGCGAAGGCACTGACCGTGGCCCGGCCAGGGTTGCCAAGCGGCAGCCTGCCCGAGAGGTGGCCAAGCGGCACCAGCAGGATCCTAAACAGCTGGCCCGCGGCTTCCCGCACGTCACGCTCACGCGCGGCCAGGGCCAGCATGTACCAATGACTCCGCAGATGAAGCCAGAAGCGCTCTTGGCCAAGCACGTGCGCGGCCTCCAGGACCTTCCACCGGTCAGGTCCTCGGGATCTCGCCCGCTCCACGAGGTGAGCAAATGCTGCCCCGCGCTGCCGATCGTCTATGGCTGTCAGGTTCGTCATTTGAGACTCAGGATGCGCCGGGCACCGTTCAAGACGATCAGACCCACCACGGTGCCGATGACCAGATCAGGGTAGTTGGATCCGGTCATGGCCACCAGGAAGCCAGCCAGGATCACGCCCGCATTGGCGATCACGTCGTTGGCCGAGAAGATGTAGCTTGCCTTCATGTGCGCACCGGCATCCCGCTTCTTGGATATCAAGACCAGGCAGATGACGTTGGCGATCAGGGCCACCAGGCCCATCCCCATCATCAGGCCCGAGACAGGTTCGCTCCCGGCGATGAAGCGTCGAACGACCTCGCTGAGTGCCATGAGCGCAAGCGCCAGTTGCAACCAGCCCGCCGTGTGAGCCGCACGCGTCTTAAGGGCAGCTGCTCGGCCGACGGCAAACAGGGACAGCCCATACACCGCAGCGTCGGCGAACATGTCGAGCGAGTCGGCGATGAGCCCGGTCGATTGAGCGATGAAGCCCATCACGATCTCGATCACGAACATGGCCGCATTGATCGAGAGCAGTATCCATAGCAGCCTGGCCTCGGCCGCATTGTCAGGCGGGTCGATTTCATCGTCGTCACCCATGACCGCGTCCGATTCCAGCAGCTTGGCGCCCAGACCCAACGGCTCCAGGCGTTGCAGGACCTGCGCCACCGGAGCGCCATGCACTGCGGTCAGCTTGCGGTTGGCCAAGTCGAAGGACAGGGATTTCACCCCGGGAACGTCTTGCAGGGCCAACTTGATCATGTTCTCTTCCGATGGGCAATCCATCTTCGGGACATGGAAGGTGCTCTTGAAGCTGCCGGCGGCGCTATCGTCTACCGCGGCCGAATGCACCAGCTTCGCGCCCAAGCCCAGCGGTTCGAGACGCTGCAACACCTCGGCGACCGGCGCGCGATGCACGGCCACCAGCTTTCGGCCCGGCAGGTCGAAGGTGAGCGACTGCACGCCTTCGACGCTTTGCAAGGCCATCTTGATCATGTTCTCCTCGGACGGGCAATCCATCTTCGGAACGGCAAAGGTACTTTCGAATTTTGTGGTGGCGCTCATGGGTATTCCTCGGACTGCATAATTGGAAACCCTCTAGCAACTACAAAGTCAAGCCCGCTGCAAGGGCGGCTCATCCATGAAGATCGGCGACCTGGCCAAGGCCACCAATACGCTTCCCGAAACGGTCCGCTTCTACGAGCGCGAGGGACTGCTGCCGTCCCCCGCCCGGACCGAGGGGAACTACCGCAGCTACACGGCTGAGCACGCCCAGCGGCTCGCCTTCATTCGGCACTGCCGCAGCCTGGACATGACGCTGGCTGAGATCCGCACGCTGCTGCACTTCAAAGACGCTCCTTCCGAGAATTGCGGCGTCGTGGATGAGCTGATTGCAAGTCACATCGAGCAGGTCGTGGTCCGCATCCGGGAGCTGAAGGCGTTGGAAGCCGAATTGCGCTCACTGCACCGCAGCTGCTCGGTTGGCCGTGCCGCGGTCAACTGCGGCATCCTGGGTGGACTTGAGCGCGCGGCCAAGCAGAATTCAAAGAATGTGCGCTCGTTACCACTCGGTTCTTGACGCAGCGCGGCTGCGCGAATTCTTTCGAGCCATCCGCGACAGCGGCTTGGATGTTCTCGATCGAGATGTCTTTCCAGGACGCTTTGCGCCCATCGTGAGGCGCCCGCCCGAGCTCGAATCGGGCGACGAGGCGGTTCCTGAGCGCGAGGCCGTTGTCGCGCGGTTCGGCCTGATCCCTTTCTGGGCCACCGATATGCGCAAGGTGAAGCTGACGTACAACGCCCGCTCCGAAACAGTTGCCACCGCGAGGCCGTTCCAGGCCGCTTGGAAGAAGGCCCAGCACTGCATTGTCCCGGCTGAGGCCATCTACGAGCCAGACTGGCGCTCGAACGTGCACGTGCCCACACGTATCAGCGCGGCCGACGGCAGCCCCTTGGCGATCGCCGGGCTATGGAACACTTGGCATTCGCCTGCAGGAGAGCGCGTTCATACCTTCACGCTCATGACGGTCAACGCCGACTCCCATCCCGTCATGTGCAACTATCACCGCCCAGGCGAAGAGAAGCGTATGGTCGTCCTGCTGGACGAATCCCAGTACGACGCCTGGCTGGACGCGCCCGCCGAAGGCTCGATGGACTTCATGCAGGCTTGTCCGCCTGAGCGCCTGGCAGCCACCGGCGAGCCGGTCGAGCGAGCGCCGGCTAAGGCCGTTCCTCAAACAGCTTCCCTATTCGACTAGCGTGTCGGTGCCCCGGGCACGAAGCTCACGACCTTCGCGTGGCCGGTCGCATGCAGAATCCTGACCTCCTGCCGCAGCGCTTCGTTCACCGAGGCCATGGCCTGAAGCTGCTTGCGCAGGTCCAAGTTCTCGGCGCGCAAATCACGGGCAGTCTCCTGTTCGCGTTTGAGCGCCGCCTTGAGGCTGTCCTCGCTTGCGCCGGGCTCTCGGCCGCTCAGGCGGCGAACCTCCTTCGCGACATCCGGGTAGCGGTTGTGAATCAACGCTGGAGTGACGCCGACCTCGACCGCTAGGGCTGTGATCGTCGGAACGGCCTCGGCACGCTGCAGGCGTGCCAGAGCCTCCCACAGATCGGCGGTCGTTGTGTCTCGATTGCGCCCGCGAACCTCTTCGGGCGCCTGGCGTCGGTCCCATCTGGCTTTCATAGCGGTTCGATCCCCGGCCCCAGCTGCTTCAAGACGTCTTCGACCCGGTGGAGGTCTCGTTGCACGCGCTGGACCGCTGCCGGTCCCAACTCGCGGGCCTCCACTTGGAGCTCCAGTTGGTGGGCGTGTATTGCCTGCCACGCGATCCGCTGGGAACTGTCGATCACAGAGTCATTGCAGGCGCCGCACCGCCACGGCTCATACAGACCGGCCCCGCCACAGCCATCATCCTGGGCCAAGCAGTACGAATGGCCGGTGCTGCGGATATTGATCCAATCGGCCGTCTCCTCGATGAGAGTTTCGCGGCTAGGGAAGTCGTGGGCCCGCATGCTCACGATTCGCTGGCCGGCGCGCCCCGCCAGGGGCGTATCCGCGTGGAGCCAGCCTTCGATCAGCTCGACTTTTCGGGCACTGATCTCCGTGAACAGGTCTTCAAACAGCGCGTCATCTTGCATAGGGTTCGCCGCATACAGCTGCGTCATCTCGATGCTCGAGTGTTTGAACTGCTCCTTGAGGAAGAGGACATTTCCCAGGCGATGCCGCACGAAGGTCCAGGCGTACGCCCGGCGCAGTTGGTGAGGCGAGAGGCGCCAATCAACGCCGGCGTAGGCGGCAAAGCCTTTCATCCGGCCGGCCCAATGCAGGCCGGACACGGTCCGGATCTGCGGTGTCGGGCCTGAATTGCTCAGGAACGTTTGCCCAGTCGATGCGCTTGCTGCTGGGGGTCAGGTTCGACTGCTCGAAGTAGGGCCACAGCTCCCACACGTCGTCGCGGTAACGGCTCAGGACTTGGGTGGCGCCGGCCGGGCCCGGCGCAGAGCTGACGACCAGGTCAGCTGGCGCGCCGTCAGGGGCGGTTGCCGGGGCCATCGATGGTTGTGCGTGGCTAGGCAAGTGCGCCTCCCGAGATGCGGTACCGACTCCAGAATTTCAGAGGCTTGCTGCGGGCGGCCTCTCTGGACTGGGTCACCAGTTCCTCATCGAATTTGTCCATGGTGAACAGGTCAATTTGAGTGCGTATGAGCGTGAAGTATTCAGCCCATTCGCGGGACCTCGTGTTCCTGCTCTCGGCTTCCAGGAACCAGTAGAAGCTGAAGAGGCGGTGCAGGTCTTCACTGGTGCCGACCACGGTGTAGCTGCGACAGCTGAAGCAGCTCAAGAAATACGAGCAGCGCTGGTACGAGGCACAGCGTAAAAAGGCCGCGTGAATCGTGGGTTAAGAACTACACGAAACAGGGGCAAGGTCACTCGGGCCTGGACCGGTGCCTGCGCCGCCATGGGGCGGGCAACCTCAACGCCCTCAAGCCCCAGGAGCCACAGCCTGTGCACAAGGCGTTCAAGAGCTACGAGCCTGGCTATGTGCACATGGACGTGAAGTACCTGCCCCAGATGCAGGACGAATCGCAACGGCGCTACCTGTTTGTGGCCATCGACCGGGCCACGCGATGGGTGTTCGTACAACTCAAGGCCAACAAGACAGCCGCCAGTGCACGGGCCTTTCTGAGGGCATTGCACAAGGCCTGTCCGATCAGGATCACCAAGCTGCTGACCGACAACGGCAAGGAGTTCACGGACCGCCTGTTTGCCAGCAGGGAGCGCGAGCCCAGCGGCAACCATGAGTTCGACCAGTTGTGCCAAGAACTGAGTATCGAACACCGGTTGACCAAGCCCAGAACACCGAGAACCAATGGCATGGTCGAACGATTCAATGGCCGCATTGCCGATGTGCTCAAGACCCACCGGTTCAACAGCCGCGAGGACATGGAGCAGACCTTGCTGCGCTATGTGGTTTTGTACAACCACCAGCTGCCGCAGTCAGCACTCAAGAGCAAGACGCCGATGCAAGCCATGAAGGATTGGTATCAGGAGCACCCGCACCTGTTCCACAAGCGACCCTATGATCGTCCGGGATGCGACACATAGCAGTTTATGTTGGTTGCATCACAGCCCATTCATCCGATTCAAGATGGGTTGGCCGGACGCATACAGTTGATGGAGATGCGGTCTCCGAACTGAATGGTAAATCGGGTCAGGGCAGCTTTCCAATCCCGGATGGGCATGGTGAACCGCCCCGGGGCGGTTCACACCCACCGGGCTACTCATAACGGCGCACTGTGCATAACGACTCAAAACGGTCGCTCAAACGAATAAAAATTCAGGGGACTTCTCGGTCAGATTTCCGCAGATTGCCGCCGAAACACCGTTGCACCTGCCAATGGGCTTCGGTTCGAGGCTCGACGGCGTCTAGATCAACCGGGTCGATTCACCATAGAGCGTAGGGCGGCACTTCAATGTCAATATCTTGTTGAGTGCCACGCGACCCCGTTTTCGTCCATCGTGACTTCTATGGTGGCCTGTGCGATGAGAAAGTTTATGCAAGCAACTGCCTCACCTGTTGCCAGGCTCAGTTGCTGCGCATCCTGTTCTCCGATGGAGCGATGAAAGAGTGCAGCGAACGTATCGATGATCCGTTGAGGCCCGGTAGTCAATGTCTGACGTAACCGATTCAGTGCACTATTTTGGCCTGACCTGAGCGAGTCAAGGCGTTCATGCAGTCCATAAAAGGGCTCGTTGTGAGAGGGGAGTACCAACACATCGTTGGGAACATCCCTCATTAGTTTGTCGAGCCCTTCGTACCACTCCTTCAGCGGATTGGCCTGTGGCTCGCTGGCGAACACCGAAACATTCGACGAAATCTTCGGTAGCACCTGGTCGCCGGAGATCAGCAGTTTCAAGTCGGGGCAGTACAGAGAGGCATGTTCTGGTGAGTGGCCGCCGGTGGTGATGATCCGCCAGCCATATTTACCCAACTGGACGTGGTCGCCGTCCTGCAACCGTCGGTAGCTGTCAGGCAGAGCGTGGATATGTTTACCAAAGCTGCCGAAGCGACTGCGGTAGCTTTCAATGGCTGCCTCCGACCAGCCGGCGCATCTATTGAAGAGCACGCCGTCGGGCGGGGCTTCGCGGTTCGTGTCGGCATGCATCACGCGGCAGGTCAGGTACTCCAGCCGGCTCATGTGCAGCGGCACACCAAAGCGACGCGTGAACCAACCAGCCAAGCCGATGTGGTCTGGGTGCATGTGTGTGGCGAAAACGCCTTGGAGTGGCCGTGCCAGCGGCCCGTGCGCCATGAGGGCCAGCCAGTCGGCCACGGTGTCGGGGTTATTCAGGCCGGTATCTACCAGCACCCAGCCATCATGGGTATCTATGGCCCATACATTGATGTGGTCGAGTCGGAATGGCATCGACAGTCGGATCCAGCGTACGCCCGGGGCGATCTCGACCCAGTGTCGTGACGATGGTGGCTTGAATGGATAAATAAGTGGATTGGCTGCGAGTTCAATCATTGCTATCGTTTCATGAGGTAAGCGACGGTATAGCCACTAGGTGCATCAGACCAATGGCTTTTTAGAATTTCACTGCTTGTTGTCAACCAGCAAGGGTGCGTCAATGGGCATATCTTCTTGGATTACCCACTCGACTGAGTCGAGCCTCAGGCGGGTCAATTGCCTGAACACTTCGATCAAATCGCTTTGCGTGGCGTAGTGAGAAGCCCCTGGCGTTAGCACCGCGCGCAAGGTTGCAGTTTCCCGATGCTGCTTTTTTTCAACGATGATCTGGGCACGTTCTATAGCCGGGATCCGGATGATCAGCTCTTCCACGTTGCGTGGATAGATGAAAATTTCGCGTACTTTGACACCTTGGCCCACTCGGCCTTGCAACAAACTGATTCGTTCGACGAGACCATCCGGGGAATGGGCCAGCGCTTGCGCCACATCGCCTGTGCCAAAGCGGACCAGAGGCCAACCGCTGTCCAGCGTGGTGACCACTATCTGGCCGGGTTCGCCCGGCGGAAGGGGTGCGCCGGTGTGCGGGTCGCAGATCTGGACGAGCCGGTCAGGCTGGACCGTGTAGCCCAGTTGTCCTAGTTCCTCGTAAGCAATCAGCCCGAAGTCGCCGGTGGCATAAGCCGAGAACGTGCGGATTGCGTATTTCTGCTCCAATGCGCGGCGCTTGCCCATCCAGTCACCCAGTTCGCCGCCCAGCATTGCGGAGCGGACCTTCCATTGAGAAGGCAGGTCGTAGCCCATGCGCTCAAGCGTTTCGACCAAGGTCACGAAGAAGGAGGTGGAGGAGCAAATGCAGGTGATGCCCAGTTCCATGATGAGCTGCGCTTGTTGCTCGGCGCCGCCGGGCCCGCAGGGAATGAGCGTCGCCCCGGTGGCAGCAATGCCCGCATCTAGCAATAGGCCGGCTGGAACAAGATGGTAGGACCAGGTGTTGAGTACACGGTCACCGGGGCCGATTCCCGCCTGCCTGAACACATGCGAGAAGCCCTTGCCAGTGTCTTCGTCGAAAGAATGGGGTTCATAGACGGGGCCTGGGGAGACATAAATGCGGCGGATAGATGTGTCGTCGGCAGCGAGAAACCCACCGAATGGCGGTGACTGGCGCTGCTTATCAAGCAGTGAATCCTTACTTGTGACGGCGAGCCGTGCAAGGTCGGCAGGGCCTTGGAGATCCTGCGGCGTCATCATTGCAAGCTGATAGACCGCGCGGATGGCCGGGGCGCGGTCGTAGGCGAATTGCTGCGAAGCACGCAGTAGTCTGAATCGATCGGTGGTGGGTAACGTATGCATGGCGTTGCCGTCCTAGTGGCCCGTGAAGCGCGGGGTGCGTTTTTCGTTGAATGCGGCCAGGCCTTCGTGGAGATCGGCGCTGTGGGAATGCACTTCAGAGGCCAGAAGCTCCAATCGCAGGGCGGTGTCTAGAGGCTGTTGCAAACCATCGTCGACCAGCGTTTTCATGCGGCGCAGGCCAAGGGGGCTCTTCGTGGCAATTTTGTCGGCCACGGCTTGTGCAACGCTTTCGAGCTGGTCGTCGTCCACCACTTGGTTGACGAGGCCCGCTTCCACAAGATCTGCCGCGTCCACGAAGTCACCCGTGAAGAGAAGGTACTTGGCGCGTGTGGGGCCAATGACCCGCGGCAGGCGCACCGACCCCCCCCCTCCGGGGATCAGGCCGTAGTTGGCATGTGCGTCGCCAATTTTGGCGCTCCTTGCCGCCAGCACTAGATCACAGCACAGCACCAGTTCGAGCCCGCCCGCCAGAGTTATGCCGTTCAGGGCGGCGATCACGGGTTTTGGAAAGCGGTCAATCCGGTTCATGGTGGACAGTACGCTGTCCAGAAAGCCACTGGTGCCACTTTCGCCCGCTTGCGTCTTGACGTACTTGAGGTCGGCGCCCGCGCAGAAGGCCCGTCCAGTGCCCGTCAATACGACGGATATCACGTCTCCGCGGCTCTGTGCTTCGTTGAGTGCGTGGTCTATTCCCCGAAGCACCGCCGGGGTCAGCGAGTTCATTGCATCAGGTCGGTTCAGGCGAATCCACATGGTGCCTTTTCGTACGTCTGTAATCACAACCGGTGTCGACATCAGGGGTTCCTTGCTGGCTTGCGTGTTCATGGATCGATTCTGCTTTTGCCTCTGTTTTGAGGGACATGGGGTTTTCCATTACCCATAGGTTAAAAATTCTACCCTAAAGTAAAACAATTAAACAAATGGAGTTCTTCATGCGAAGTAAGAGCAGCCCGCTCATGTTCCCGCTATCGGGTATCAAGATCGTCGAGTTCGAGGGGATCGGCCCAGGGCCCTTAGCTGGGTTCATGTTGATGCAGATGGGCGCTGACGTTACTGTGGTCGGGCGGCCAGGTGCGAGCGCATTGCCTGATGAGCTCACTCCGAAGGACGGGGCGCTCTTGTCGCGCGGCAAACGACGCGTCACATTGAATCTCAAGAACGACGAGGACAAGGCGCGGGCGCTGGACATGGTCGCGCAAAGCGACGGGTTGATTGAGGGCAACCGCCCGGGTGTGATGGAGCGCCTGGGTTTGGGTCCCGATGTATGTGGTGAATACAACCCGCGGCTTGTGTATGGGCGCATGACGGGCTGGGGGCAGGATGGGCCGCTGGCTCAGGCCGCCGGGCACGACATGAACTATGTCGCTCTCACTGGGCTCATGTCGATCACCGAGCAACCGGGACACCCTCCCATGCTTCCACCCACAGTGGTTGGGGATGCTGCCGGCGCCCTCGGGTTTGCATTTGGCATGGTGTCGGCGTTGCTAGGCGCGCGGGATAAGGGCCAGGGCTGCGTGGTTGACGGCGCCATCATTGATGTGTTGGCAATGCTGTCGCCGCTCGTGCAACTGATTCGTCAAGGTGGCGGATTGGAAGGCAGCGAACCCAGTGTCTTCCATGACTCACCCTTCTACGACCGCTATCTGTGCAGCGATGGGCGATACATCACGGTCGGTGCAATCGAGCCACAGTTCTATGCATTGCTGTTGACGCAATTGCAGCTGACGGATGTCGACCCCGCACGGCAAATGGACAAGACTTTGTGGCCGTCTCTCAAGGCGCGGATTGCGCAGCGCTTTGCTTCCCAACCTAGTACGTACTGGAATGCACTGATGGAAGGCACTGACAGTTGCTTTGCGCCGGTGCTCACCATGGCCGAAGCCGCCGCTCATCCCCACAACGTGGCTCGTGGTTTGTACAGCGTGACTGAGCAGGGCGATATTGAGACTGCGCGGGGCATGCGATTCCTGCCGCTTTGCTGAGCCGCGAATGTGATACCAAGGGTAATCCCTGGCAAGCAGTTGAGAATTTTACTGTACAGTAAAAACATCTTACGCAAAGTAATTTATTTGACTTTCATGGATCAAGAAGATCCGCCACGGAGAAATGCGATGGAAGATATCTATGTGGTTGGTGTGGGGATGACGCCATTCGGACGGCATCTGGACAAAGACATCAAGGCGCTCACACGCGAGGCCACGGCGGCTGCTTTGGCGGACGCGGGATTGGAAAAAGAAGACTTGGAAGCGGCCTTTTTTGGGAACACTTCCCAGGGGCATATGGATGGCCAGCACATGATTCGTGGGCAAATTGCGCTGCGGGCCATGGGGATTGGGCGCATTCCGGTGGTGAACGTCGAAAACGCTTGTGCAAGCGGCTCGTCGGCGTTCGTTCTAGCCTGCAATCACCTCAAGTCGGGTGCTGGCGATGTCGCTTTGGCTGTTGGTGCAGAGAAGATGTTCTCATCCGACAAGCTCAAGATGTTCTCGGTGTTTGACAGTGCCTGGGATCTCTCGCGTGCAGAAGAGATTCGTGGGGAGTTGATGAAGATGGGGCGCGACGTGGCGGTGCCCGAGGGGAGTACCTCACCCAGGCCGTACAGCGTTTTCATGGACGTGTATGCGGCGTTTGCACGATCGCACATGCGCACTTTCGGGACGACGCAGCGCCAGTTAGCCGCCGTTTCATCCAAGAACCACGCGCACTCCATGCACAACCCGCTGTCGCAGTACCGGATGGCTTACAGCATCGAAGAGGTGCTCGCCGCGCCGCCGATCACCTACCCATTGACTCTGCCCATGTGCTCCCCGGTGTCTGATGGCGCAGCAGCAGCCATCATTTGCACACGCTCGGCGCTTATGCGCTTGAACATCGATGAAAAGCGTGCCATCAAGGTGTTGGCGGCAGTAGTGCAAAGCGGTTCCGACCGGAGCGAAGACGACTACACCAACCACTGCACAGCACTGGCTTCGCGCAGGGCATATGAACTGGCAGGTGTTGGCCCAGCAGATATCTCGGTGGCCGAGGTGCACGATGCCACGGCCATGGGTGAAATCATTCAGACAGAAAACCTCGGTTTCTGTGAGTTCGGCATGGGCGGTGTGATTGCCGAGCGGGGTGATACCCGGATTGGTGGCCGCATTCCCGTTAATCCGTCCGGCGGCCTGGAGTCTAAGGGGCACCCTGTTGGGGCCACCGGTATTGCCCAAGTCCATGAGTTGGTAACTCAGCTTCGCGGGGAAGCCGGACTGCGGCAGGTGACTGACGCAAGGATTGCGCTGGCAGAAAACGGTGGCGGTCTTGAGGGCATTGAAGAAGCTGTTGCCTGTATCACCATCTTGGCGCGCTGAGCGCTGCACTCAATAAGAGACAAGAGAAACAGTATGGATGTCAAAAATACCATTGCCTTCGTCACAGGAGCTGCTTCAGGCCTGGGGCTCGCCACTTGCAAGGCATTGCTTGCGGCCGGAGCGAGCGTCATGGCGGTTGATCTGGACGAAGAGCGCCTTGCGAGCGAGGTGCTGCCGATGGGCGAGCGCGTGCGAATCCAGAAGGTTGATGTTTCGGACGAGGCCAGTGTGAAGGCTGGCGTAGACGCGGCAGTGGCGGAATTTGGTGCGCTGCATGTGGCGGTAAATTGCGCGGGAATTCTGGGTCCCTGCAAGACGCTTTCAAAGGGCGAGTTATTCCCGATGGATCTTTGGAACCGGGTGATCGCCATCAACCTGACCGGGACATTCAACGTGGTGCGCTATGCGTCGTTGGCCATGTCGCAGAACGAGCCCAATGTCGACGGTGAACGGGGGGTCATCGTGAACACGTCATCTGGTGCTGCGTGGCAGGGTCAAGTGGGCCAGGCCGCATATAGCGCCAGCAAAGCGGCGGTCATTGGAATGACGCTTCCGGTGGCGCGGGATCTTGCGCAACACGGAATCCGAGTGGTGGCCGTGGCGCCTGGTCTGTTTGAGACCGCCATGTCTGCAGGCATGCCAACGAAGGTGTCGCAAAACATTATTGACAACGTCATCCTCTTTCCTCATCGCATGGGGCAGGCACAAGAGTTCGGTGGACTGGTTCGGCACGTTGTGGAAAACGCCTATTTGAATGCCACCACGATCAGCCTGGATGCGGGTGTCCGTTGTTAGTCGTGGTCCATTGATCGCTGCGAGCATTCCCGCAAATGGATGCGTAGACCCTGCAAAGGTCTTATGAAGGAAATTCGATGGACAAAGCCAAGAATTCAGAGTGGAGGTACCAATGAATGCAGCCATTCAAAGCCAGCGGGAAGGCGTGGTGCTGACAGCCCAGAATCTGCTGCTGCAGTTCGGTGGAGTTGTGGCGCTGAATGATGTTTCGATTGATGTGCGCAAGGACGAGCTGCTGGCAATCATCGGGCCGAACGGAGCGGGAAAGTCTTCTCTGATGAACTGCCTGAGCGGGTTCTACCGCCCCAAGAAAGGCGAGATATCCCTGGCCGGGCACAACGTGCGCGACATGGCGGTTCACGACGTGGCGGCACAGGGCCTAGCGCGCACCTTTCAAGGTACGCACATTTTTTCGGGCATGACCGTTATCGAGAACCTGATGGTGGGGCGCCACATGCACATGCGGGCCAATCTCGTGCAGTCATTTTTCCATTTCGGCCCGGCAAAACGGGAAGAAGTTTTGCATCGGGAGGTGGTGGAAGAAATCATTGAATTTCTTGAAATTGAATCCATCCGGCATGCGCCGGTGGGCAGCCTCGGTTATGGGCTTCGCAAGCGCGTGGACTTGGGGCGCGCACTGGCCCAAGACCCGAAGATTCTGTTGATGGATGAGCCTATGGCCGGTATGAATACTGAAGAGAAAGAAGACTTGGCACGTTTCATTCTGGATGTGCGCGAGGCAAAGCGCATTCCTATTGTTTTGGTGGAGCACGACATGGGTGTGGTGATGGACCTGGCTGACCGCATCGCTGTGCTGGACTTTGGACGCAAGATCGCCGATGGAACGCCCAAGGAGATCCAGGCTAATCCCGCAGTGCTTAAAGCCTATCTTGGGGAGGGCGTCCAATGAAACTCGAAATCGCGACCCTTCCCCAGTTGCTGCGCAAGCATGCGCATGCTAACCCCAACCGTCTTTCCCAGCGCCATAAGCAGCGCGGCATTTGGCGGGAGTACAGCTTTGCGGATGTGCAGCGCAACGTTCGAGAGATTGCGCTGGGCATGCACCAAGCAGGCGTCAAAGCGGGTGAGACCATTGCCATCATTGGTGAGAATGAGCCGCAGCATTACTGGGCCGAGTATGCCGCGCATGCACTGGGATGCAAAGTTGTATCCATGTACCCGGACCTCACTTCGGAGGAGGTGGCCTATCTTTTGGACGACAGCGAAGCAGTCATCTTGTTCGCGCAGGACCAAGAGCAGGTTGACAAGGGCCTGGATGTCCGGAACAAGACGTTGAAGATGCGCCACATTGTGTATTGGGATGAAACGGGTATGTGGTCGTATAACGACCCCATCCTGCAAACCTTCGATGGCATGCAGCGGCAAGGGCGTGAAATCCATCAACGTAACGGAAAGATGTACGACGCGCTAGTGGATGCGGGAGCCCCCGATGACATAGCGGTTCTTTCTTACACTTCCGGCACGACGGGGCAGCCCAAGGGCGTGATCCTCACGCATCGCTTTTTGATCGACAACGCCCAGCGCTTGATCGATTCCATGGATGTGAAGCCGGGTATGGAATACCTGAGTTACATCGCGCCATCCTGGGCCACTGAACAAATATATGGCATCACCATGGGATTGGGATTGCCCATGGTAGTGAACTTCCCCGAGGGCCCGGAGCAGGTGTTGTCCAACATTCGGGAATTGGCGGTGGAAGGTATGACATTTGCTCCGCGCCAGTGGGAAAGCATGGCGTCCTCTGTGCAGGCGCACATGCTCGACGCAGGACCCATTCGACGAGGTGTCTACGAGTGGGGCATGAAGATCGGTCACACCGTTAATGTGGGGCGCTTGGATGGAAAACCCGTTGGCCTGCTGGACCGGTTGCTGTTTCCTATCGCCAATGCACTGGTTCTGCGCCCGTTGCGAGATCTGCTCGGCCTGACCCGGCTGCGCTGTGCCAGCTGCGGTGGTGCCACCATGGCACCGGATGTGTTTCGCATGTTCCATGCCATGGGTATACCTCTGCGCAACATCTATGGCTCCACCGAAACCGGGTTGCTGACATGCCACCAGGGTGACCGATTTGATCTGGAGACCGTAGGGCACTGGATGAAGGCGCATCCAGAGGCGGGCCCACCATTGGAATGGCGCTTGAGTGCGGACGGAGAGCTGCAGATTCGTGGCGGAAGCCCGTTTCTGGGCTACTACCGCAGAGAGGGTTCCGTAGAGTCGAAGGTGAAAGATGGCTGGTTCTACACGGGCGATGCCGTAACGAAAACTGAGCTAGGCGAGCTCGTGTTCCTGGAGCGGTTGTCGGACCTCAAGCGTTTGCGCAGCGGAGAAACCTTCCCGCCGCAGTTCGTCGAGACCCGCCTTCGGTTCAGTCCCTTCATCAAGGACATCATGACGGTGGGAGACGAGACGAGGGACTTCGTGGCCGCTCTCATCAATATCGACATGGCTGTTCTGTCGCGGTGGGCAGAAGACAAGCGGATCGGATTTTCAACCTTTACCGATTTGTCACAGCGGCCAGAGGTCGCAGAGTTGATCAGTCAGGAAATTACCCGTGTGAATCAGTTTTTGCCGGCGCATGCGCGGGTCAAGCGATTCGCCAATTTTCCAAAAGAGCTTGATCCGGACGAGGGCGAACTAACACGTTCGAGAAAGCTGCGGCGCGAATTCCTGGAGGTGCGATACGCCACGCTGATCAACGGTTTATATGACGGCTTGCACGCCGTGCGTATCGATATTCCTGTGACCTACCAGGACGGTCGGCGCGGCAATTTCGAGGCTCTGGTGTCCATCCATGACACGGACGCCGCAGGGTCAGACCACCTGGGCGCAGCCCGAAGCAGAGGACGGAAATGATCGATTTTATTAACTACCTGATAAACGGTGCGCTGTCAGGGCTTCTGTATGCGTTGATCGCCATGGGTTTCGTCGTGATCTATCGCGCGTCAAAGGTGTTCAACTTTGCACAAGGTGAGTTGGTGGTCTTTGGCGGCTACATGGTGTGGTGGACGATTATTCAGATGGGTCTACCGCTGTGGGTCGGATTGCCCGTGGCATTCGTTAGTGCTGCAATTTTTGGTTTCATGATTGAGCGGATATTTTTTGCCCGTCTGGTTGGGGAATCCGTCTTCTCGATGGTCATGGTGACGATCGGTCTCTTGATTCTGATCCGAGGCGTTGTGTTGGTGCTTTTTGGTCCACAGGTGCGTGCTTTTCCGATCATCTTTCCTCTGGATCCGATCATCGTTGGCGATCTCATCGTCTCCCGTTCGATGCTCTACGGTGGAATTATGACCATCTTCATCGGCGTTGGCCTCTCCTGGTTTTTCAACCGGACAAGGGCTGGCTTGACCATGACGGCCGTGGCGGAAGACCACCAGGTGGCCATGTCCATGGGCATCTCGGTGCAGCGTTCCATTGCCTTTGCGTGGGTGCTGGGATCCGTGCTTTCCACACTGGGGGCGATAGTGCATTTGAGTGGCCGCTCCATCAACATGATGAGCTCCGACATCGGCCTGGCTGCCTTGCCGGTGGCCTTGCTGGCTGGGTTGGAGTCCCTCGCAGGTTTGCTGATCGCCGGTGTTTTGGTGGGTGTGATTCAGGGTTTGGCTTCGGCCTATCTCGATCCCCTGGTGGGGGGAGCGCTGGGCTCCGTCTTTCCTTTCATCATCATGCTGGTGGTGTTGTTAATTCGTCCCACCGGCATGTTCGGGTGGAAAACCATTGAGAGGGTATGAGCATGGATCCCGCAGGTGTATTCGCGACTTCTTTCGCCAAAGACCAAGCACTAATTCGCACGCGCAGCCAGGCGGTGGCATTGGGCCTGTTTGTTATAGCGTTGTTTGCGCTGCCCCTGATCAGCGAGGTCCGCTGGGTGGCGATCATGACCTCTATGCTGATTACTGCAGTGGTGGTCATGGGGCTGCAGATCAATACTGGTCTAGCGGGTCAGATCAATTTGGGTCAAGCTGCGTTCATGGGGGTTGGTGCGTATGCAACAGCGCTCCTAGCGACGAAAGGCCACCTGCCTTTCTGGCTGGCTTTGCCCATCGGCGGGCTGTGCGCGGCGCTTTTTGGGCTGGTGTTTGGATTAACCGCAATGCGCATAAAGGGTTTTTACCTTGCCTTGACCACGATTGCTGCGCAGATTTTGTTCCACTTCTTTGTGCTCAACCTGCCTGCCAAGTGGCTGGGGGGATCTAACGGCATCACTCTGGAACCAGCACAGCTCCTTGGTTTCGTTTTCAACACCGATACCCGCATTTACTACCTGTGTCTGGTAGTGGCCTTCATCATGATTGCGGGCGCCTACGGCGTCGCACGCAGCCGCCATGGTCGAATTTTTGCGGCAGTGCGCGATGACGACGTGGCCTCAGGAATGATGGGCATCAATGTCGTGCGCACCAAGGTACTTGCCTTCTTGCTGGGTGCGTTTTACGCGGGCATCGGTGGAGGGCTCTGGGCTTACTACGTCAGGTTCGTGGCGATTGACCAGTTCACCCTGATCCACTCGATATGGTTCATCGCGATGATCATTGTGGGTGGCATGGGGTCGGTGACGGGCGCGCTGATCGGCGTGTTTGTTATCCGTACTGCCCAGGAGACGATCACCATCGTGGGCCCTTCACTGGTCGAGAACTTTTCCTTCCTGAGCGGAGATGTTGTTTTCGCAGTGATGAATATTTTCCTGGGTGGAGTCATCGCGGCCTTTCTGATCTTTGAGCCACGCGGTCTGATGCACCGGTGGAACATCGTCAAGCGGTCTTATCGCATGTGGCCTTACCCATATTGACCGCAATCCTGTTTTCTGCAGCCACCTTAGGCGCTGGGAAGGGCTGCTCCAATGCAAAGCGCTACTACAAAAGGAGACTTTTTTTATGAAAACGAATCGAGCAAAGTTGTCGGCAATGGTCAAACTGGGGCAACGCGGCGCTTTACTGGCGTCAGCCTTGTGCCTTGGCGGCATGGCACAAGCTCAGACTACTTACAACGTGGCTGGCCTGGCTGACTTCACCGGACCTTTCGCAGACATCATGAAAGATATGACGGGATGCCGCCGTGCGGTGCTCGACTGGTGGAGCGAAGAGGTCGGTAAAGCGCAGGGCGTCGCATTGCGAATCAAGGATTTCGACACCCGCTATGACGTCGCCCAAGTGGCCAGCCTCTGGCCAGGCATCAAGTCCGAGCTCAACCCGGTGGCTGTTCTGGGTGTGGGCGGTGCAGATACCAATGCGCTGCAGCAGCGCTTGCCTAGTGACAAGGTGCCTCTTGTCCAGTCGACAGCAGGATATGGATTTGCTTGGAAGGGTGATAACTGGGTGTTCAATGCCCGTGCCACTTACCCGCACGAAGCGGCTGCGTTTTATGTGTGGATGCAGAAGAAGTCGGGTTCGTCTGCTCCTCTCAAGGTGGGGGTGATTTCATCGGAAGTATCGCCGGCCTACGTGGACATCCACAAAGGTGTCGAGAAGTTCGCTAAGGACAATCCGAAGATCATTGAAGTCGTTGAAACGATTTATACCGAAGCACAGCCGACCGACCTTACCCAGCAGGTCAGCCGCCTGGTCCGCAAGGGGGCCACGGTACTGCAGGTGTTCAACAATACAGCATCGGTAGTGGCGACACGGCGCGCCCTGCAAAGCCTTGGAAAAACCAATATTCCGATAGTGGTTAGCGCTCATAACGGGTTGCTTTCGTCGGGGAAAGCGCTGGGTGACCTGAGCCAAATGGATGGAAACTATGAGGTCTATGGCATGGCCATGGCCGCCGAAGGCGCAACACCGGCACGGGACTTCTTCGAGAAACTGCGCAGCCAATACAAGTTGCAAGCCGCCTATAACTCTGCCTGCATTATGGGCATGAGCCAAGCGATGTTGACGGTTCGTGCCGTTGAAAATGTTGTCAAGGTCAAAGGTGCTGGCGGTGTGACGGGCGAAGAGGTTCGCGCTGCACTGCTGTCCACCCCCATGCCTACCGAGCGCAGTTTTGGCTTGTTGCCCAATATCAAGTTCAACAATGATGCGCCGTTCCCGACCTCGGGCACAGCCGTCAACATCGGCACCGTCGAAAAGGGAAAGTACAAACTTCTCGAGCAGAACGTTCCGGTTCCTGTGTTGACTGGGTCTCGGGCCACCGAGACCCAGGCCACATCATCTGGAGCTACCCGTGCTTGAACTGAACAACGTTGAAGTCCTCTACAGCGACGTCATTCTTGCTGTCAAAGGCATTACCGCCAAAGTCCCCGCTGGACAGTGCGTGACCTTGCTGGGCGCCAATGGCGCTGGCAAGAGCACCACGCTCAAGGCCATCTCCAACCTGGTCAGGACAGAGGATGGTCGTGTGACGGCGGGGAGTATTCAATTTGATGGTGCGGACATCACCGGTGCCAACCCCGTCGATGTCGTTCGCAAGGGGTTGGTACATGTCATGGAAGGGCGCAAGGTTCTCCGCCACATGACAGTGGAGCAGAACCTGGTGGTGGGCGGTCATATGGGCAGCGCTGGCGATGCCAAGGAAATGCTTGATGAGGTGTATAGCCGCATCAAGCGTCTGAAAGCCTTGCGTACTCGCACAGCAGGTTACCTGTCGGGCGGCGAGCAGCAATTGCTGGTAATTGGACGGGCCCTGATGGCCAAGCCTAAGTTGGTGATGATCGACGAGCCTTCGCTCGGCTTGGCTCCGCTGATGGTCGATGAGGTCTATGGTTTGCTGAGTGACCTCAAGACCAGCGGTCTGACTCTGCTGATCGTGGAGCAAAACACCCGCGTCGCTCTGGATTTAGCCGACTACGGCTATGTGATGGAGAGCGGACGGATCGTGTTAGAGGGCCCCTCCAACAGCTTAAAGACCAACGAGGACGTTCGAGAGTTCTACCTCGGCCTGACGGTCGATGGGGAGCGCAAGAGTTTCCGCGACATGAAACATTACCGCCGCCGCAAGCGCTGGCTGGGTTGACCGCATTGGGTCAGTCGTTTTCCAAGTTTTCAAGGATGGGTTTATGAGCATCGTTTCCAATGCATTGCTGAGCGAACAAGAAGTCATTATTCGGGAGTCTGCCCGGCGTGTCGCGACTGAAGTGGTGGGTAGCACGGCCGCCGAACGTGATCGCACGGGGGCTTGGCCACACGACGAAATCAAGGCAGTTGCCGACGTAGGCTTCATGGGCATGCTCGCCCCGCCAGCATACGGCGGTTCCGGGCTTTCATTCGTGGAGTATTGCCTGGCTATTGAAGAATTCGCAGCGGCCGATGGTGGCTTCGCCACCATGATGCACGTCCACAACTCAGCTGCGCACGTGTTACGTAGTTTTGGAACCGAACAACAGATGGCCCGCCATCTGCCGGATCTGGCCAGTGGCAAGCGCATTGGTGCCTTTTTATTGTCAGAGCCCCATGCAGGCTCGGATACCGCAGCCATCCGGACCACGGCTAAGCGGGACGGCGACGTTTATGTGATCAATGGCAGCAAACAATGGATTTCCAATGGCAGTGAAGCGGGCTTTGCGCTCGTCGTGGCAGCAACTGCGGAACCAGGTGCCCGTCACCGCTTCAGCCTGTTCATCGCGGACCCCGAAGATCCAGGCTACCAATGCTTGCGTATCGAAAGGAAGCTGGGCCAGCACACGGCCCACACGGCTCAGATTCAGCTGGACAACATGCGTGTTCCAGTTCAGAACATGATCGGTGAGGAAGGGCGCGGGTATGGCAAAGCACTATCGCTGTTGTCCGATGGGCGCATCGCAATCGCCGCCCTGGCCATCGGCATTGCCCGTGCAGCGCTGGAGGCAGCCATCCGCTACGCCAAAGAGCGCGAGGCCTATGGCAAGCCACTCACCGAACTGCAGGCCATTAGCTTTGATTTGGCGGAAATGGCCATGCAGGTTGAGGTGGCGCACCAGTACATGCTGTATGCAGCTCGTCTTACGGATGCGGGCCTGCCAACCAGTAAGGAGGCCTCCGTTGCTAAACTCTATGCCAGCGAAATGGCTGAAAAGGTTTGCTCTGCGGCGCTGCAAGTGCATGGTGGCTACGGGTATGTCAACGACTTCCCGGTCGAGCGCTATTATCGCGATGTGCGCGTTACAAAGATCTACGAAGGCACTAGTCACATTCAAAAGTTGATCATTGCGCGCAGTATCTTGGCTGGCTGATGAGCACGGCCTTTCTCCGCAGGCCTATCGGCGAAAGCAGTTCGATACACTTTGCCTCAGTTAGCGATACGAATGCCCTCAAGGAAAACAACACCAATGAGTACGCCAATTGAGGCAAAGCCCAAGTCACTGACACGCAATGCTGCCAAAAGATCGGGCAAGGGCGCAAAATGGAACAATGCGGTCAGCGGCGCGGATGAGCAGTACCAGCTCAAAAAGCAAGCTGTCATTGCGGAAGCTTCGCGCGCATTTGGCCGCCATGGGTACAAGAATGTGTCCTTGGACGAGATTGCAAAAACGCTCAACGTCACCAAGCCTGCCCTCTACTACTACTTCAAGAACAAGCAGGAACTTGTCTACGAATGCCACGAGCTCGCCATGCATTTGGGAGATCGCGTCTTGCAAGACGCGATCGCTTCGGAAAATACTGGTTTCGGTCGGATCTCGGTCTTCATTAAGAACTACATCTCGTTGCTAACGGATGAAATGGGCGCACCGGCGATCCTCCAGGATTTCTCCGGTATGACTGTGGCGGATCAGAAAAAAATCACTTTGCGTCGGCGAAAGTTTGATCAAGAGCTGCGCAAAGTGCTCGAGGGGGGTGTTCAGGATGGTTCCATTGCCCCGTGCAACGTGAAATTGGCGGTGTTCTGGTTCATGGGCGCTGTTAGCTCGATTACCCAATGGATGCATATCGATGGCAGCCTTGGAAGCGACGAAGTGGCCGATATTTTTATCGGTTTTCTTGCGCATGGTATTCGTCCCAGTCAAGCGTGAATCTGGCGCAACAGGCTTGGGCTTCCGGTTGTGTTCTTCGCAGTGAGGCAATTCTGGCGGACATCGTCGTGCATGGCGGAAACCGGTGCTGGAATCAGGTCTTCAGGCTTGATCAGGATGGCAAGGTGGTCGAGTTCTTCGAGGCAGCCAATGCGAGTCTTTCTGCTTCGACGATGGGATGCTGAGAAGCTGGTCGGCCCACACGGGAATCCAAGGCGGCTTTCAAGGCGTGTGCGATGGCCCAATGAATTAGTGGGCAGTGACGCATTCAATGAATGGAGAGCACCACAATTGCGCTCAGGAATAGGCCCCGGATTGCGCGCGCAGGAGGTGGCTACGCACCAAATCCAGCCCGCCGGGTCCGCTGAGAACATCCAGTGGACGACGATGACCAAATGTCGGTGCCAATTCCAACAGCCATTGGTCAAGCCAAGCCCGCGCGTCAAAACCTACTGGTGTTCCTGATTCATCAACCATACGCTGAACAAGTGCGGAGAGGGTAGCGATATCGTCTTCGAGGGCCATGGCCCATTCTGATCTGCACGCCAGATGAATGCAATGCACACGTCCGGGCAAGGTATCTTGAATTGAAGGGAGTTCCCCGCCCTACCACCGCCTGCATGACGAACATGGAGGCGATGAACTGCAGTGGGCGATTCAGCGAATTGCTCGCTTGCTTTGGGCGGACATATGAAAACTGCCTTGGTCTTCGGCTGGGGTGCAAGAGTGTGGGGGGTATTTTGGACGTGCGAGCACCGCGCGTGCTGCTGCAACTATCGCGGCTGAGTGTTGGCGCCGATTCAAAATTGAGCCACCGGGGGTGCGGATAAAAACTTGGACTGGTTTTATGCCGCAAGTCCAAGACTCACCCGGTATT
The DNA here is from genome assembly GCF_001427445.1 of Acidovorax sp. Root568. NCBI lineage: Bacteria > Pseudomonadati > Pseudomonadota > Betaproteobacteria > Burkholderiales > Comamonadaceae > Acidovorax > Acidovorax sp. Root568. Next base: position 108,584 of record NZ_LMGP01000004.1, on the reverse strand, counting down.
CGATCGGGCTGAGGGCCCCCAGGGAGATCTTGATCCGCTTCTCGTTGTACCAACGGATGTAGTCGTCGACCACCCCAATGAACTGTTCGATCGTGACGCTCTTCCAGTCCCGAGGATAGAACAGCTCATTCTTCAGCCTACCGAAGAAGCCCTCGCACGCCGCGTTGTCAGGCGAGCAGGCTTTGCGGGACATCGAACGAGTAAGGTTGGCCTCGCTCATTCTCGATAGCCAGCCCGGCCAGCGGTAGTGTCCTCCGCGGTCGGAGTGGACCACAGGTCGATCGTTGGTCTCTGCCACCGTCTCGATAGCAGCATCCAGCATCGTGTTGACCAGCTCAGCATCCGGGCTCGTGCCAATGGTCCAGCTGACCACCATCCCGTCGAAGCAATCGATGATCGGTGACAGGTAGACCTTGCCTGCAGGGATCTGGAACTCTGTGATGTCGGTCAGCCATTTCTCGTTGGGCGCCGCAGCCTGGAAGTCACGGTTGATGATGTTCTCTGGTGCCGGGCTGATTTCGCCAAGGTAAGAGGCATACCGCCGCCGCTTGGGCTTTGCAACGACCAAGCTCTCTTGCTTCATCAGCCGCTGCACTACCTTCTCGGAGATCGGGCATTGCTCTCTGGCCAGTGAGGCGTGCAGCCTGCGGTAGCCGTAGCAGCGGTGATTGGACTCAAAGATCTCGGTGATGGATTGGCGCACCTTCACGTACTTGTCTCCGATTGCCGCGCGGGCCCGATGGTAGAAGTACGAGCTGCGCGCAAGACCCAACTGTGCAAGGAGCTCTGGCAGGCCATAGTGCTCCCTGAGGGCGTCAATCAGCAGTGTCTTCTCCCGGTTGGACAGGAGTTGCAGATCGACGCCCAGGCCTTTTTTTAGCAGTTCATTGGCCTTGTTCAAGAGGTCCTGCTCAAGGCGCAGTTGCCTGACTTCGTGGCGCAGTATTTCAACCTGGCGCTCGAGCTCTTCGCGCTCTTGCGCCTGCGGTGATCGATCGGTGTGTTTCATTGATGCGGGTGCCTCACGCCCCAGAAGCTGGTTCTTCCAGTTGTACAACGTTGGTCGGCACACGCCGAGCCTGTCGGCAACAGCCTGTGCACTTTCCTGCCGGGTGCAAAGCTCCATCACTCCCGCTTGCTTCAAGCTCTCAGGATATCTTCGCTGGCCCACACTGCCGACAAGGGCCATCCTGGCTTCAGGGAATGCCTCGCGGACCCACTTGGTTAGCGTTCCACGCCCTGGATAGCCCAGCGCCCTCATGGTGGCAGCGATGCATCGATCATGTGTGAGGTAGTGCTCGATGGCCGCTGCCTTCTGGCCCTGCGAGAACTTCGGCTCCCGACGGGCATATCCCAGCGGCAGGTCGAGCCGCTGCTGATACTCGCGGTACCACCCCTTCAATGCATTCTTGGTTGGGTAACCCAGCTGACGGATGGTCGGGCTGGTGCGTTTGCCGAGCTTGATGTACAGCTCAACGGCTCGGATTCGGTCTTCGTAGGAATACATGAACTACCTTCTAGTAGTCCAAGTTTTCGTCCGCACCCCCACCGTGCCGATTGAATTTTGAGCCAGGGCTAATGGCCAACCTGTGAAGGTCGGCTGTGGATAAGTGTAGTGCCTTGGGTCGGTTTTGGTCTCCTTGGTGATCGAGCTCGGTGGTCGTCCGTTGAGGGTAAGCCGCGCAGGGCGAAGCCCGTAGCGGCTTGCCCTTGAGCCGCTCAGAACGGCTCAGCCTTCTTGGCCTGTTCGCGTGCCTTGATGCGTTTCTTGGCCACGGCTGTGCTGTGCATGAACCTGTGGGACTCGTTGCCCGTCTCGACGATGTGGCAGTGGTGCGTGAGTCGATCCAGCAGTGCCGTGGTCATCTTGGCATCGCCGAACACGCTGGACCATTCCTTGAAGTCCAGGTTGGTGGTGATCATCACGCTGGTCTGCTCGTAGAGCTTGCTCAGCAGGTGGAACAGCAAGGCGCCGCCTGCCTGGCTGAAGGGCAGGTAGCCCAGCTCATCAAGGATGACCAGGTCCATGCGCTGCAAGCTCGCTGCGATGCGGCCTGCCTTGCCTTGGGCCTTCTCCTGCTCCAGTGCGTTGACCAGGTCCACCGTGGAGTAAAACCGCACGCGTGAGCCATGGCGCGTGATGCCCGCCACGCCGATGGCCGTGGCCAGATGCGTCTTGCCCGTGCCGGGGCCACCCACCAGCACCACGTTGTGCGCCTGCTCGGTGAACGCCATGCTGGCCAACTGCTCGATGAGCTTTTTGTCCACGGGCGAGCATTCGAAGTCGAAGCCCGCCAGGTCGCGGTGCACGGGGAACTTCGCCGTGTGCATCTGGTAGCTCACTGAGCGCATGGCTCTGTCCGTGACTTCCGCTTGCAGCAGGTGCTCCAGCAGCCAGCGCGAGCTCTCCAGCGTGGCGTGGCCGCCTTGCTTGACCAGGTCCTCCCAGGCCCCGGCCATGCCGTACAGGCGCAGCTCTTTGAACTCCTTGTCCAGCTCACGCATGATCGGCCTCCTGCATGTCGCTGCCAGCGCGCAGGCTGTCATAGCGCGCCGTGTCGGCCAGGGGTGTCTGGCTCACTTGCAGGTTGGTCGCAACCGTCTCGGGCAGGGGCTGCGCTTGCAGGCGGCCGAGCACGTTGATGACGTGCTCGGTGCTCACCCGCCCCGATGGCGGCGCACTCTCCAGGGCCAACTCCACCGCCACCAGCACGGCGTCCAGCCCTTGCTTGGGCACCTCGGCCAGTACCTGCGCCATCACCCTGTCGCCGCCCTCCTGGTGCAGCAAGCCTTTGCGCATGCGCTGCAATGGCTCGGGCAGGTCTGCAAAGGGCGCGCCGTTGCGCAGCGCGCCCGGCTTGCGCTCGATCAGCGGCACGTAATGCTGCCAGTCGTAGCGGGTCTGGTTGCGATCGCTCAGGCGCTCGTGCGTGGCCACCATAGCATCGCCGGCCACCACCACGATCTGCGCCGGGTACAGGTGTGTGCTGACCATTTGCCCCGCCCATTCGCAGGGCACCGAGTAGCGGTTGCGCGCCACCGTCACCAGGCAGGTGCTGCTCACCTTGGCCGGGTTCTCAACATAGCCATCAAAGGCCACCGGCATCGGCATCAGGTGGCTTTGCTCCAGCTCCAGCATCTCGGCGATGCTGAACGCTTTGTGCTGCGGGTGGCGCAGCTCTCGCCACAGAGCCCGGCAGCGCTCGCCCAGCCACGCATTGAGCTCGGTAAAGCTGCCAAAGCGCCGTTGCCCCGCCTCCACCCAGATGCGACGGCGGCTGTCTTGCACATCCTTCTCCACGCGCCCCTTCTCCCAGCCGCTGGCACGGTTGCAAAAATCAGGGTCGAACAGATAGTGCGCGCACATGGCTGCAAAGCGCGCATTGACCACGCGGCCTTTGCCCTTCTTGACTTTGTCGACCGCCGTCTTCATGTTGTCGTAGATGCCACGGCGTGCCACGCCACCCAGCGCTGCAAAGCTGCGGGTGTGCGCATCGAACAGCATCTCGTGGCCTTGGCTGGGGTAGGCCACCAGCCAGAAGGCCCCACTGGCACACAGCTTCATGTGCGAGACCTGCATGCGGTAGTACACCCCGCCCACCAGCAAGCCGTCTTCGCTCCAGTCGAACTGGAAGGCCTCGCCAAGCTCGAAGGTCAATGGCACGAAGGCCTTGCAGGCCGCCTGTTGGCCTTCACCTTGGCGCCACTCGCGGATGAAGTCCGTCACCCGCGTGTAGCCACCTTCGTAGCCCGCTGCCTTGATCTGCGTGAACAAGGCCTTGGCCGTGCGCCGCTCCTTCTTGGGCCGCTTGGCATCGGCCTTCAAGGCTTGCTTGAGCTCCGCCTCGTGCGCCGACAGCTTGGTCGCCTTCGCCGCCTCCCGGCGGTACTTGGGCTCGACCGGCTGCGCCTCGTCCAGCCACTTGGCCACCGTGTTGCGCGACAGGCCCGTGGCCCTCGATATCTCCCGCTTCGTCTTCTTGTCCCGGCGGTGCATCCGCCGTATCTTGCCAATCATGTCCATGGTGATCACCCTCTTCATTCCCTTGCTGCACAAAACAGCAGGGTAGGTAAAACACCTGGCTCAGTTTTAGGTCGGCATCACACCAAAAAGTGGCTCAGTTTTCGGTCGGCGTCAACAGATCGGGGTGTCAAAGAGGGCTTCTTCCATCGCCAGATCCGACAAGGTAAACCACTGCTGCATGCAGTGGATGCGCAGCATGGTCTCCAGGGCAAAGGGTGGGCGGCCGTTCTTGCCCTCGGGGTAGTACGGGGCAATGACATCGATCAATGCAGCCCAGGGAACCACCCGATCCATCTGGACCAGCAGTTCCTGTTTGCGGGTCTTCTTGGTGCTCAGATTCAGGTCAAGGCTGCTTTGCTTCATGGCCTGTGAGGATGCCATTGCATGCTGACATGTACCAAACACTGCGGGGGGTTTTGCAGGATTTCCCTAGATGCTTGTTTACGACTTTAATTGCGTGTTTACGACTTTAATTACCCAGAATACCGACGATGGGCCGCTATCTCCTGCGCAGATATCGGTGCTTCAGGCAGTGGCCAATGAGGATCTGCCGAAGGGGGCAGTTGTTCGCATAAGCAGTCTTTTTGCTGGAGGATGACATGCCGAAAAAGCACACCACCAACCCTTTGCTGATAGCCCGCGTCGGCTGGAGCAATGGCTCCCAGACGGTAGTGTTGCCGCCCGGATTCAGGTTTGCCGATTCCGTCCGTGAGGTGTTCATCCGCCGCGATGGCGAGAGGCTGGTGTTGACCCCGCGTCCAACCGATTGGTCTGACTTCTTTGCTTCGGGGGTGAAGACCTCGGCCGACTTCATGGCGGTGCGCGAACGCTTGCCAAATTCAGGAACGTGTGGTTTGACGTCCAGCCTGTTGAGCCCGAGGTAGTGCGTGGATTCACGACTCCTTGTCGTTCATGCGTCCGTCCGAACCGCTTCCGGTGACAGGTACCCTTGGGGCTTTATCTACAGGCTGCAGAGCTATCTTTACGACCCACAGTGCATGAGTCAAATTTGTAGAAAATTCCCACAATCGAAAAATAATTGTTGAAATCTAATTTTTATACATGAAAAAGTCCATAACTTTAGTCAATTAAGGAAAAAAAGCGGTCCGTTCGACAAGTCACTCCACCGTGACGCTCTTGGCCAAATTTCTGGGCTTATCCACATCCGTCCCCCGCGCGCAGGCCGTGTGGTACGCCAGCAGCTGCAGCGGCACCACATGCAGCAGCGGGCTCAAGGGGCCGTAGTGCTCGGGCATGCGGATGACGTGGATACCCTCGCTGCTCTCGATGCGGGTGTCGGCGTCAGCCAGCACGTACAGCACACCCGCGCGCGCACGCACCTCTTGCATGTTGCTCTTGAGCTTTTCGAGCAGGGTGTCGTTGGGTGCTACGGTGACCACGGGCATGGCGCTGGTCACCAGGGCCAGGGGGCCGTGCTTGAGTTCGCCAGCCGGGTAGGCCTCGGCGTGGATGTAGCTGATTTCCTTGAGCTTCAGGGCACCTTCGAGGGCGATGGGGTAATGCAGCCCCCGGCCCAAAAAGAGCGCGTTTTCCATGCGCGCAAAGTCTTCGGCCCAGCTGATGATTTGTGGCTCCAACGCCAGAACGGCCTGCAAGGCCACAGGCAGGTGGCGCATGGCCTTGAGGTGAGCGGCCTCTTGCTCTTCACTCAAGCGGCCCTTGCTCTGCGCCAGCGCCAGCGTCAGCAAGAACAGGCCTGCCAGCTGGGTGGTGAAGGCCTTGGTGCTGGCCACGCCGATCTCGACCCCGGCGCGCGTGATGTAGGCCAACTTGCATTCGCGCACCATGGCGCTGGTGGCGACGTTGCAGATGGTGAGCGTGTGCTGCATGCCCAACGACTGCGCGTGGCGCAGGGCGGCCAGCGTGTCGGCGGTTTCGCCGCTTTGGCTGATGGTGACAACGAGAGTGCGCGGGTTGGGCACGCTGGTGCGGTAGCGGTATTCACTGGCCACTTCCACTTGCGTGGGGATGCCAGCAATGTCTTCCAGCCAGTATTTGGCGGTGCAGCCGCTGTAGTAGCTCGTACCGCAGGCCAGGATCAACACGTTGTCGATCTCCTTGAACACACGCCAGGCGGCCGCGCCGGGCTCGCCATGCTGGCCTGCGCCGTCGAACAGCTCGGGCACGATGCCGGCCAGGCCTTCCAGCGTGTCGGCAATCGCGCGTGGCTGCTCGAAGATTTCCTTTTGCATGTAGTGGCGGTAAGGCCCCAGCTCGGCCGCACCACTGTGGGCGAGCACGGTGCGCACGGGGCGCTGCTCGGTGGTCAGCGCGCCGCCTTCCTTGCCTACGATCCAGTAGCGGCCCAGCTGCAGGTCCACCAGGTCGCCTTCTTCCAGGTAGATGATCTGGTCGGTGACGCCTGCCAGGGCCATGGCGTCGCTGGCCAGAAAGTGCTCGCGCGACGCAGATGCGCCAGCGGTGGCGTCTTTGCCCACCCCCAGGATCAATGGGGACCCGGCGCGTGCCCCCACCACGCGGTGGGGTTCGTCCTTGTGCATGACGGCGATGGCGTAGGCGCCGTGCAGTTCGGCCACGGTGGCCTGCACGGCTTCGAACAGGTCGCCGCTGTAATGGCTGTCCACCAGATGGGCGATGACCTCCGTGTCGGTCTGGCTCGCAAACACATAGCCGCGTGACTGCAGTGCCTTGCGCAGTTCTTCGTGGTTTTCAATGATGCCGTTGTGCACCAGCGCCACGCGACCTGCGCCTTGGACCTGCGCGTCTGCGCCCGTGCCGTGGCTGAAATGCGGATGGGCGTTGTGCACGGCGGGCGCGCCGTGCGTGGCCCAGCGGGTGTGGGCGATGCCGGTGGCGCCGTCGATGTGCTCGGTGCTCACCTGCTCCAGCAGCTCGGCCACGCGGGCGGTGCTGCGGGCGCGCTGCAGGCCGGCAGGGCGCGTGGCGTCGAGGCTGGACGCATGCACGGCCACGCCGCAGGAGTCATAGCCCCGGTATTCAAGCCGCTGCAGGCCCTGCACGAGGATGGGAACGATGTTGCGCGTGGAGACTGCGCCGACGATGCCGCACATGGTGGTTGCCCTTGGGTTGGATTCGATGGGGCGATCGTAGGCAGCAAAGAGAAAAATTATTCATTGATATTTGCACAAAAATGAACTTAAATTTCACCGATTCATACCGGTGAAATTTTCATTCATTTTTTATCAATTAATGGAATCCATATCTCTCGATGCGATCGATCTCCAGCTGCTCAACCTGCTGCAAACCGATGCCGCACAAAGCAACCAGGCCCTGGCCGAACAGGTGCACGTGTCCCCGCCCACCTGCCTGCGCCGGGTCAAGCGCCTGCATGATGTGGGGCTGATCGAGCGGCAGGTGGCCATCCTGCAGCCCGACCGACTGGCAACGCTGCAGGGCCATGGGCTGGGGTGCATCGTGGAGGTGTCGCTGGACCGCCAGGGCGCAGAACAACTCGACGCGTTCGAAGCCCGCGCCGTGCAGGAGGCCGCGGTGCAGCAGTGCTGGCGCGTGTCGCCGGGGCCCGACTTTGTGCTGGTGGTGCACACGCGGGACATGCCGGGCTACCTGGCGCTGTCGCAGCGGCTGTTCACCGGTGACGCCAACGTGCGCAATGTGAAGGCATTCTTTGCGACCCGGCGGGCCAAATTTGAAACAAAAGTGCCAGTGGCGCTAGTGTGATATGCCCTGGTTGCTATTAATTTGTTAGCAGATCACCCCAAATCCTCACCGACGCCCTCTCACCACCCAGCCCCACAAACCACCCTGACAGTCCCGGCAACAAGGCCCCACCACCCATCAACGTCATCCAGACGACGGACGGGGCATGGCCCGCGGTCATTTCTTGCTGGTCTCGCCTGGCGGTGCGTTGTAAGCTCCGCCGCACTTTCTACCTACTTGGCCGGTGGATGCCCGCGTGGCAGCGCCGCCTTTTCCCCCGCATACCCCATGCCGACGCCCCGCCGCCAGATGCCACGCCGCATCTACCCCTTGCGCATCCTGGGCATGGGGCTGGGTGGCATGGTGGTGGCGGTGGTGCTGTGGGAGCGCCAGGCATCCCCCATGGCCTGGACCGCGCTCTTACTGACAACGCTGGTGTGGCCGCATGTGGCCTACCTGCTCACCCGCCGCGCGGCCGACCCGTACGCCGCCGAGGTGCGCAACCTGCTCATCGACTCGGCGCTGGTCGCTACGCTGGTGCCGCTGATGCACTTCAACCTGCTGCCCAGCGTGATGTTGCTCACCCTCACCATGGTGGACAAGATCACGACCGGCATCCGGGGGCTGTGGGTGCGCGCCCTGTGGGTGATGCTGGCGGCCGGTGTGGCCAGCACGGCGGTCATGGGCCTGCACTGGGCGCCCGAGACCTCCATGCGCGTGATGGTGGCCTGCCTGCCGGTGATGTCGCTGCACACGCTGTCGGTCAGCGTGGTCAGCTACCAGCTCATACGGCAGTCTGCGCGCCAGAACCAGATGCTGGACGAGCTGCGCCGTGTGGACGCGCTGACCGGCCTGTTCGGGCGCGGCCACTGGCAAGAGCAGGCAGAGGCCGCACTGCGCCGCCACCACACCACCGACGAGCCCGCCTGCATGCTGATGCTGGACATCGACCATTTCAAGGAGATCAACGACGCCTACGGCCACACTGTGGGCGACGAGGTGATCCGCGCGCTGGCCCATGTGGTGCGGGGCAACGTGCGCGCAGGCGACTGCGCGGGGCGCTACGGCGGGGACGAGTTCGCCATCGTGCTGCCCGGCATGCAGGCCCGGGACGCCCTGGCCATTGCCCAGCGCATCCGCGAGCAGACCGAAGGCGTGCGCCTGCGCAGCCTGCCCGAATTGCGCATCACCAGCAGCATCGGCGTGGCCCCGGCCGACCACCGCCACAGCAGCCTGCGTGCGTGGATCGACGCGGCGGATGCGGCGCTGTACGTCGCCAAGAACGGCGGACGCAATCAGGTGGCGGGGTGCATGGAACCGGCGCTGGTGCCGGCGGTGTAGCCACCAGCACTGCGTGCAGGTTCAGGACTCGTCGGTGGCAACTGCAGGATTCACCGGCCACCGCACCTGCACCGTGCAACCGCCCCCCAGCACCGCCGTCGCACTGATTTGTGCGCCGTGGCGCTGCGCAATGGCACGGCACAGCGCGAGCCCTGTGCCCACGCCCTCGAACTCCGTCTCGCGGTGCAGGCGCTGGAACACGCCAAACAAGCTGCCCGCGCGCGCCGGGTCAAAGCCTACGCCGTTGTCGTGCACGGTGAAGGCGCACTGGCCTGCGGGTGCCGCGTCCGCCGACACCGTGATGCACGGGTGCGCCACGGAGCGCGTGAACTTGAGGGCGTTGCCCAGCAGTTGCACCAGCAGATCCTGCAGCAGCGTCGGGTCGGCCCACAGCGTGGGCAAATCGGTGCCCACACGCCACTCCACAGCGCGCCCGGCCTCGGCCGGGGCCAGTGTGGCGCGCGCCTGGGCAAAGGCATCGGTCAGCGGCACGGGCTGCAGGCGCAGCGGCGCACGGCTGGCACGCACCAGGGCGTGCAGGCCGTCGATCATGAGCCCCATGCGCCGAGCCGAGTGGTCCATGGTGGCGAGGAAGCCCAGGGCCTCTTGCACCTCAGCACCCTGCACCACCTCGGGCGGCAGGTCGCCCAACACCTCGCGCACCAGCGTTCCGTAAGACGTCACATGCCGCAGCGGCGCGCGCAGGTCATGCGAGACGGCGCGCAAGAACTCCTCTTGCGCAGCCGCCATATCGGCCACCTGCTGCTGGCTGCGGGCCAGTTCGGCGCGCAGCTGTTCGGGGGTCATTTCTGCACCAGCCACTTTCATCTCCCGCCGCAGGCCACAGAAGCGTGCACGGCACAACGAGGCGCCAACGCGCTATGCACGAAGACGAAGACGCAGGCGAGGACAGCCAGCAAGGGCCGCCCCGCAGCAAAGGCTGTCGTCCCCCTGGAGGGGGAAGGCGCGAAGCGACTCAGGGGGGGCTTCATTTTTTCGGACGAGACCAGTTGGCAATGCTGACTTGCTTGCCCCGCGCCACGCTCAACGCGCCGGGCGCCGTGCTCTTGGTGATGGTGCTGCCGCCGCCCACCGTGCCGCCAGCGCCAATGGTCACGGGCGCCACCAGCACACAGTTGCTGCCCACATGCACATCGGCCTCGATCACCGTGCGGTGCTTGTTGGCGCCGTCGTAGTTGGCGGTGATGCTGCCCGCGCCGTAGTTCACGCGCTCGCCCACCGTGGCGTCGCCCAGGTAGGCCAGGTGGTTGGCCTTGGCGCCGTCGGCCAGCGTGCTGTTCTTCACTTCCACAAAGTTGCCGATGTGCACTTCGCGGCCCAGTTGGGCGCCGGGGCGCAGGCGGGCAAAGGGGCCAATCAAGGCGCCCTCGCCCACGGTGGCTCCGGCCTTTTCGCCGTCGATGTGGGTGTAGGGGTGGATCACCGCGCCTGCTGCGATGCGCGCATTGGCAATGCAGCAGTTCGCGCCAATGCTTACGCCCTCGCCCAGCTCCACGCGGCCGGTGAAGACGCAGTTCACGTCGATCTCCACGTCCTGCCCGCAGACCAGCTCGCCGCGCACTCCGGTGCGGGTGTCGTCGCGCAGGTCAAAGCGGGCGGGGTCGGCCAGGCGCACGCCTTGCTCCATCAAGGCTCGGGCCTGGCGCAGCTGGTGGGCACGCTCCAGCTCAGCCAATTGCAGCGGGCTGTTGACGCCCGCCACCTGCAGCGCGTCGGTGATGCGGTGGGCCACCACGGGCACACCATCGGCCACGGCCATGGCGACGATATCGGTAAGGTAGTACTCGCCCTGGGCGTTGTGGTTGGTCAGCCGCGCCAGCCAGGGCGTGAGCAGCCGCGCGGGCACAGCCATGATGCCGCTGTAGACCTCGGTGATGGCGCGCTGGGCCTCGGTGGCGTCCTTGTGCTCGACGATGCCTTGCACGGCGCCGTCGGCGTTGCGCACGATGCGGCCGTAGCCGGTGGGGTCGGGCAGAGTCACTGTCAGCAGGGCCAGCTTGCTACCTTCGCTGGCGGCCACCAGGGCGCGCAGGGTGTCGGCTTGCGTCAGCGGCACATCGCCCGATAGCACCACCACCGTGCCGTCGTCGCGCAGGTGCGGCACGGCCTGCTGCACGGCGTGGCCGGTGCCCAGCTGGGGCTCCTGGCGCACAAACTTCAGGTCAAAAGTGCCGGTAGCGCTAGTCGTGCTTGCGGTAGCTGCTTCTACTTCTGTAGCACCATGGCCGGTGATGACGATGGCGCTGCGGGCCTGCAGGTGCGCGGCCTGGTCCAGCACGTGGTGCAGCAGCGGGCGCCCGGCCAGGCGCTGCAGCACTTTGGGGGCGCGGCTTTTCATGCGCGTGCCTTTGCCGGCCGCCATGATGAGGATGTCGAGTGGGGTCATAAACAGATCGGTGTGGTGAGCGCAGCCAAGGCACGCTCGCGTGCATGGTGGGGATTATCGTGCTGCCAATCGCAGCGCACGCATTGCTATTTATTTGATAGCTGCTAGCGCTTTCACTATAGGCGCCTTCGGCCCCTGGCATACGATTTTTGTCGCATCCACGAGCCAGCGCGGCCTACAACAGCGGCATCAAGCGAGGCGGTGTGTCGTAGTACTCGGCAATGCGCGCCAGCGCGCGGGTGTTGAGCAGGCGCAGCCGCCCGTTTTTCAGCTCGTGCAGGCCCAGCATGGCCAGGCGCCGCAGCGTCTTGTTGGTGTGCACCAGCGACAGCCCGAGTGCATCGGCAATGTGCTGCTGGTTGAGCGGGAAGGCCACCGAGCCATCTTCCACCAGCCCGATGCGGTCGAGCCGCCGGTACAGGTGCATCAGCAGCATGGCCACACGCTCGGTGGCGTTGCGGCGGCCGGCGGTGAGCAGGTTGTCGTCCACATGGCCCTCCTCGTGCGCCGACAGCCAGGTGATGTCGTAGCCCAGGCGCGGGTGCTCGCGAAACAGCGCCCACAGGCTGTCGTTCTGGAACACGCACAGCGAGCAGTCGGTCAGCGCCTCGATGCCGTGCGCCGATACATCGCCAAACTCCTGCTGCAGGCCTACCAGGTCACCGGGCAGCAGGAAGTTGAGGATCTGGCGGCGCCCGTCGCTCAGCGTCTTGTAGCGAAACGCCCAGCCCGAATACAGCGTGAACAGCTTGGCGTTGGTCTGGTTCTCGCGCACCAGCGCACCGCCCGCTTCCACGGCAAGGCTGTCGGTGCGAAAGCCTTCGATGAAATCCAGCACCTCCGGCCTCACGGCCGTGAAGGCACCCGTTTTGCGCAAGCGGCATTGCTGGCAGGCGGGCGGACACGCATGGGGCGGCAGGGAGACGTTCATGGTGGCGCCATTCTAGGGACCCGGGCGGTGACCGCGAAGCTGTGCAGCCGCCCCGCAACGCCTGCCGCGCCTATGTCTTTTGACATTGCACCGCGCAGCCGGGCCTTCTACATTGGGCGCTACTTATGAAAATCAGCTCCGCCCTCTACGAAGTTCTCTACGTCAGCACGCTGGCGCCCGACCAGCCGACCGCCGTCGTGGCAGAGATTGCCGCGAAGGCGCGCCAGGTCAATGCCGAACTGGACGTGACGGGCCTGCTGATCTTTGACGGCCAGCGCTTTTGCCAGCAGCTCGAAGGCCCGCAAAAGGCTGTGCTCAAGCTCATCGAACGCATCCGCAACGACCCGCGCCATGTGAACGTGGAGGTGGTGCACAACGGCCCGTTGGCGGGGCGGCGGTTTCAGCAGTTCAGCCTGGCGTTCAGCACGGTGGAAGACGCCGATGCGCTGGCCCGCATGGAGCGGCTCGATGGTGAAGCGGCACTGGCCGCGTTTGAAGCCATGCGCGGAGAACTCGTGATCTGAACGCTGCCCGGCGCCTTTTGCACACCTTGCGGCGCCTTGGCCCCCGTGGCCAGCCTCAAGCCGTGGGCAACCAGCGCCGCAGGATCAGCGTGGCATTTACGCCGCCAAAACCAAACCCGTTGAGCATGGCATGCGTGAGTGCCATGGGCCGGGGCTGCAGGGCTACCAGGTCCAGCCCCTCGGCCAGCGCATCGGGCGTGTGCAGGTTCAGCGTGCCAGGCACCACCTGGTCGCGCAGCGCCAGGGTGGTGAAGATGGCGGCCACGGCGCCCGCCGCCCCCAGCAGGTGCCCGGTGGCCGACTTGGTCGAACTGATGGCCACCTGCGCACCCGCGCCGAACACCCTGCGAATGGCGGCCAGCTCGCCCCGGTCACCCACACCGGTGGACGTGGCGTGTGCGTTCAGATGCTGCACGTCCTGGGCCGTGAGCCCTGCCTGCGCCAGCGCGGCCCACATGCTGCGCGCGGCCCCGTCACCGTCTTCGGGGCCGGAGGTGATGTGGTACGCGTCGGCCGACGTGCCGTAGCCCACCAGCTCGGCCAACGGCTGTGCGCCGCGCGCCAGGGCATGGTCCAGCGCCTCGATCACCAGCATGCCTGCGCCCTCGCCCATCACAAAGCCGTCGCGCTGCGCATCGAACGGGCGTGAGGCCTGCTCGGGCGTGTCGTTGAACGCGGTGCCCAGCGCCTTGGCCGCTGCAAAGCCGCCCAGGCTCACGCGGTCAACGGCCGCCTCGCTGCCGCCGCACACGGCCACATCGGCCTCGCCGCTGCGGATCAGGCGTGCGGCATCGCCAATCGCCTGCACGCTGGCGGCGCACGCGGTGACCGGAGCTCCCAGCGGTCCCTTGAGCCCGTGGCGGATCGACACCTGCCCCGCCGCCAGATTGACCAGGAATGACGGCACCGTGAACGGCGACAGCCGCTGCGGCCCGCGCGTGTCGGTGGTGCGCACGGCCTCGGCAATCGCACCAAAGCCGCCGATGCCCGAGGCGATCACCGTGGCCGTGCGCTCACGCGCCCGCTCGTCGGCCGGTGGCCAGCCCGCCTGGGCCAGCGCCTGCTGCGCGGCGCCCAGTGCAAAGGGGATGAAACGGTCCATCTTGCGCTGGTCTTTGGACGAGACGATGGCGTCCACATCCCAGCCGCCCTCGGGGTCTTGCGCTATGCCGGGAACCTGCCCGGCAACCTTGGCGGCAATGCCTTCTGTCACCGCGTCCGGCAAGCGCGAGAGGCCGGAGCGCCCAGCCAGCAAGCGCTGCCACGCCAGTTCTACACCGCAGCCCAGCGGCGACACCAGGCCCATGCCCGTGACCACCACGCGGCGCATCAGGCCACCCCCTCGTTGCTGCACATACCACTCACTTTTTTCATGGATTCACCTCGTCAGACAGTTGGGGCACAGAGGTTCTGCACCTTTATGATTGCAATCGTCATCATAAACTGCAAACCCATTTTTGCGTACGACCGCAATCAATAAGAGGCTTCCATGAAGGTTTCCAAAGCACAGGCCGCAGAAAACCGGCAGGGCATCCTGGACGCGGCGGCCCGCCTGTACCGCGAGCGGGGGCTGACCGGCGTAGGGGTGGCCGACATCACGCGCGATGCCGGGCTTACGCATGGCGGGCTGTACCGGCATTTCGCGTCCAAGGATGTGCTGGTGCAGGAGGCGTGCACCAAGGCGTTCGACTGGTCCATCCCCGTGCTGGACGGCGAGCGGCCCCACGCCACGGTGGGCGACCGCATCCAGCGCTACCTCTCACCTGAACACCGCGACGCGCCGGGCTCAGGCTGCCCCGTGGCCGCATTGGCGGTGGACGCCGCGCGGGCGGGCGGCGGGTTGTCCGAAGTGTTTGCCCAGGGCATCGAGCGCAACATCCAGCGGTTTGCCCAGCTGCTGGCTGACAGCGCTGCCGATGCCGGCGGCGGCGCCACCCCATCGCCACAAGACCGCGCCCGCGCGATCCATGTGCTGGCCACCATGGTGGGGGGGATGGTGCTGGCCCGCGCCACGGCAGCGGCGCAACCCGCGTTGTCGAATGAGCTGATGGTGACGCTGCAGACGCAGCTGACGGACTGGCTGGACAACACATCCACCAGCCCCTCGAAGTAAAAAAGAACAGCCAGCGCTTGCGTCACAAGCACTGGCCGTTCTTATTAACAAGTCACATCACCCGGGGCAAGACACCCCTGGGATCACGTCAGGCGCAGCAGGCGTCGCCCCAGGCGGGAGCCCCATTGCCCACCGACGCACGGCGCCACCACGTGGCAGGGCGCGCATCGGCGGCATCGCCACGCACCCAGCGGTATTGCAGGCGGCGACCGTTCAGGGGTTCGACCACCACCGCCTGGCCTGCCGCCACAGGCAGCGACTGACCGGCGCACAGAAACACGTCGCTGCCATTGCCCAGGCCCTGGCCCAGCGTGACCCAGGCCTGGCCTTCGGCAATGCGCAGGGTCATCGCGGCCTTGGGGGCCAGGGTGACGGCGGCGCCTGCGGCCACTTGCCCCGCCTCACCGGCGGCAGCGCCCGTGGCGCGGGAAGATGCAAACAGATGCAAAGCGTGAGAGGTTGTCATGGCTTTCTCCGGGTTAACCCTAATATGACCGTATGGTGCGCCGGTTGCAGAACAACGTCCAATGAAAAGCACGGCACCGATTGATGCTTTTCCTGCATGAGCTGCTCAAACGGTTCTGCGCTGTAGCGGTGCTGCTATCCGAAGCAGAGCAAACCGGGCCAGGCCAGCGGCAAACCGGCCCCCAGCGCCCGCCACACCGGCCAGCGCCGTGCCCAGCGCACGTCCGCCCTGCCCTAGCGCCTGGCCCAGATCGCGCAGCGGCTGCACGACGCCACATTCCCAATCTCTGGCAGCCGTGCTGGCGGGCTGCGCCAGAGCGGGGGCTGCCACGACGTCCCAGCGGAAAGCCACCGGCTCCGCGCAGCCGGAACCGGTCCAGGCTTCCATCACCACATGCTGCCCCGGCGCAACCGTCAGCTGTTGGCCGGGCTGCAGCACGTGGTCCACAGCGGCGCCCGGCATGTCCGCCAGAACGCCACGCAAGGTGACCCACGCCTGCCCCTGGGCGATCTGCAGCACGCCATGGGTGTCGGGGTGCAATGACAAGGCCTGGCCTGTGGCCAGTTTCCAGCAACCGGCCGCGCGACGGCCAGCCGTGGCGGCGTGGACGGATTGTTGCGATTCCAGAACGTTGCGGGGGGACATGACAGGCTCCTTGGCTTCAGTAAAACGTGTTGAGGAGCCTGGATAGTGCGCTTTACACCGTACACAGTCCAATGAAAACAAGGTACGCTATTCATTCCGTCAACGCATGAATCGCACTCAGGATCACTGCCATGGCCTCTGCCGAATACTCTCCCGCCGTCTTGCGCACCCGGCCCGTGGCCACAGGGCACTGGCGCGCCTTCCTGACTGTGGCCAAACACCTGAACTTTCGCGCGGCCGCCGACGAGCTGGCCCTCACCCAGTCGGCCGTGAGCCGCCAGATCCAGGCGCTGGAAGAAGAAGTGGGCGTGCCCCTGTTCCTGCGTCACACCCGTGCTGTAGAGCTGACCAGCGCGGGCGCACAGTTGCAGCGCGCCGTGGGCCCGGCGCTGGAGCGCATGGACGCCGCCGTGCGCCTGGTGCGCCAGACGGCTGGGCGCCGCAGCGTGGCCATCACCACCTGGGCCAGCTTTGCATCGATGTGGCTGATCCCACGCATGGAGGAGTTTCAGCGCGACAATCCGGGCATCGACATCCGCATTGATGCGAGCGACGTGCAGGTGGACCTGGAAACCTCGGACGTGGACCTGGCCCTGCGCTATGCCATGCCGGCCGGTGCCACCCAGGGCGGCATCCGCCTGTTTGGCGAGCAACTGGCCGTGGTGGCAAGCCCCTGGCTGCTCAAGAGCGGCAAACCGCTGCGCACCCCCGCCGATGTGGCGCAGTTCACCCTGATCGAGGCGGGCGACGCCCACCGCACGCACTACCTGGAATACCTGAGTTGGCGCCGCTGGTTCGACACCCGCGACCTGACCAAGCTCCAGCCCCAGCGCTGGCTGTACTTCAACTACGCCCACCAGATCGTGCAGGCCGCGCTGGCCGGCCAGGGCCTGGCACTGGCGCGCATGCCACTGATTGCCGATGCCCTGGCCGCGGGCGACCTGGTGGAGGTGCTGCCCGGCCACCGCATCGACTCGCCCCTGGCCTACTGGCTCATGGTGGGGCCGCGCAGCGCGCAACGGCCGGAGATCAAGGCCTTCTGCGCCTGGTTGCAGGTGCAGGCCGAGGCCACCCGCCAGGCGATTGGCGATGTG
Source organism: Acidovorax sp. Root568 (assembly GCF_001427445.1). Lineage (NCBI taxonomy): Bacteria > Pseudomonadati > Pseudomonadota > Betaproteobacteria > Burkholderiales > Comamonadaceae > Acidovorax > Acidovorax sp. Root568. Next base: position 91,379 of record NZ_LMGP01000004.1, on the reverse strand, counting down.
CCCGACCCGGACCTGAACGACAACCTGGACGGGTCATGAAAAAAGCGCTGGGCCCTGCGGCCTCAGCGCTTTCATTTTGATAGCTATCAGCGCTTATTCTTCTAGCGCTTGCGGCTGTTTTGACCCCAAATCAGGCCAGAGTCACCCGTGCAAACTTGCGCTTGCCCACCTGCACCACGTAGGTGCCGGCGTCCAGCTTCAGGCCCTTGTCACTGACCACGCTGCCTTCCACGCGCACGCCGCCGCCGTCGATCAGGCGGTTGGCCTCGCTGGTCGAGGGGGCCAGGTTGGCCTGCTTGAGCAGCGCACCGATGCCCAGCGGCGCGCCAGACACGCTCACCTCGGGGATCTCGTCCGGCACGCCGCCCTTGCTGCGGTTGATGAAGTCCTGCTCCGCGGCATCGGCCGCAGCCGCGCTGTGAAAGCGCGTGGTGATCTCCTTGGCCAGCATCACCTTGGCGTCCTTGGGGTTGCGCCCGCCAGCGATCTCCGCCTTGAGCGCGGCGATGTCGGCCAGGCTCTTGAACGACAGCAGCGTGTACCAGTCCCACATCAGGGTGTCGCTGATCGACAGCACCTTGGCAAACATGGTGTTGGCGTCCTCGGCAATGCCGATGTAGTTGTTCTTGGACTTGGACATCTTGTCCACGCCGTCCAGCCCCACCAGCAGCGGCATGGTGAGCACACACTGCGGCTCCTGGCCATATTCCTGCTGCAGATGACGGCCCATGAGCAGGTTGAACTTCTGATCGGTGCCACCCAGCTCCAGGTCGCTCTTCAAGGCTACCGAGTCGTAGCCCTGCATCAGCGGGTACAGGAACTCATGCACCGAAATGGACTGGCCGGTGGTGAAGCGTTTGTGGAAGTCGTCGCGCTCCATCATGCGCGCCACGGTGTACTTGGCGGCCAGCTGGATCATCCCGGTAGCGCCCAAGGGTTCGCTCCATTCGCTGTTGTAGCGGATCTCGGTGCGGGCCGGGTCCAGCACCAGGCTGGCCTGCTTGTAGTAGGTCTCGGCATTCACCTTGATCTGCTCGGGCGTGAGCGGCGGGCGGGTGCTGTTGCGGCCCGAGGGGTCGCCGATCAGGCTGGTGAAGTCGCCGATCAAGAAGATGACCTGGTGGCCCAGATCTTGCAGTTGCCGCATCTTGTTCAGCACCACCGTGTGGCCGATGTGGATGTCGGGGGCAGTGGGGTCCAGACCCAGCTTGATGCGCAGCGGCTGGCCCGTGGCCTCCGAACGCGCCAGCTTCTTGACCCATTCGTCCTGTGGCAGCAGCTCTTGCACGCCGCGCAGCGAGATTTCGAGGGCTTGTCTTACACCATCAGAGACCGGGGTTGTTGTAACAGCAGATTGATTCATAAGGGTTTTTTGGGATGTCTAGACAGCATGCACCGCTATACTTCAGCCCACATTGCAGAGGCGGATTCTAGTGGGCCCGCCGTTTCGACCTGTTTTTCATCAACCTGTCGAATGGCTGCAGCCTGACAGTCTGTGCTCCTGGCCCCGCCCCGCATTCACACCGGGGGTGTGCCACGGATCCGCAATCACCCTGGGGATAGACCTTTGATTCACGGCCTCACTACGGTCCGCACCGCCAGCATCGCTTTGCTTGACCGGCTGTCCCGCACGATCCAACAACATCCCAAACGCATCACCGCCGCCGTTGCAGCCATCCTGCTGACGGGCGGCGGCGGCGCATTTGCCGTGGCCTCCTTCGCACCCGACCCGGCCGAGCTGCCGGTGCGCATGGTGAACTACCCGGTCGAATCGCTCGCCGAGAACATGGTGCTGGGACAGCTGGATGCGCCCAGTTTTTCGCTGTTCCGCTCCGAACAGGTGCGCAGCAGCGACACCCCCGAGTCGCTGCTGCAGCGCATGGGCGTGGCCGACCCGGCCGCCGCCGCCTTCATGCGCAGCGACACGCCGGTGCGCCAGAACGTGCTGGGCCGCACCGGCCGCATCGTGTCGGCAGAAACCACCGACGACCACCGCCTGATCCGCCTGACGGTGCGCTGGGTGCCGGACGACAGCGGCAACTTCCGCCGCCTGATCGTCGAGCGCACGGGCGACAACAAGTTTGCGACCCGCATCGAAACCGCCAAGATGACGACCAACAGCCGTCTGGCGGGCGGCATCATCAATAGCTCGCTGTTTGCCGCCACCGACGCGTCGAACATCCCCGACGCCGTGGCCGTGCAAGTGGCCGAACTGTTCTCGGGCAATATCGACTTCCGCCGCTCGCTGCGCAAGGGCGACCGCTTCTCGGTGGTGTACGAAACCCTGGAAGCCGATGGCGAGCCCCTGTCCAGCGGCCGCGTGCTGAGCGCCGAGTTCGTCAACAACGGCAAGACCCACCAGGCCGTCTGGTTCCAGGAACCCAACGCCACCAAGGGCGCGTACTACACGCTGGACGGCGAAAGCATGCGCCGCGCCTACCTGACCTCGCCCGTCGAGTTCTCGCGCGTGACCAGCGGCTTCAAGATGCGCCTGCACCCCATCCTGCAAACCTGGCGCGCCCACCTGGGCACCGACTTTGCGGCGCCCACTGGCACCGCCGTGCGCACCGTGGGCGATGGCGTGGTGGAGTTTGCGGGTGTGCAGAATGGCTACGGCAACGTGGTGTTCGTCAAGCACCGCAACCAGCACGTCACGGTGTATGCCCACCTGAGCCGCATTGACGTGCGCCAGGGCCAGTCGGTCGAACAAGGCCAGACGCTGGGCGCCGTGGGCGCCACGGGCTGGGCCACCGGCCCGCACCTGCACTTCGAGTTCCGCGTCAACGGCGTGCACCAGGACCCGATGACCATCGTCGCCCAGAGCGAAGCCGCAGCACCGGTGTCTGCAGCCGCACGCCCCGCGTTTGACCGCCTCGCGGCCAACATGCGTGTCCAGCTGAACGCCGCTGCGCTCATCGAGCAGGCCAGCGCAGACTGATCGCCCCCGCACCTCCAGACACCACCCGTCAGGCCATGTCCGATCTGTACATCGGCCTGATGTCGGGCACCTCGCTCGACGGGATCGACGGGGTGCTGGCTGATTTCTCGGGCCCGCGCCTGCAGGTCACACACCACGCCAGCGCCGCCTTTGCCCCCGCACTGCGCACCGAGCTGCTGGCTCTCAATACCCCCGGCGACAACGAACTGCACCGTGCGGCCCTCGCAGGCAACGCGCTATCCCGGGCCTATGCCGGGGTGGTGCACACCCTGCTGCAGCGCAGCGGTCACCCGGCGAGCGCCATCCGTGCAATAGGTGCCCACGGGCAGACGGTGCGGCACCGCCCCCAGGAATTTGACGGCACAGGCTACACACTACAACTGGGCAACCCCGCCCTGCTGGCCGAGCTGACGGGCATCACCGTGGTGGCCGACCTGCGCAGCCGCGACGTGGCCGCGGGCGGCCAAGGTGCGCCGCTGGTGCCCGCCTTCCACCAGGGCGTGTTCGGCCGGCCGGACGAGACGGTGCTGGTGCTGAACATTGGCGGCATCTCCAACCTCAGCGTGCTGGGGGCAGATGGCAGCGTGCTGGGCTTCGACTGCGGCCCGGGCAACGCCCTCATGGACCACTGGTGCCAGCAGCACACCGGCCAGCCGTTTGACAAGGATGGTGCCTGGGCCGCCACGGGCCAGGTGCTGCCGGACCTGCTGGCTGCGTTGCTGCAGGAGCCGTATCTGCACAAGGCCCCCCCAAAAAGCACGGGCCGCGACCTGTTCAACCCCGCCTGGCTGGCAACGCACCTGCAGCCCTTTGCGCAGGCCGCAGCGGCCGACGTACAGGCCACATTGACCGAATTCACCGCAAGCGCTAGTGCCATATGCGCCAAAAGCTATCTAAACAATAGCAAAAACCTGGCCGTATGCGGCGGTGGTGCGCTCAATGGCCAGCTCATGCAGCGGCTGCAGGCTGCCTGCCCGTCCTTGCAGGTGGTGGCCACCGATGCGCTGGGCCTGCCCGCCCTGCAGGTGGAGGCCGCCGCGTTTGCCTGGCTGGCACGCCAGGCGCTGCAGGGGGCGCCAGGCAACCTGCCCAGCGTGACCGGTGCGGCCGGTAGCCGTGTGCTGGGCGCGGTGTACCCCGCCTGAACCGTCCGGTCTACACAGCCCTGGACAGGGCGATCAGCCGTGGTCCCCGGCATCAACCGAGGCGCCTGCCTGGGTGCCGGAACGGTCTTGCGGCGACAGTTGCCAGAAGATACCGGCTGAAGCCACCGTGATCAGTCCCATGCAGGCAAACGTGGCCTGAAAGGCTTGCAGGGTCTGTGCCGCGCCGGTGGGCTGGAAGAAATCGGTGAACGCCGCCAGCACCGCCCCCGCCGCAGCCACCCCCATCCCCATGGCCACCATTTGCACCATGGACAGCAGGCTGTTGCCGCTGCTGGCCATGTCGTGCCCCAGGTCCTTGAGGGTCACGGTATTCATGGCCGTGAACTGCAGCGAGTTCACCGCACCAAACACCGCCAGCTGCACCACATGCACCCACAGCGGTTGCGAGGGTGCCGCCAGCCCGAAGCTGGCCATGGTCACCCCCACCAGCAGCGTGTTGCCCACCAGCACCTGGCGGTAGCCGAAGCGGGTGATCAGCGTGGTGGTGAACCGCTTCATGGACATGCCCGCCACCGCCACGGGCAGCATCATCATGCCCGCCTGCAGCGGCGAATAGCCCATGGTGACCTGCAGCAGCAACGGAATGAGGAACGGCATGCACGAGCTGCCCAGCCGCGCAAACAGGTTGCCCAGCAGCCCGATGCGCAAGGTGTCCACCGAAAACAGCCGGGGCGAAAACAAGGGGTCGGGCCGCCGCGCCGCGTGCAGCCAGTAGGCCACCAGGCTCGCCAGACCGAAGATCATGAGCACCAGCACGCTCGCCTGCCGCAGCCCCAGGCTGGCCAGGCCATCCAGCGCCAGCGACAGCGCCACCATGCCAAAGGCGAGCATCAGGTAGCCCGCCAGATCAAACCGCGCCACCGTCGGCGCGGGTACCCCGGGCATGTAGCGCATGGTGGCGGCACAGCCCAGCAGGCCCACCGGCACGTTGATCAGGAAGATCCAGTGCCAGGAGGCCACCTCAACCAGCCAGCCACCCAGCGTGGGACCGATCAGCGGGCCGATCAGCCCGGGAATGGCCACAAAACTCATGGCCTGCAAGAACTTCTCGCGCGGAAAGGTGCGCAACACCACCAGCCGCCCCACGGGCAGCAGCAGCGCGCCGCCCAGCCCCTGGAGCACCCGGGCGGCCACCAGTTGGGTCAGGCTGTGCGACAGCGCACAGAACACCGAGCCCGCCACAAAAAAGACGATGGCCAGAAAGTACACCCGGCGCGCACCAAACCGGTCGGCCACCCAGCCCGATGCCGGAATCAGCATCGCCATGGCCAGCGAATACGCAACAACCACCGACTGCATGCGCAGCGGGCTCTCGCCCAGGCTCTGCGCCATGGCGGGCAGCGCGGTGTTGACGATGGTGGCGTCCAGCGTCTGCATGAAGAAGCCGACGGCCACCAGCCACAGCAGTACTTTCTGGGAGGGTTCCTGGTGCATGGTTTGCAGGGTTTTCAAACGAAACGAACGCACCCCATGAAAAAACCGCCCGAAGGCGGTTGATTCAGTCAGGGGTGCAGGGCTGCGCCTGTCACGGTGCCCCTCAGGCCGAGAAGCTGGAGCCGCAGCCGCAGGTGGTGGTGGCGTTCGGATTCTTGATCACGAACTGCGCACCTTGCAGGTCTTCCTTGTAGTCGATCTCGGCACCCACCAGATACTGGTAGCTCATGGCGTCGATGAGCAGCGACACACCGTTCTTGGTCATGGTGGTGTCGTCTTCGTTGGTAATTTCATCGAACGTGAAGCCGTATTGGAAGCCGGAGCAGCCGCCGCCTTGCACAAACACCCGCAACTTCAGGTCGGGGTTGCCTTCTTCGGCAATCAGGTCCGCCACCTTGGCCGCCGCGCTGTCGGTGAACAGGATGGGGGCGGGCATTTCGGTCTGGATGTTTTCGGCAACTGCGCTCATGGGGTACTCCGGGTTCAGGGTTTGCAGGGAATACTACTGCAAACCTCTCGGGAATTCAGGTCACTGGCTGTTTGACGCTAACTTCAGTGGGGGCTTTTCCTCCACCAGCACGGCCATTGGAATCAATTGCCCCGCGATCACGGCGCCCTGGTGCATCTCCAGGGCCTTGTAATGCACATTGCCCGTGATCTGCGCCTTGGGCTGCAGCTCCAGCAGCTCTCCCGCATGCACAGGGCCCAGCACCTGGCCGTTGATGATCACATGGTCGGCATGCACCGCCCCCTCGACCCGCGCCGTCTCGGAAATCACGAGGATGCTGGGCTGGTCCGCCGCCGCCCGGATATCGCCGACCACTTCACCGTCAATGCGCATGCCCTCGGCAAAATGCACATTGCCTTCGATCTTGGTGCCCTGCGCCACCAGGCTTTTGATGGGTGGCTGCTTTTTACGCGAGAACATGGTCGGAAGACTCCTGAAGTGCCAGGCGGTTACAAAGGCCCGCTTGGGGATGGAATTCGTGCCAGCAAGGCGGCAGGTTGTGGGTGGCAGCTGGGGCTGGATTGCCGGGGCGAGAGCGCTAAAACCTGATCAGCGCATCCACCGTCCACCCTGCACTATTCGATGGCCATGGTCTGGCTGGTGCGTACGGTGGCGCCCTCCAGCACGCGCGCGGTCACGGTTTTTACCACGGCCTGCGGCGGCAGATCGAGCACGCCCTCGATGCGGCGGTATTGTTTGACCTGCAGCGACTGGCCTTGGGGTGGCTGGGTCTGTGCCCACGGTTTGCCATCCAGAGTGCCCGCCAGCACAAACTCCAGCCGCCCGTTGAACTCCGGCGCATTGCGGGCGGCCTGGATCACCAGCACCTGCCAACGCAGCTGCATCCCGCCCAGCACCTCAGCCTGCAGCGCGCGAATGGCCAGCCCATCGGTCTTGGCCGCAGGGATCAGCTTTTCAAAGAAGCCCAGATCCTCGCGCAGCGTGCGATTGTCGGCTTCAAGCTGGCGCACCTGGGCCATCAGGCTCTCCTTGGCAGCGCGTTCGGTGGCCAGCAGGCTCTCGGCGGTCAATGCCACCGTCTGGCGCTCCTGGCCCTCTTCGCGCAGGCGGCTGATCTCCGTCTTCATCTGGATCACTTCGTCACGCGAAACGGTATCGATCCCGGCAATGGATTTGCCGAATTCAAAGGCCCACAACGCCACGGCAGCGCAGAAACCCATCACCACGGCCAGGGCCAGCCATCGAAAGGGCCAGGGCAAGGCGCTGCGGATGGCCACCCGGGGGGCACTGATGGTCAACCGACGGCGAAGCAGGCGAAAGCGCATAGGCTCAACAGGCGGACCATGGAAGGCCTTCCCAAAAAACGAAAAGAGCGCACCATAAACGAAAAAACCGCCCGAAGGCGGTTTTTCTCTGTAAAGCACCCGCGAGGAGTGCCTTGCAGTGGATGCTGCACAAGGCAACATCCGGCAGGGCCACAGCTTAACGCTTGGAGAACTGCTTGGCGCGGCGTGCGGAGTGCAGACCGACCTTCTTACGCTCGACTTCACGGGCATCGCGGGTCACGAAGCCAGCTTGGCTCAGGACGGGCTTGAGGGATGCGTCGTAATCGATCAGGGCGCGGGTGATACCGTGGCGGGCAGCGCCAGCCTGGCCGGATTCACCACCACCGTGCACGTTGATCTGGATGTCGAAGGTTTCGACATGGTTGGTCAACGCCAGGGGTTGCTTGGCAATCATGATCGAGGTTTCGCGGCCGAAGTAGGACTGGATGTCCTTGCCGTTCACCGTGATCTTGCCGGAGCCTTTTTTCAGAAACACGCGGGCGACGCTGGACTTGCGACGGCCGGTGCCATTGTTCCATTCACCAATCATCTCAAGGCTCCTTAGATTTCCAGCACTTTGGGCTGCTGGGCGGTGTGGGGATGCTCAGCACCACCGTACACCTTGAGTTTCTTGATCATCGCGTAGCCAAGGGGGCCCTTGGGCAGCATGCCCTTGACAGCCTTTTCCAGCGCGCGGCCGGGGTGCTTGGCTTGCATGTCGCGGAAGTTCGTGGCCGTGATACCGCCGGGATAACCCGAGTGACGGTAGTACACCTTGTCCAGGGACTTGGTGCCGGTGACCTTGAGTTGGGCTGCGTTGATAACGACGATGAAGTCACCGGTATCGACGTGAGGCGTGTAAATGGCCTTGTGTTTGCCGCGCAAACGGAGAGCAACTTCGCTGGCTACTCGTCCGAGGACCTTGTTGGTCGCGTCAATCACAAACCACTCGTGCACGACCTCAGCGGGCTTTGCGCTGAAAGTAGTTGTCATGAGTTTTCTCTTCAAAAGAGGGTTTGGCGGGTCCTTTTCCACGGTCGGTGCTTCTCTGAAGGAAGCCTCTTAGGTGGCAAAAAGTCTTCGCCGCGGGACCACAAAAGCGCTGCGAAGCCTTCCATTATACGAAAGAGCCATGCGTTAGCGCAAGAGCACCCCAGCCACGGCCCTCGGGGCACCTGCTCCGGTCAGTTCGGCGTCTGGCGGCGGCGCTGCTCGTCGGCCTCGTAACGGCGACGGTTTTCCACGCAGACAGTTTGATTGGCCTGGGACGGTTTCTGGCATTCTTGGTGAATACACATCGGGCGGGCCAGGAAGTTGGCGTCGGCGCACACCTCTTGCGGCGAGGGCAGACGGGGCGGCGGCGCGGGGCGGGGCTTGGGCTCGGCCACCACCGGAGGCGGCGCCGGCACAGGCTCTTCATGCACCACGATGGGTGTGGGTGCGGGCTCTGCGCCTGCACGCTTGGCCACCCGGGGGCTCGGTTTGGGTGCAGACGCAACCACAAAGGCAGGAGCAGGTGCGGCCGCAGAGGCGGCGCTGGCTGACGCCACTGCGCCATCCGAGCTCAGACCTTGCGCGTCGCCCCCGGCAGCAGCCGGAGCGCTGACCTCCACCAGGGCTGCGTCTGAAGCAGCCGCTGCGGCAGGCCGCTCGGCCATCTCCGTAATGATCTCGTCCCGGGGCGGCTTGCTGCCCTGGCTCCAGCGCCAACCGGCGCCAGCCACCACAGCCACCAACGCCGCCACCACGATGCCCGCCACCAAAGGGGAACGCCGTGGGGATGGGGTCGGCTTGCCATTGCTGCGCACTACATCCCGCTCCAAAGGCGCAGAACGCCGATCGGCTGCACGCGACCCGCCCGCGCCCGGTGAACGGTGGTGTGGCAGGTCCTCAAAGCGCGAATCGTCGTCGGCCACCACGGTATCGCCGGCATCGATGAACACCGTGTCGCCAGCATCGGCCGCCACGGTGTCAGGACCAGCCAGCATGACCGTGTCCCCACCAAAATCATCGCCAGGGCGGCTGGCATCAGATGCGGGAGCCGCCGCCACCAAGTCCTCACGCTGGGCCTGTGCCTGCATCTCGGCCACGATCTTGGGGGCGGAGGTCACGTCCACGGTAGGTGCGGCCAGACCCGGGCCAGGCTGGTCGGCGGGCTCCACCCAGATGTCGCCCAACTCCGCCCGGAAGTCGAAGTGCTGCACATCGTCCGGCGCCGAGGTCATCTCCATGGTCTGGAGAAAGGCATCAATGCTCTGTGGGCGGTCCTCGGGCCGAAGGGCCAGCGATTGGGCAATCGCCGCGACAAAAGGCGCTGAATACTCCACCCCAAACTGCCGCTTGACGGTTTTGGCGATACGGGAGAACGACACCATGCGGTCACGGATGGAGCGCAGCGTGGCGGGCAGAGGCGTGTCATTGGCCAGACACCCGTGCATGACCGCCGCCAGCGAGTACAAGTCGCTCCACGGGCCTTGGCGCAGTTCCTCGTCGCCGTCGGAATACTGCTCGATGGGGGCGTAGTTCACCTTCAGCACGGCCGTGTGCTTGCGGTCCTGGTCGTTGATGGCGTGCCGGGCGGCGCCCAGGTCCAGCAGCACCGGCGGACCGTTGTCCTGCAGGAAAATGTTATCGGGCGAAATGTCGCGGTGCAGCGTGTTGCCATCGTGCAGCACGCGCAGCGCATCCAGCACCGACCACAGCAGCTTGCGCAGCCAGGCCTCGGGTGGGGGGGTGCGCATCTGTGCACGGGCTTGCTTGAACGTCATGCCCGAGTACAGTGGCATGACCATGTAGGCTGTGTTGTTGGCCTCCCAGAAGCGGAACACCTTGACCAGAGAGGGGTGGTCAAACTGCGCCAGCAGACGGGCCTCGCCCACAAAAGAGACCAGCCCGGCCTGGAAGGTCTGCTGGTCGGACGAGGACCGCACCCAGAGCGACTGCCCTTGCGAGCGTCCGGCCAGCGCCGAGGGCATGTACTCCTTGATGGCCACCGCCCGGTGCAGGGAATGGTCAAACGCCTTGTAGACCATGCCAAACCCGCCCACCCCCAGCAACCCCAGGATCTCGAACTCCGCCAGGCGGGTGCCAGGGGGCAGCGCATCGATATGGCTGACACCACTGGCGGGGGCTGTGCTGGAGCTTGCGGTCATGGTCAGAGGACGGGGCGGGCTGGCAATTTCAAATGCAAATCAATGAGGCAACTACGGCGACGGCGAAACGCTGACCCCGCCGCAGGCGCGATCATGAAGCATGGCCGCGCCGGATTTGGCAACAAATGGCTAACAAAGTGCGGCCTGTCTGCCAAAAACATCACGTCCCCCGCCACCACACGGCCCCCCGATTGTGCCGCGCCCGGACATGGGAGCCCCCTTGGCACAACACACTCGTTACCATTGGGCCATGTTCAGTTATCGCCACGCCTTCCACGCAGGCAACCATGCCGATGTGCTCAAGCACACCGTCCTGATTGCCGCCTTGCAACATCTCACCGAAAAAGACGCGGCGCTGACCGTGCTGGACACCCATGCGGGCGCGGGCCTGTACCGGCTGGACGGGGACTATGCCAGCACCAGTGGCGAAGCCGCCGATGGCGTGGCCCGGCTGTTTGCGCCAACCACCCCCGCCCTCACCCCCGCCCTGCAGGCCTATGTGGACATGGTGGGCGCCTTCAACCAGGGCAAGGCGCTGCGCGTGTACCCCGGATCGCCCTTCATCACCCAGCGCCTGCTGCGCGACCACGACAAGCTCAAGCTGTTTGAGCTGCACCCCACCGACCTGCGCGCGCTGGCCGGCAACGTGGCCCAGCTGGAGGCAGGCCGTCAGGTGGCCGTGCTGCACGAGGACGGCTTTGAGGGCATCAAAAAGTTCCTACCCCCACCGGCCCGGCGCGCCCTGGTGCTGTGCGATCCCAGCTATGAAATCAAGAGCGACTACGCCAAGGTGCTCGACATGGCGGCCGACTCGCTCAAGCGTTTTGCCACGGGCACCTATGCGTTCTGGTACCCCATCATTCCGCGCCCCGAAGCCCACGACCTGCCCCGCCGCCTGAAAACGCTGGCCACCAAGGCGGGCAAAAGCTGGCTGCACGCCACGCTCACCGTCAAATCGAGCAAGGTCACGGAAACGGTCACGGGCGACACCAAGCGCCCAGGCCTGCCCGCCAGCGGCATGTTCCTGATCAACCCGCCCTACACATTGAAGGCCGCGCTCAAAGACGCCTTGCCCCAGATGGCCGAGCTGCTGGCGCAGGACAAACACGCCACCCACACGCTCGAATCGGGCGGCTGACCGGCCTCCTAAGAACCTGTCCAAAAGCCTGGCGTCAGGGCGCCGCCGGGCAGTCCTTGTCGTCGTCCTGCAGGGCAAACAGCTCCACTGGCTTCAGCCCCAGGCCCACCATACCCAGCGCCTCGGCGGCGCCCCGGCTCAAATCAATCACCCGGTTGCGGGTGTGTGGACCACGGTCGTTGATGCGCACGATCACCGTGCGCCCTGTGGCCTGGCTGCGTACGCACACGCGTGAGCCAAAGGGCAGCGTGGGGTGCGCGGCCGTGAGCGCTCGCATGTCAAACAGCTCCCCGCTGGCAGTACGCCGCCGGTGGAACTGCGCCCCGTACCATGAGGCAAGGCCCACTTCATCCGCCTCCAGGCTGAGCGGCGACCCGGCAGGAGTGTTCGGCTCCGGTTTGGCCGGGGGATCGATCAGCATGGCCTCACCCGGCACGGACAAGAGATTAGGGGCCAGCGCATCCGGCTCAGCTTGCAACCCCTGGGCCTGAACAGCGGCGCAGGCGCTGCACAGCAGCCACAGACCCACCGCTCGCCGCAGCAGCACCCGCAGGGCAGCGCCGCGATGGGCCCCGGGAGGCTGTGTGCCCCCCGCCATCAGATCCCCAGCCGGCGACAGATCTCCAGCGTCGCGGCGCTTTGGTTCATGGTGTAAAAGTGCAGCGCGGGCACACCGGCACTGCGCAGCTGGTCGCACAGGTCGGTCACCACATCCAGGCCAAACGCCTTGATGCTGGCGGTGTCGTCCCCAAACGCCTGCAGCCGCAGGCGGATCCAGCGCGGAATCTCGGCACCGCAGGCATCCGAAAACCGCATCAGCTGCGTGGAGCTGGAAATCGGCATGATGCCCGGAACCACCGGTACGTCGGCACCCAGCTGGTGAGCGTCTTCGACGAAGCGGAAATACGCGTCGCTGTTGTAGAAGTACTGGGTGATCGCGGAGTCCGCGCCCGCACGCACCTTGGTCACATAGGCCTGCAGGTCTGCCTCGGGCGACCTGGCCTGGGGATGCACCTCGGGGTAGGCTGCCACTTCAAGGTGGAAGTCGTGGCCCGTTTCGGCGCGGATGAAGGCCACCAGATCGCTGGCGTACTGGAACTCGCCACCCGCGCCATAGCCGCTGGGCAGGTCGCCGCGCAGCGCCACCAGGCGCTTGACGCCCATGGCCTTGAGTGTGGCCAGCTGCTCGCGCACCGACTGGCGCGTGGCCCCGATGCACGAAAAGTGCGAGGCGGCACCCACGCCTTCGGACAGGATCTCACGCACCGTGCCGAAGGTGCCTTCTTGCGTGGAGCCCCCTGCGCCATAGGTCACCGAGCAGAAGTCGGGGTGCAGGGCATACAGCTGCTGGCGTGCCACGCGCAGCTTGTCGGCACCTTCAGGCGTCTTGGGCGGAAAAAACTCGAAACTCACCGGGAACCCGGTGCCTTGCGCGTGGGCTGCATTCATGCGGCTCTCCTTGCGTGTACAAAAAATTCTCGGTTGCCATCGCCGCCCTGGATGGGACTATCAATCCACGCCAACACCTCCAGGCCCAACGCGGCGCAGCAATCGCGGATGCGCTGCTCCACCACCGCATACAAGGACTCGTCGCGCACGATACCGCCCTTGCCCACCTGCCCGGGTTGCAGCTCGAACTGCGGCTTGACCAGCATGACCAGGTCGCTCTGGGGCGCCAGCAACGGCACCAACGCAGGCAACACCAGGGTGAGCGAGATGAAAGACAGGTCGCCGGTCACCAGCGTAAAACTGGGCGTGATGTCCACATCGGCGCACTCGGGCCGGCGGCGGCGCTCCACCGGCAGCGTTCCCTGGGCGCGCTGCGCGCGCTCGGACTTGAAGGCCTCGATGTCCTGGTCCTTGGCGTCGTCGCTGTCGTCGTACGCCTCGTCCACCAAGCCGCCATTGCGCATCCAGCTGTAGGGGGCCTCGGGTTGGGTCTCGTTGTCTTCTTCGGGCACGATGACTTCGGACAAGGCCATCTCACAAGCCTGCACCAACGCATCGGGCGTGAGCGAGCGGGCATTGACGCCCTCCACACACACCACACGCAGATCGCTGCGCAGCCGGTCGTGCAACTGGGCGTGGCCCACGTCCACCCCAATCACCTGGGCGGCGCCCTGCTGAAGCAGGCAGTCGGTAAAGCCGCCTGTGCTCTGCCCGACATCCAGGCACCGCAGGCCAGCCACCGACAGGCCCAGCGCCTTGAGCGCGCCTTCCAGCTTGAGCCCGCCGCGCGAGATGTACTTGGCTTCTGCATCGTCCAGCAGCTGCACCTCGGCCACTGACGGAATGTCGTCGCCGTTCTTCACCACCTTCTGCCAGGGCGCCAGCGGCGACAGGCGCCACTGCGCGCCCGAGGCAATCAGGCGCTGCGCCTGCGAGCGCGTGGCAGCGTGGCCACGCTCCACCAAAAATACATCTGCGCGCATCGCGCCCATCCTTTTAGAGTCAAATCGGCTGGTAGCGCTAGTGAATCATGCGCCAGCAGCTATCAATTAAAGAGCAATCAGACATTGCTCCGAGCAACGGCGCCAGACCACCGTGCGCGCGCCCCGTCGCCGGGGCGCGCTGCACAGGGATCAGTAGCGGTAGGTGTCAGGCTTGTAGGGGCCTTGCTTGGGCACGCCAATGTAGGCGGCCTGCTCATCGCTCAGCTCGGTCAGCATGGCGCCCACCTTCTTGAGGTGCAAGCGTGCCACCTTCTCATCGAGGTGCTTGGGCAACACGTAGACCTTGCCGTTCTCGTAGTAGTCGCTGTGCGTGAACAGCTCGATCTGGGCGATGGTCTGGTTGGCGAAGCTCGACGACATCACGAAGCTCGGGTGGCCCGTGCCGCAGCCCAGGTTCACCAGGCGGCCCTTGGCCAGCAGGATGATGCGCTTGCCGTCCGGGAAGATCACGTGGTCCACCTGGGGCTTGATTTCTTCCCACTGGTATTGCTCCAGCGTGGCGACCTGGATTTCGTTGTCAAAGTGGCCGATGTTGCAGACGATAGCCTGGTCCTTCATGGCCAGCATGTGCTCATGGCGGATCACGTCCTTGTTGCCGGTGGTGGTCACGAAGATGTCGGCCTTGTCGGCAGCGTATTCCATGGTCACGACCTTGTAGCCTTCCATTGCGGCCTGCAGGGCGTTGATGGGGTCGATCTCGGTCACCCACACCTGGGCGCTCAGGGCGCGCAGCGCCTGGGCAGAGCCCTTGCCCACGTCGCCGTAGCCCGCCACCACGGCCACCTTGCCGGCGATCATCACGTCGGTGGCGCGCTTGATGCCGTCCACCAGCGACTCACGGCAGCCATACAGGTTGTCGAACTTGGACTTGGTCACCGAGTCGTTCACGTTGATGGCGCGGAACATCAGCGAGCCCTTGGCCGACATTTCCTTCAGGCGGTGCACGCCCGTGGTGGTTTCTTCGGTCACGCCGATGATCTGGGCGCTCTTGCGGCTGTACCAGGTCGGGTCTTGCGCCAGCTTGGCCTTGATGGAGGCGAACAGGCAGGTTTCTTCTTCGCTGGTGGGGTTGGCGATCAGCGATGCGTCCTTTTCGGCGCGCTTGCCCAGATGCATCAGCAGCGTGGCATCACCGCCGTCGTCCAGGATCAGATTGGGGCCTTCGCCCTCGGTGCCGGCAGCGCCGAAGTCAAAGATGCGGTGGGTGTAGTCCCAGTATTCCGCCAGGGTTTCGCCCTTGATGGCGAACACGGGCGTGCCAGCGGCAGCAATCGCGGCAGCGGCGTGGTCTTGTGTGGAGAAGATGTTGCACGATGCCCAGCGCACTTGTGCACCCAGCGCCTGCAGGGTTTCGATCAGCACGGCGGTCTGGATCGTCATGTGCAACGAGCCGGTGATGCGCGCGCCCTTGAGCGGCTGCTTGGCGGCGAATTCTTCGCGGATGGCCATGAGGCCGGGCATTTCCGTTTCGGCGATGCGGATCTCTTTGCGGCCCCATTCGGCCAGGCCGATGTCGGCAATGATGCAGTCGGTGTTGACCGGGGCGTTGACGCGTGCGTTCATGATGGTGTGCTCCAAAGCATGTTTGAAAAGCCACTGCGCGAAGGGGATGGTCGATACGACTCACCGCACGCGAAGTGGATGAGCGTCGTTGCTAGATGACTCCGAGCCTCACGCCCCGCCTGTGCTGGGGACGCTGCAACGCTCCTCGGATCGGCGGATTATAAAAGCAAGTGCTCGCCCGGCGCTACGCCAGCGGGGCAATCCATCCCCCAGCCTTGCACGGAACAGTAAAATCCCGCGACCGCAGACCTCGTGGCCTCCCCGCAGGCCCCGCCCCCAGATTCTTGTGCAGGGCACGCTGCCCCGCTCCATCCCACTCAGGAACCCTTGTGTCCTACGCCCCAGAAACCCGGCGCCGCCGCACCTTTGCCATCATTTCCCACCCCGACGCCGGTAAAACGACGCTGACGGAAAAGCTGCTGCTGTTCTCTGGCGCGATCCAGATCGCCGGCGCCGTGAAGGGCCGCAAGGCCAGCCGCCACGCCACCTCCGACTGGATGGAAATTGAAAAGCAGCGCGGCATCTCGGTGGCCTCGTCGGTCATGCAGATGCTCTACCGCGAGCATGTCATCAACCTGCTGGATACGCCCGGCCACAAGGACTTCTCGGAAGATACCTACCGTGTGCTCACCGCCGTCGATTCGGCGCTGATGGTGATCGACGCCGCCAACGGTGTGGAAGCACAAACCCGCCGCCTGATCGAAGTCTGCCGCCAGCGCGACACGCCCATCATTACCTTCGTCAACAAGATGGACCGCGAAGTGCGGGACCCGCTGGACATCATGGACGAAGTGGAGCGCGAGCTGGGCATGCCCTGCTGCCCCATGACCTGGCCCGTAGGCCAGGGCAAGGCCTTCGGCGGCATCATCAACCTGCGCACCAAGACCATGACGGTGTTCGAGTCCGGCAGCGAACGCCGCCCGCAGGACTTTGAATCCATACCTCTGTCGGATGAAACCACGCTGCGCGCGCGCTTCGGCGCCGAGTTTGACGCCGCGCTGGAGAGCATGGAACTGGCCGTGGGCGCATCCCCCGCATGGGACCACGAGGCCTTCCTGGCCGGCAAGCTGACCCCCGTGTTCTTTGGCTCCGGCGTGAACAACTTCGGGGTGATGGAGGTGCTGGACGCACTGGTGGACATGGCACCGCCACCCGGCCCGCGCGTGAGCACGCTCGAAGTCAACAAACAGCCCGTGGTCAAGACCATCCAGCCCGAAGACGAAGGCTTTGCTGGCGTGGTGTTCAAGGTGCAAGCCAACATGGACGCCAACCACCGCGACCGCATCGCCTTCGTGCGCGTGGCGAGCGGCAAGTACACGCCGGGCATGAAGCTCAAGGTGCAGCGCACCGCCAAGGAACTGCGTCCCACCTCGGTCGTGACCTTCATGTCCCAGCGCCGCGAGGCCGTCGAAGAAGCTTATGCAGGCGACATCATCGGCTTTACCACGCACGGCGGCGTGCAGCTGGGCGACACCATCACCGACGGCGCCAACCTGCAGTTCACTGGCCTGCCGTTCTTCGCACCCGAGATGTTCATGACCGTCGTGCTCAAGAACCCGCTGCGCACCAAGCAACTCCAGCAGGGCCTGGCCCAGCTGGGCGAGGAAGGCGCGATCCAGGTCTTCAAGCCCGATGCCGGCGGCAACATGCTGCTGGGCGCCGTGGGCCAGCTGCAGTTCGAAGTGGTGCAGCACCGCCTGAAGGCCGAGTACGACGCCGATGTGCGGCTGGAGGGCTGCCAGTACACGGGCGCGCGTTGGATCACGGCCGACAATGCCGCCGACCTGCGCGCGTTCACCGACGCCTACCCGCTGCGCCTGGCGCACGACGCGGCCGACACACTGGCGTACCTTTGCACCTCGCCCTACGACGTGCGGCTGGCGCAGGAGCGGTTTCCGAAGATCCATTTCCATCCTCTGCGGGAGCATGCGGGGCTGGCTTTGCAGGGAGCATAGTCCGCACAAGGCACAACATTCTTGTGCACTCAGCCCCTCGGATTTTCCTCATGCAGAAATGAATCACCCAGCCTTCGACCATGGAACAGCCACCCCTGAAGCCTCGTCCTTCCTCGCTGACGATCATCTGCCCGATGAAAAACGAGGCTGGAAATCTCGCTGCATTTTTTGCGCGACTGGTTCCCGTTCTGGAGTCCGTTGCGGACACTTACGAAATCCTATGCATCAACGACGGTAGCAGCGATGACACCCTGCCGCAATTACTGCTGGCAAGGGAGCGCAATCCTCACATTCGCATCGCCGACCTGTCACGAAACTTCGGCAAGGAGGCGGCCCTCACCTGCGGCATAGAGCTGGCAAGGGGCGACGTCGTCATCCCCATGGATGCTGACCTCCAGCACCCGCCCGAAGTGATCCCGGACATGGTGCGCCACTGGCGCGAGGGCTTCGAGGTAGTCCTGGCGAAACGGCAAAGCCGCGAGGAGGAACACTGGGCGCGGCGCACAACCGCCGGATGGTTTTACCGCCTGCAGAACAAGATTTCCGAAGTCGATATTCCCGCCGATGTCGGCGATTTCCGACTCATGGACCGCAAGGTCATCGAAGCCCTGAAAAGACTGCCGGAACGCCGCCGCTTCATGAAGGGTCTGTTCGCGTGGGCCGGCTTTCGGCAAACGACGGTCACTTTTGTCTGCGAGCCCCGGTTTGCCGGCGCGAGCAATTTCTCAGGGTGGCGTTTGTGGAATTTTGCGCTGGAAGGTATCACCTCCTTCTCCACGGTCCCGCTTCGCATCTGGACCTACATCGGGTCCACCATTGCGGCCTTCGCCCTGGTTTATGCCATCTTTCTGTTGCTCAAAACCTTGATCTTCGGGCGCGACGTGCCTGGCTACGCTTCGCTGATCACATCCGTTCTCTTTCTCGGCGGACTCCAGCTCGCCGGGCTGGGCGTGCTTGGCGAATACATCGGCCGCATCTATGGGGAAGTGAAGCAGCGACCCATCTACATTGTTCGCGAACTTTATGACTTTCCGGATCGCACCTGATTCCCTATCGAGCAAGATTGCCAAGTTCTCTGGCATCGGTGTCATCAATACGTTGATCCATACGGCCATCGTTGTGCTGTTTGTGGAGCGCCTGGGCGCTCACCCCTCCCTGGCTAACGCCATAGCATTCATGGCCGCCAACATCTTTTCCTATTGGGCCAACCGCCGATGGAATTTCAAGACGGCGGCGTCGCTAGGGCAATACGGGCGCTTTCTCCTCGTGTCCTTGGCCGGGCTGGCCATCACCGTGCTGGTCAGCGGGCTGGCTGCCTGGGCGGGCTGGCATTACCTGGTGGGGCTCGGGATGGTTTTTGTCGCACTTCCGGCGCTCACGTTCCTCCTGCATTGGCGATGGACGTTCAAGCACTGACGACCGGCCGCCTCGCACTGCGCGAAAAGATCGACCGCCACCCCGGGGTCGAGTATCTCAGCGTGACGCTGCTTGTGTCAGTGATCACCCTGCTTGCACACGGCCAGTCACTCCAGGGTTTTTGGCGCTGGGATGACGGCGCGCACCTGAGTTACGCGGCGCAATATGCGCCCTGGCAATATTTCTTCGAGCCCCTCGTTGCCCAAGGGCACTCCAGCGCCAACGTGGCGCCATGGAACCTGCTGTTCTACGATATCAATCTGAGCTTGTTCGGCATGGCCCCGGCTGGCCACTACGCACATTTGCTGTTCGTGATGGCGCTGGGTTCAGTGCTGTTCTACGCCGTGTTGCGGCAGTGGCTGGCGCCCCTGCCTGCACTGGTCGGTGCCGTCGCACTGCTGCTTGGCAAGCCCACAGCCCACATTGCAGCGGGCCTGATGCATGGGCACTATGCGACCGGCTTTCTGTTCGCCATGCTGTCGATCCTGGGCTGGACCCGGCATCTGCAGGGCGGGCGCGAATATTGGCTGGGGCTATCCACCCTTGCCTACCTGCTAGCGACCGCGTGCAAAGAAGTCTACGTACCCCTGGTCATTCTCTTGCCCTTCCTGCCCGTGGGCGGGCTGCGGCAACGGATGCACGCACTGATCCCGTTCGTGCTGATTGCGCTCGCCTATGTGGGATGGCGCTATCTGCTGCTGGGGCGTCTCATGGGGGGCTACAGCCAGGGGATTTTTGAGGCCAGCGAGGCCTTGCGCCAGCTGCTCAAGGTTCCCAAGCTGCTCCTGGGCTCCAAGCCCCCAGGCAACCTTCTTGCACTCGCATTCTTTGGCCTGCTGTGTATCGCTGCCGTGAAACGGCGGTTGAACGGGCCCATGCTCCTCGTATCCTTTGGCATCGTCTTGTTGCCGCTGGTACCACTCACAGCCTTTCCAGGCATCCACAGCCCGGACCGCTACCTGTTTGTGCCATGGATTGCGTTCTCGGCCTGTCTGGCAGCCGTCTGGCCCCAGGGGCTGCGCCCCATGGCTGCAACGCTCTCCAGCGGGGTGCTCGTTGCTGTTCTTGCGGGCGTGCATGCGCAGGAGAAACAGGTGCTGGGGCCCAATCTGGCCTATTGGGACACGCTGTACCGTTTTGCGCTGTCGCTGGACAAAGCACGGCAGGGCATCTTCGTCGCCCCAGAATTCGGTGGCACCGATGAGGGATACAAGCGCTTTGTGCTGACCCGGGCCAGACAAACCGCCGACCTCTTTGTGCCAAATCCTCAGCCGGGCGACCTGCGGGTCGTGGACGAGAAGAGCCCGAGCGCGGACTCCATCGCCTTGGATACCTTGCAGTTTTTCGAATTCAGTGGCGGCCACATGGTCCCCATATCCACCGACAAACTCGCGGAGAAATGGCACAACCCAACGCGCATGCAACCGGCCCAAAGCCCTCGCTGACAACGGATCTCCTTCCGTTCACCCGGAGGGGTGAGCCCAAGCACCAAGCCGCCATGACATCCGCCAACACCCAACCCGCCACACCATGCCTTCTTGCCCCCCCTTGTTGCCACTGAGTGCCTGGATTCCACCGGCCAATCTCGCAGGTCTGTTCACCGACATCGACGACACCCTGACCACCGAGGGCGCCATCACGCCCGACGCACTGCAGGCGCTGGCTGACCTGAAGGCGGCGGGCCTGGTGGTCATTCCCATCACCGGGCGGCCGATTGGCTGGTGCGAGCCTTTCATGGCGGGGCCTGCCGGTTCGACCTGGCCTGTCGATGCCATGGTGGCAGAGAACGGTGCCGTGGCATTTACCCGCAGCTCTGGCACTCAACCAACGCTGGTCAAGCGCTACCAGCAAGACGCCGCCACGCGCAGTGCCAACCAGGCGCGCATGCGTGAGATCGCCGCCCAGGTCGCTGCGGAAGTGCCAGGCGTCGTCCTCAGCCGCGACAGCGCCGGGCGTGAGACGGACCTGGCCTTTGATTACGCAGAGTTCGACCGGCACGCGCCCGACACCGTGGAGCAGGTGCTGGCTGTGCTGCAGCACGCTGGCATGCAGACCACCGTGAGCAGCATCCACATCCATGGCTGCTTTGGGGATTTCAACAAATGGCAGGGTGCCAACTGGATCGTGCGCGAGCTGCTGGGCCGCGACCTGGCGCAGGAGCTGGACCGCTGGGTGTTTGTGGGCGACTCGGGCAATGACCAGGCGATGTTCCAGCACTTCAACCACAGCGTGGGCGTGGCCAATATCGCGCGGTTTGTGCCGCAGCTCACACATCTGCCACGCTATGTGACGCAGGGCGAACGGGGCGCGGGGTTTGCCGAAGTGGCGCGGGCGATCCTGGCGGGGCGCTAACTGTCAGCGAAGCAAGCGCAGCAGGCAACAGGGCGCAGTCGCCACAGCCCCTGGCTGATCGACGCAACTGGGCCAGCGCTCCCAGGAGGGCACAGTGTACGCAAGACCTCCAGGAAGCAGTTTTGACTGAAAACGCCACCTGCGCTAGTGGAATATGCCGTGATAGCTATTGTTTCAATAGCACGACCATCAGGCCTTGAGGAAGATGTCCGTATCCGGCGCAAAACACGCATGCAGCGGCAGCAGCGCCCCGCCCAGCGCGCGGGCGTCCGAGCCCATGGTGCCCAGCTCCAGCCGGGGGGGCTGGTGCAGGCCTTCCCAGTTGTAGTCGGCCAGCGCGTGGCGGGCGCTCTCGCACAGGGCCTGCAGCAGCTCGGGGGCCGCAGCGCCATCGACCACCACGGCGTCCAGATCCAAAAACGCGGTGGCCGAGACGATGCAGTGCGCCAGGCCCACCGCAGCGCGCGCAATCCAGCCCCGGCTGTGTTCCAGCCACGGGGCCTGCAGCACACGTTTGTCGTAGGCGGCCATGGGGTCGAGGCCGTGTTCGCGAAAGCGCTGCTCCAGCTCCCACAGCGAGGCCTGGCTGATGAGCTGCGCGGGCGCCTGGCCCGGCTGGGCGGGTGACAGCGGCAGCGAAGCCACCGCACCTGCGTTGCCATGCAGACCGCGATGCAGGTGCGAGTTGATGACCAGCCCGCCACCCACAAAGGTGTCCATGAACAGGTACAGAAAACTCGGGATGTCGCGTCCCCGCCCCTGCAGCAGCTCGGCGACGCAGGCGGCGGAGGTGTCCTTGGCAAAACTCACGGGCAGCTCGGTCATCTGCTGCACCTTCTCGGCCAGGTCGATGTTGTTCCAGGCTTCGGACTGGGCCTCGGTGAGCCCCAGCATGCGGTGCCAGCCGCCGAGCTGGAACGGCGCTGCCACGCCCACGCCCACCACGCGCGAGCGCAGCGGGCCCAGGCCGTCGAGCAGCTGGTTCAGGTGCGTGCGGATGGCGGGCAACAGCACATCGATGTCGGGGAAGGCGTAGTCGAGCACGATGCGCTCGCGCACATGGCCGGTGAAGTCCACCAGCAGCCAGTCGGCACTGCGGCGGCCGATCTTGATGCCGATGGCAAAGGCGCCGTCGGGGTTCAGGCCAATCGGCACCGAGGGCTGGCCCACGCGGCCGCGCACGGGCGCTTCGCGGCGCAGCAACTGGTCTTCGTCCAGCCGGGCGGTGATGAGTCCGATGGTCTGCGCCGTGAGGCCCGTGACCCGCGCCATCTCGGCCTTGGCCAGGCTGCCATGGGTGCGCAATGCCTGCAGCACCACGCGCTCGTTGAACTGGCGCAGCCCCACGTGGTTGGAGCCGCGCTGGCGCAGCAGCGCGGGGCTGGCGGCAGCGTTGTCAACGGCGGGTAGGGATGCGTCGGTGTCCAGCATGGTGATGAAACGATCAGGCGTTCAGAGTGTCGCCGATGACGCCCTTGCGCAGCAGGAAGTTGCCCCAGGGCTGCAGCTCGCCCGTCACCACGATGGCATAGGCCTTTTTGACGCGCTCGTAGAACGCGAAACGCTCCACGCCTTCTGCCTGCGCGCTGGCCACGCCCTCGCGTGCCAGCACGTCCATGGTTTCGCGCTGCAGGGCCGAGCGGTACGGCGGCTCGGTGCCGCCCACCTGCATGTAGGCCACGGGGTGCGGCACGTCTTGCGCCAATGGCAGCACGCTGGCCACCGCTTGCACGGCGCGCGCCATGCCGATGCCGGGCAGGCGCAGCACGGGCTTGCCCGCGCCCAGGCTCATGGCGGTGAAATTGGCATCGGCCAAAACAATGGCGTCGTCATGGCCCATCTCGGCCAGCACCTTGAGCAGGTCGGGGGTCAGCAGGGGATCAATGTTTTTCAGCATGGGGGCGTTTCAGGCAAGGCATTCGGCAGGCAGGTCGGTGGCCGCCATGGCGCCCGTCATCACGGCCACCGTATCGCTCATGCTGATCTTCTTCGGGTTGACGACGGCGGCGCGCTTGCCCAGGCGGGCGATGTGGATGCGGTCGGCAATCTCGAACACATGGGGCATGTTGTGGCTGATGAGAATGACGGGCAGACCTTTGTCGCGCACGCGGCGGATCAGCTCCAGCACCATGTTGCCTTCCTTCACGCCCAATGCGGCGGTGGGCTCGTCCATGATGACGACATGGCGCGCAAACGCTGCTGCGCGCGCCACGGCCACGCACTGGCGCTGGCCGCCAGAGAGGGTCTCCACCGCCTGCGTCATGGAGCGGATGCCGACCTTCAGCTCGGCCATGCGGGCCACGCTTTCTTCGAGCATCTTTTTCTTGTCGAGCATGCGCAGCGCGCTGCCCAGCAGTCCGGGGCGGCGCAGTTCGCGGCCGAGGAACAGGTTTTCGGCAATGGTCATGGCCGGGGCCACGGCCAGGTCCTGGTACACGGTTTCGATGCCCGCGCGGCGTGCGTCGATGGGGCTTTTGAACTGGATGCGCTGGCCGTCGAGCAGGATCTCGCCTTCGTCGGGCACGGTGGCGCCCGACAGCGCCTTGATGAGACTCGACTTGCCCGCGCCGTTGTCGCCGATCACGGCCAGGATTTCACCGGCGCGCAGTTCAAAGTCGGCGCAATCCAGCGCGGTGACCTGCCCATAGCGCTTGACCAGGCCCTTGGCCTGCATGACCAGCGGGGCGTTCGTTGTGTGTGGGGAGGTGGTCATGATCAACGCACTCCTTTGCGCGAGAGTTGGTCAGTGGCCACGGCCAGGATCACGAGGATGCCGGTGACCAAGATTTGGTAGACCGACGACACGCCCATCAGCGTGAGCCCGTTGCGGAACACGCCCACAATCAGC
This sequence comes from Acidovorax sp. Root568, assembly GCF_001427445.1. NCBI lineage: Bacteria > Pseudomonadati > Pseudomonadota > Betaproteobacteria > Burkholderiales > Comamonadaceae > Acidovorax > Acidovorax sp. Root568. Next base: position 67,170 of record NZ_LMGP01000004.1, on the reverse strand, counting down.
GCCCCCACCAGCGTGCCCAGGATGACGCCGCGCCCGCCAAACAGGCTGGTGCCGCCCAGCACCACGGCGCTGATGGCGTCGAGATTTTCGGTCTGGCCCGCGTTGGGGTCGCCCGCGCCGGTGCGAGCCACCGACAGCACCGACGCGATGCCGTAGAACAGGCCGGCCAGCACATACACGCCCAGCAGCACCTTGTCGGTGGCAATACCGGTAAGGCGCGTGGCTTCGGGGCTGTTGCCCACGGCGTACACATGGCGTCCGGGCGCGGTCTCGCGCAGCGCAAACCAGGTGACGAGGTACAGGGCCAGCATGAGCACAGCCCCCCACACGATGGCGGTCTGCCCCAGCTGGAAGGTGTTGCCCAGCGCGGTCATGCCAGCGGGGATGTCGGTGATGGTCTGCGCGCCTGAATACAGCTGCGTGGCGGCAAACGCGATGTTGAGCGTGCCCAGCGTGACGATGAAGGGCGGCAGCTTGATCTTCGTGACCAGGAGGCCGTTGATCAGGCCGAACAGCATGGTCACGGCCATGCCGCAGGCAATCGCCACGGGTGCCGAAAGGCCATAGTCCGCCGCCATCTTGGTCATCACGATGCCGCCCAGCGCCATCACCATGCCACACGACAAATCGATGCCCGCGGTGAGGATCACGAGCGTCTGGCCAATGGCGATGACCGCCACCACCATGACCTGCTGCAGGATCAGCGCGAAGTTCTGCGCCGACAGAAAACGCTCGCTCTGCGTGGCAAAAAAGGCGCACGCCAGGATCAGCGCGATGAACGGCCCCAGCGTGGCCAGCGGCGGTAGTTTGGAAGCGGTCGAGGACATGGCGGCTCCGTGCGGGTGGACAAAGGTGGCGCTCAGGCAGGCACGTTGCAGCTTGCCTGGCGCCTATTCAGCAGAGGCGGCTTACTTGGCGCCCCAGCACAGGTCGGTGCCGGTCTTCACATCCTTGCTATCCACGCCCGCCATGGGCTTGGCAGCGATCAGCGTCACGCCGGTGTCGGTGTAGCCGCTGACCTTCTTGCCGGTCTTGGCGTATTCCACGCCTGCCGCCACGCCCATCGCGGCCATGCGCAGCGGGTACTGCTGGCTGGTGGCGGCGATCACACCCTTGCCCACGTCGGCGATGCCCGCGCAGCCACCGTCCACCGAGACGATGAGCACGTTCTTCTCCTTGCCTGCGGCCTTGAGCGCGTTGTAGGCACCGGCAGCGGCGGGCTCGTTGATGGTGTAGACGATGTTGATGTCGGGGTTCTTCTGCAGGCAGTTTTCCATGCCGGTCTGGCCCTTGGCGCGGTCGCCAAAGCTGTCGGCCATGCAGACCACTTCGGCGGGGCGCGACAGCTCATTGCTCTTGGCGTCATTCGCCTGCAGGCCAAAGCCTTTCAGAAAGCCGTTGTGCCGCTGCGCGCCCACCGGGTGGCCGGGGAACAGGTCCAGCGTGGCAATCACGGGCTTCTTGCCCGCAGCGGCGGCCTTCGCGTACTGGCCGATCAGCTCGCCCGCCTTGTAGTTGTCGGTGGCAAACAGCGCGTCGGTCGCATCCATGGGCTCGGTGGGACTGTCGAGCGCAATCACCATCACGCCGCGCGCCTGCGCCTTCTTGATCGCGGGCACGATGGCCTTGGCGTCGCTGGGGGTGATGAGGATGGTCTTGGCACCGGCGGCGATCAGGTTCTCCATGGCCGTGACCTGACCCGCGTTGTCGCCATCGGTCTTGCCTGCGGCCGACACCAGCTTGGCGCCCAGCTTCTTGGCCTCGGCCGTAGCGCCCTCTTTCATCTTCACGAAGAAGGGGTTGGTCTCGGTCTTGGTGATGAGGCCGATCACGGGTTCGGATGCTTGTGCCTGGGCCAGGCCACAGGCCAGGGCGCCGGTGAGGGCAAGGGCAGAAAGCGCGAAGGCGGGGGTGCGTTGCATGGCGTTGTCTCCGGGTTGTGGGATGGCAGATTCCTGTCGGCCCCGTGCTGCGCGGCTGGCAGGTGAACCACTCTTGTCGGGTGGATGGGATCGAACTATAGTGGCCGACAAGTTAATAAATCAAGTGGATTTACTTATGGTTTTCCCTATCCAGTCCGCCGACTCCAGCCCCGCCCACACCGCACCGCCGCTGCGGGTGGCCACGGCGGGCGAGGCCTTGTTTGACCTGATCGAAGAGCCCGATGGCCGCCTCAAGCCCTGCGCGGGCGGCGCGGTGTACAACCTCACGCGCGCGCTGGGTTTGCAAGGGGTGGGCACGCTGTACCTCAACCCGCTGTCGGGCGACATGCTGGGGCGACAACTGGCACGCGGCCTGCACGATGCGGGCGTGGCCCTGGCCTCCCCCACGCCGGTGCGTGCGCCCAGCGCGCTGGCGCTGGCCGCACTGGATGCCGAGGGCAAGGCCAGCTACAGCTTCTACCGCGACGGCGTGGCCGACCGCCAGGTGACGGCCGCCGCGCTGACGGCTGCTTGCGCCGCATTGCCAGAGCTGCAAGTAGTGGCCACGGGCTGCCTGGCGCTGGTGGCACAGGACGCTGCCGTTTACCAGCCCTGGCTGGCAGCGCAGCGCGCAGCAGGCCGCATGGTGGTGGTGGATGCCAACCTGCGCCTGTCGGCCGTGGACGATGCGGAGGCCTACCGCGCCAATGTGATGGCCGCCCTGCAGCACGCCCACCTCATCAAGGTGAGCGACGATGACCTGGAGGCGCTGGCTGTTCCGGGCGCCAACGCATTGGAACGCGCCCACTATTTGCAGCAGCAAACACAGGCCCAATGGCTCGCCCTGACCCTGGGGCCGGAAGGTGCCTGGCTGCTGCAGCGCGACGGCTTGGCCGTGCATGCGCGCGAGGAGGCTCCGATCACGGTGGTGGACACGGTGGGCGCGGGCGACTGTTTTCTGGCGGGTTTGATCACCGCCTGGCTGGCAGGGCCTGAGCGGGGCGAAGAAGCCCTGACCTTGCGCCCGGGTGGCCTGACGGCGCCCGTTGCGGAGGCCCGGCTGCGCGCCGTGCTGCACCATGCGCTGGCCAGCGCCAGCCACTGTGTGGAGCGGGCGGGCTGCACGCCGCCCCGCTACGAAGAAGTGCAAGAGCGGCTGGCGTTGCGGCGCTCAGCGACCGCAGCGGGCCAGTAACACTTACTCGGCGGGTTTGGCGGCCGGCTTGCGGGCCCGGCTGCGTGGACGGGGAGCGGCCGCCTTGGTGGGAGCCGCGTCTTGTGCCTCAGCGGCTGGTGCCTCGGCCTCAGAAGCCGATGCCTCGGCAGCTGTAGCACCGCCCGCATCCGCCACGGCACGCGCGCCACGCGCTCGGGGCGCAGCAGCAGCCTTGGGGGCGCTGGCAGCTGGCTTGGCACCGCCTCCACTGCGGGCGCGGCTGCGGCGAGGGGCTGCAGGCTCGGCACCATCGCTCTCAGCAGGTATCTGCTCTGCCGGGGCCTCGGAGCCATCCAACGCTTCGGCGCGCGCATCCTGCCCAGGGCTGCTGTCGATCACCCGCTCCAATGGCCCGGCCTCGTGGGCCACCGGTTGGCTGAAATAGCGGCTGGCCGGGCGCTCTGACGGCACATGCGCCTGCTCGGACGCCTGTGGCTCCTGGTTCGAGTCATGGCGCGGCTCGCTGCGCTGCGTGGAGCGTGTGTCCGTGCGGTCTGCGCCCTCACCACGACGCCCCCGGCTGCGGCCCGGCGCGCCCTGCCCTTCGCCACTGTCAGAACGCAAATCGGGTGCCGTCGCCACCGCATGAAAGTCGTGCCGCGTGGCGCCGCCCTGGCTGGCTCGCTCACCGGCGCCTTCAGGCCGCGCGGCGGCGGCCGTCGGCCCACCGTGGCTGCGGTACACATACGCACCCGATTTTTCATCGCGCCCAAACTCCAGCAGCCCACGCGCCTGCGCTTCCTCCAGCAGATTGCCAAAGGTGCGGAAGCCATACCGGCCTTCGCTGAAGTCGGGCTTGCGACGCTTGATGGCCTCCTTGAGCACCGAGGCCCAGATCTTGCCGGTGTCGCCGCGCTCGGACAGCAGGGCTTCAAACGTTTCGGCCGCCAGCTCCACGCCCTGTGTGCGGCGCGCGTCCTGGCTCTCCTTGCGGCTGCGCTCCTCCTCAGGGCTGCGGCGGGGCGCAGGTGGCGGGTTGCTGCCAGGGCTCTGGCGGCGGGCCTGGGCGCGCTGGTTTTCGCGCACCAGATCGTCGTAGAAGATGAATTCGTCGCAGTTGGCAATCAGCAGATCGGACGTGGACTGCTTGACGCCCACACCGATCACCTGCTTGTTGTTCTCGCGCAGCTTGGACACCAGCGGCGAGAAGTCCGAGTCGCCGCTGATGATGACGAAGGTGTTGACGTGCGACTTGGTGTAGCAGAGGTCCAGCGCGTCCACCACCAGGCGGATGTCGGCCGAGTTTTTGCCCGACTGGCGCACATGGGGGATTTCGATCAGCTCGAAGTTCGCCTCATGCATGGTGGCCTTGAAGCCCTTGTAGCGCTCCCAGTCGCAATAGGCCTTCTTGACCACGATGGAGCCCTTGAGCAGCAGGCGCTCCAGGATGGGCTTGATGTCGAACTTTTCGTACTGCGCATCGCGCACGCCCAGAGCGACGTTTTCAAAGTCGCAGAACAGGGCCATGCTGATGCTGTCGGAGGGGGATGCCATATCGTGTGTGAGTTCCGTTCAATGCTGCGGATCATCACACGGAACGCATTGCCCCCTCCAAAGGGCGTGGCCTCAGGTGGGTTTGGCCAAGCCCAGTTTCTCGACCAGCGCCTTCTCGCGGGTGAATGTGTCCTGCGCGAACTTCTTGTACGCCGCCGTGCTCATGTACATCGGCACCATGTCGTAGCGGGCCAGTGCGGTCTTGTAGCTCTCCTGCTCCATGGCCTGCTTGAAGGCATCGTGCAGGCGCTTGACCACCGCATCGGGTGTGCCCTTGGGCGCACCGATTCCAAAGGGCGAGTTCTGCACCAGGTTCAGGCCCAGCTCCTTGAGCGTTGGCGCATCGGGGAACTTGGCCAGGCGCTCGGCGCCCCAGGTGTTGAGCACGCGCAGCTTGCCAGCCTCGACCTGCGGTGCAAAACCGGTGGAGTCGGCCGCCGCCATGATCTGCCCGCCCAGGATGGACTGCATGAGGTCGGCACTCCCCTTGTAGGGCACGTGCAGCAGCTCCAGGCCCAGCTGCTGCGCGATCAGCTCCATGGTCAGGTGCGGGCTGGTCATGGTGCCGGTGGAGCCGTAGCTCAGCTTGCCGGGGTTGGCCTTGGCCCAGGCCACGAAGTGCGTCCAGGTCTTGAGCGGGGAGTCGGCAGGCACCACCAGGCCAAACGCGTAGCCGGTGACGTTGAGCACGTAGCTGATGTCCTTGACCGGGTCCCAGTTGATCTTGGTGGTGTAGGGCAGGCGGAACACGCCCAGCGGAATCTGCGCCACCGTGTAGCCATCGGCCGGAGAAGTTTGCAGCTGCTGCGCGGGCAAGGTGCCGCCGGCACCGGGCTTGTTCTCCACGATCACGGGCTGGCCCAGGATCTTGCTGGCGTTGTCGGCCAGCGACCGCATGGTGATGTCGGTGGGGCCACCGGCCGGGAAGGCGATGACCAGCTTGATGGGCTTGTTGGGAAAGCTCTGGGCCTGCGCCAGGAATGCGGGGGCAGCGAGGCTGGCGGCTCCCCATTGGATGATCTGGCGACGTTGCATGGCGAGGCTCCTGAAAATGCAAAAACAAAGACTTCGCCATTGGACTGCAGGCCGCGCTTCGAGGGCATGCGGAAACCCCCTAGCCGCTGTCGCCCAGGCGCCAGCGCGCAGCCCTTGCGCTGGTGCACCGCCAGGGCCGCATCACGCCTTGTAGGTGGACAACAAGATGCTGGTTTCGGTGTTGCCAATGCCGGGCGTGAGGCGAATGCGGCCCAGGGCCGCGTCAAACGCCTCCAGGCTCTCGGCACGCACCTCGGCCACGATGTCCCAGCGGCCATTGGTGGTGTGCAGCGTCCCCACCGTGGGCTCGCCGCGCAGCGCGCGGATGACGGCGGGGGCGGCATTGCCTTCGACCGCAATGCTCATCCACGCCCGGATGCGCTGCGGCTCGGAATCAGGGCGCAGGCGCACGGTGTAGCCGGTGATGACGCCGCTCTCTTCCATCTTGTGCAGGCGGTTCTGCACTGTGCCGCGTGATACGCGCAGCTTTTGCGCCAACGTGGCCACAGGGGTGCGCGCGTCGGCGCGCAAGATGCTGATGATTTCGCGGTCGGTGTCGTCGAGCTTGGTCATAGTGGGCTTCAAAACTGGCAGAACGGCAATTTATCAGCCATTTTGATCAACTCTGAGGCTAGAGGATAGCGGGGGCTGCCAAGAAAATTCTGGGACTTCTTCGCTCTTCTTTCACACCCAGCCCCGCCATGCACGCCTCAGTCCAAGCCCCCAGCGCCGTTGTGATGGTGCGCCCGCACCGCTTTCGCCCCAACCCCGAAACCGCCGCCGACAACGCCTTTCAGGTGCGCACCGCGCAGCTGGCGGCCCCAGACACCTCGCGTCGCGCGTTTGCCGAGGTCACTGCTGCTGCAGAGCGCCTGGAGGGCGCAGGGGTGCGCGTGCACCTGTTCGACGACCCCGGCGAGCACGACACGCCCGACGCAGTGTTCCCCAACAACTGGTTCTCCACCCACGCGGGCGGCCATGTGGCGATCTACCCCATGTACGCCAGGAGCCGGCGGCGAGAGCGGCGCAGCGATGTCATCGAGTTGCTCAAGGCCGAGTACCGCGTGCAGGACGTGATCGACTACTCGGGACTGGAGGCCGATGGCATGTTTCTGGAGGGCACCGGTGCGATGGTCCTGGACCACATCGGCCGCATTGCCTACACCGCGCAATCGAACCGCGCCGACCCCGTGGCTCTGGAGCGCTTTTGCACACACTTCAACTACGAGCCCATGGTCTTTGCCACGGCAGACGAGGAGGGCCAGCCCTGCTACCACACCAACGTGATGCTCTGCATTGGCACCGCGTTTGCGCTGGGTGGCTTTCACATGATCACCGACCCTGCGCGCCGTGCAGCCGTGTGCGAGCGCCTGCGCGAGACGGGCCGCGAGGTCATCGCCCTGAGCCCCCACCAGATCAGGGAATTTGCCGGCAACGCGCTGGAGCTCTCGGGCGCCCAGGGCCGGGTGCTGGCGCTGTCGGCGCGCGCCGCTGCCAGCCTCACACCGGCGCAGCGTGCCACCATCGAGCAAAGCGCCCGCCTGTTGCCGTTGGACGTGCCAACCATCGAACTGGCGGGTGGATCGGTGCGCTGCATGCTGGCGGGGGTGCACCTGGCTCGGCGCAGTGCGGGGGCTGAAATTTCAGTCCAATTCACTGCTTGCGCTAGTCGAATATGCCCGAATAGCTATTGAATTTATAGCAAACTACTTCAGCTGGTTGCCTGATGGCGGACCCTGCACGTCCAGCCGCGCATCACAACCCACACCCGATGCGATCCAGCGCCGCGCCAGCGCCGACATGGCGCGCACTGCCCAGGGGTGGGTGAGCCCCGTCACCCCGGCCGGATCGGCCACCATGCCGCACCAGTAGCGCTGGTCCACATCGCTCCAGCGCAGGGCTACGCAGGCGCCACGGCGGCGGCGCGAGACCAGTACACCCAGCGGACATGGTTCCGCCAGGCAACACAGACCACAGCCATTGCAGGGCGCTCCCTCGGCCGGCTTGGCAGGTGCTTCGGGGTGCAGCCACACCACGGTGGTTGGTTGAGGGGGTGGTACGGGCATGGACGATGGGTAGCGTGCAGCGCGGCCACAGCGCCGCAAGCACACCGATGCATTGTGCCGCCAGCAAAGCGCTGCGCGCACCGGGATCGCAGGTGCACAGGTTCGCCCAGCCCTGTGCCGCAACCCGAGGGAGAGCGGTGTGCACCCGCCCCACGCACGCCCCATAAAAAAAGCCCCTGCCGCTATCGCAGCTGGGGCTGAACCGGCCGAAGGGACCGGGGAGGGAGACAAGCAATCAGATCTTGAACCGGGTCTCCGAGGCGCAAAACGCGGACTCAACAGCCCGAAGGACGGTTGGGGCGCATGGGCACGATGCCGCTGACGCGCAGCGTGGCGCCAGATCCATCCGACGCCGTCAGCGTCTTGCCGCTGAAGCGCACCTGGTCGCTTTCGCGGACCACGGCAGTGTCGGTGGGTTCGCCGCTGCCGTATTCCTTGCCATCGAACGTCAGGAACACCTGGTGCAGGCTGGTGGCGTCGGGGCGGTAACGGATATCGCCAAAGGCCGTGGCCGATGAGCCCACCTTGTTGGCGCCATCAAACCGGAAGGTGCACAGCTCCGGCACCGAACCGACAGGGTTCTTCTTGTCGACATCGGTGAGGTTGAGAGCGCCATTGCCATACACGCCATTCAGGCCGTCGATGGTGGCGTTGCTGACTGTCAGCACACCGGGCTCGTTGCTGGGAGATGGGTCGTCGTTATTGCCACCGCCGCAGGCCACCAGCAACACGGAGGTGGCCGCCAGAGCGGTACAGGTCTTGAGGAATTTGAATGCGTTCATGGTGATGGGCGTCCTTGAAATGTGGATGGAAGGTGGGGAGCCGATCCCCTGCAATCCATCGTAGGAAGCCCATCCCATGCAGCGCGTGCGCCATGTTCTGCGCAGTGCGTAGGACAGAGGCCGACAGGGCTGTGCGCCAACCACCAGGCTGGCCCAGCCTCCTGCCGTCAGCCCTGCACGCCTCAGCGGGCCAGCACGGGCGCGAGGGCCTTGCCGGTGTGGGTCCCCGCCGCCACCACGTCTTCGGGCGTGGCCGCCGCCACGATGCGACCGCCTGCGCCACCGCCCTCGGGCCCCAGGTCCAGAATCCAGTCGGCTTCGGCGATCACGTCGAGGTCGTGTTCGATCACGATCACGCTGTGGCCGCCGTCCACCAGGCGGTGCAGCACGCGGATGAGCTTGTCCACGTCGGCCATGTGCAGGCCCACGGTGGGCTCGTCCAGCACATACAGCGTGTGCGGCGCCTTCTGGCCCCGTCGGCCCACCTCGTCGCGCACCTTGGTGAGTTCGGTCACCAGCTTGATGCGCTGCGCCTCGCCACCGCTGAGCGTAGGTGACGGCTGGCCCAGCGTGAGGTAGCCCAGGCCCACGTCCTGCAAGAGCTGCAGCGGATGCGCAATGCTGGGCATGCTGGCAAAGAAGCCCACCGCCTCGTCCACCTCCATCTGCAGCACATCGCCAATGCTCTTGCCGCGCCAGGTGACGGCCAGCGTTTCGGGGTTGAAGCGCGCGCCGTGGCAGGTCTCGCAGGGCACCTTCACATCGGGCAAGAAGCTCATCTCGATGGTGCGCACGCCCGCGCCTTCGCAGCTGGGGCAGCGGCCTTCGCCGGTGTTGAAGCTGAAGCGCCCGGCTGCATAGCCGCGTGCCTTGGCCTCCAGCGTTTCGGCAAACAGCTTGCGGATGGTGTCCCAGAAGCCGATGTAGGTGGCGGGGCACGAACGCGGCGTCTTGCCGATGGGTGTCTGGTCCACTTCGAGCACGCGGTCGATGCTCTCAAAGCCCGACAGGCCCGTGCAACCGACCAGTGGCGGCGCCTTGCCTGCATCCATGGCATCGCGCCCGGCCTTGGTACTGCGCTGCTGCACCCAGGCCTGCACGTTGGCCAGCAGCACATCGCGCGCCAGGGTGGACTTGCCCGAACCACTCACGCCCGTCACCGCCACCAGGCGGTGCAGCGGCACAGTGGCTGTGACGTTCTGCAGGTTGTGCAACTGCGCGCCATGCACCGTGAGCCAGCGCATGGCGGCACGTTCCTTGGCCTCGGTCAGCGCGTCTGCAGCCAGCGATGCAGCCTGGGCTGCGCGCTTCTTGACGGCGGCGCTTTGGCGGCCCGTGGGCGCTGCCGCCTCGGCCTGTGCAAAGGCGGCTGTGGCCTCAGCGCTCACCTCGGTGGCCGACATGCTGCGGCGCAGTTGCAGCGGGTGCTTCATGGCATGCAGCAGGTAGCGGCCGGTTTGTGAATCCTCCGCGCCCGTGATGTCGGCCACGCTGCCCTGCGCCACCAGGCGCCCGCCGCGTTTGCCCGCGCTGGGGCCGATGTCGATGATGTGGTCGGCACGGCGGATGGTGTCTTCGTCGTGCTCCACCACCACCAGCGTGTTGCCCTTGTCGCCCAGCTTGTGCAGGGCGTTGAGCAAAATCTGGTTGTCGCGCGCATGCAGGCCGATGGTGGGCTCGTCGAGCACGTAGCACACGCCCTGCAGGTTGCTGCCCAGCTGCGCGGCCAGGCGGATGCGCTGGGCCTCGCCACCGCTCAGGGTGGGCGCGCCCCGGTCCAGCGTGAGGTAGCCCAGGCCCACTTCTTCCAGAAATTCGAGGCGGCTCTGGATCTCGGGCACCAGGTCGCGGGCAATGTCGGCCTCGCGCTGGGTCATGCCGCCTTCAATGCGCAGGGTCTCGATCCAGCGGCGCACATCGGTCACCGACAGCGCGGCGATGTCAGTGATGCCTACACCGGCAAATCGGACCGCTCTTGCTGTGGCATTCAGCCGCGTGCCGCTGCAGCTCGGGCAGGCCATGTCGGCCAGGTCTTCCACCTCGGGCTCGGCAAAGGTCTGCTCGCGGCCTTTTTCCTTGTCGTCCTGCACCGAGTCGTCAAACACCTTGCGCTGGTCTTTGGTGAGCTTGACGCCGGTGCCCACGCAGTCGGGGCACCAGCCATGCTTACTGTTGTAGCTGAAGAGGCGCGGGTCCAGCTCGGCATAACTGGTGGCACACACGGGGCAGGCGCGCTTGGTGGAGAACGCCTGCAGCGTGCCGATACCGGCCGTGGGCTGGCCGCCCTCCATGGCTTCGCGCAGGCCTGTGATGCCCGAGAGAACATGCACCACGCCCTTGCCGTGCGTGAGCGCATCGGCCAGCGCGGTGCGCAAAGCCGCTTCGTTCTCGGGCGACACATCGAGGCTGGCCACGGGCAGCTCGATGGTGTGTTCCTTGAAGCGGTCGATGCGCGGGAAATTGGTGGTGGGCAAGAAGTTGCTATCCACCCGCAGGTGCGTGTAGCCGCGCGGGCGGGCCCAGTCGGCCAGCTCGGTGTAGACGCCCTTGCGGTTCATCACCAGTGGCGCGAGCAGGCCGATGTGCTGGCCGCGGAACTGCGTGAGCAGCTGCGCGGCGATGCTCTCGGGCGTCTGCGGCTGCACGGCGGCGCCGTCCTTCACGCAGTGCTGCGTGCCGAGCTTGACGTACAGCAGACGCAGGAAGTGCCACACCTCGGTTGTGGTGCCCACGGTGGACTTGCGCCCGCCGCGCGACAGGCGCTGCTCAATGGCGACGGTAGGCGGAATGCCGTACACCGCATCCACCTCGGGCCGGCCTGCAGGCTGCACGATGGAGCGCGCATAGGCATTGAGGGATTCGAGGTAGCGGCGCTGGCCTTCGTTGAACAGGATGTCGAACGCCAGCGTGGACTTGCCCGAGCCGCTCACGCCCGTCACCACATTGAACTTGCCACGCGAGATGTCTACGCTCAGGTTCTTGAGGTTGTGTTCCTTCGCATTGACGATTTCTATGGCGTTTTTTGCCGCAGGCGCTAGATCCATATGCGCAAGGCGCTCTGATTTTCGTAGCGCAGCAGCCTTTTCGTGCACCGAGTGGCCGCCCACGCCCAGCGCCAGTTCGTAGTCGCGCAGTGCCTGCCCGGTGTGGGATGTAGCGTGGGCTCGCACGTCCTCGGGCGTACCCTCGGCCACGATGAGACCACCTGCGTAGCCGCCTTCCGGCCCCAGGTCGATCAGCCAGTCGCTCGCGCGGATCACGTCCAGGTTGTGCTCGATGACGATGAGCGAGTGCCCCGCGTCAATGAGCTTGCGCAGTGCGCGCATCAGCTTGGCGATGTCGTCAAAGTGCAGGCCGGTGGTGGGTTCGTCGAACAGGAACAGGGTGCCCTTGCGCGCCACCGTCTGGCGCGATTTGCTTTGTACGCGTGCAGCCTCGGCCAGAAAGCCTGCGAGCTTGAGGCGCTGCGCCTCGCCGCCCGACAGGGTGGGCACGGGCTGGCCCAGCGCCACGTATTCGAGCCCCACGTCCACGATGGGCTGCAGCGCGCGGATCACGTCGCGGTCGTTCGCAAAGACGGCCGCAGCTTCGGCCACGGTCAGCGCCAGTACATCCGCCACATTCAGCGATTTGCCGCCGCGCTCAATGGTGATCTCCAGAATCTCGGGCCGGTAGCGCTTGCCGTCGCAGTCAGGGCAGCGCAGGTACACGTCGCTCAGAAACTGCATCTCCACATGCTCAAAGCCCGAGCCGCCGCAGGTGGGGCAACGCCCGTCGCCGCTGTTGAAGCTGAACTTGGCGGCGGTGTAACTGCGCTGCTTGGACAGCGGCGCCACGGCGAAGAGTTCGCGGATGCTGTCCCACGCGCCCACGTAGCTCACGGGGTTGGAACGTGCGGTCTTGCCGATGGGCGACTGGTCCACGAACACCACGTCCGACAGGTGGTCGGCGCCCAGCATGCGGTCGTGCGCACCCGGTGCATCCGTGGCCTTGCCGAAGTGGCGCAACAGCGCGGGGGCCAATACATCCTGGATCAGGCTGGACTTGCCCGAGCCGCTCACGCCCGTCACGGTGACCAGGCGCTGCAGCGGAAATTCGACTGTCACATCCTGCAGGTTGTGCTCGCGCGCGCCTTCCAGGATGAGGCGCGGGGTCGATTCCGTCACCATGCGCTTGAAGCCAAAGCCCACATGCTTGCGCCCGCCCAGGTAGGCGCCGGTGAGGGTGTCCGCCTTGCGCAGGTCGGCGGTGGTGCCGTCGAACACGATCTGCCCACCCAGGCGACCGGGCCCAGGGCCCATGTCGATCATGCGGTCGGCCGCGAGCATCACGGCGGGGTCGTGCTCCACCACCACCAGGGTGTTGCCCGCGTCGCGCAAGCGCAGCATGGCCTCGGTGATGCGGTGCATGTCCCGCGGGTGCAGGCCGATACTGGGTTCGTCCAGCACAAACAGCGTGTTGACCAGGCTGGTGCCCAGGGCCGTGGTCAGGTTGATGCGCTGCACCTCGCCGCCGCTGAGCGTGCGGCTTTGCCGGTCGAGCGTGAGGTAGCCAATGCCCACATCGCACAGGTACTTGAGGCGCGTGGTGATTTCTTCGTGCAGCAGCTTCAGCGCCTGGGCATCGCCGCCCTTGGCATCGTCGCCCACCGGCAATTGCATGCGCGCAAAGAACTGGCGCAGACGGTCGATGGGCAGCAGCATCAGGTCGTGCAGGCACAGGCCGGGCAGCGCCTCGAGTTGCTCGCGCGACCACTGCACACCCTCGGGCATGAAGCGTTTGCCCGGCTCCAGCACCGCATCGGCATCTTCCTTGCGGCCGATGCGCCACAGCAGGCTTTCGGTCTTGAGGCGTGCACCCGCGCAGGTGGGGCATGGCGTGTAGCTGCGGTACTTGGACAAGAGCACGCGGATGTGCATCTTGTAGGCCTTGCTCTCCAGGTATTCAAAAAAGCGCTTGATGCCGTACCACTGCTTGCTCCACTGGCCGTCCTTGTAGCCGGGCGCGCCGCCGATGACCCATTTCTTTTGGTCGTCCGTGAGCTTGTTCCAGGGCGTGTCGCGCGGGATGCCTGCCGCCTCGGCGTGGCGCATGAGGTCGTCCTGCGCTTCCTTCCATGCAGGCGTCTGGATGGTCTTGATGGCACCGGCGCGCAGGGTGAGCTTGTCGTTGGGGATGACCAGGCCGTAGTCCACGCCGATCACGCGGCCAAAGCCCCGGCAGCTGTCGCACGCGCCCACGGCGGAGTTGAACGAGAAGGCCGAGGGGATGGGGTCGCTGTAGCGCAGGTCGCTGTCAGGGCAGTGCAGGCCGGTGGAGAAGCGCCAGAGTTCGGCGTCACCTTCGTCAACGAGACGATAGACATTCAGCCGCCCCGTGCCGCGCTTGAGCGCGACCTCGATGGCTTCGATCACGCGCGCCTTCTCGGCGTTGCCCAGTCGGAAGCGGTCGGCCACCACATCCAGGACCTTGCGCGGGCCGGTGGGCGTGGCCACTTCGCGCTCGGCCTGCACCTTGGTGAAGCCACTGGCAGACAGCCATTGCTCGACCTGCTCTGCGCTGGTGTTGGCAGGCAGCTCGACCGGGAAGGTCAGAACGATGCGCGGGTCACCGGCCGCAGCGCAGCGCGCGGCCAGCTCGGCATAGATGGTTTCGGGCGAGTCGTGCCGCACCGGCTGCGCCGTCTGCTTGTCGAACAACTGGCCGGCGCGCGCGAACAACAGCTTCAGGTGGTCGTTCAGCTCCGTCATCGTGCCCACGGTGGATCGGCTGGAGCGGACCGGGTTGGTCTGGTCGATGGCAATGGCCGGGGGCACACCCTCGACCTTGTCCACGGCGGGCTTGTCCATGCGGTCGAGGAACTGGCGCGCATAGGCACTGAAAGTTTCCACATACCGGCGCTGGCCCTCGGCATAGAGCGTGTCGAACACTAGGCTGGACTTGCCCGAGCCACTGGGGCCCGTGACCACCGTGAGTTCTCCGGTGCGGATGTCCAGATCCAGGTTCTTGAGGTTGTGCTGGCGTGCGCCGCGGATACGGATCAGTCCCTGAGTCATGGAAGCGGTCTTTCGGGTGTGAGGCGGGACATTCTAGGGACGCACCCGGCGTTTGCGCCTGCGCGCGCCGATTACCCCCGAGGCGCGCTGCGGTGCTTTGACCGTGGACAAAGCACAATCAATGGAGCAGCGGCGGGCGAAAAGCGGGTGTTCCGGCCCGAAACATCGGTTTAGACTGCGGCCTCCACACAAAACAAGAGGAGACCGCCATGACAAAACAATGGCAACTGCGAGCGGCTGGCCTGGTCCTGGCACTTGCGGCCAGTACAGCCAGCCATGCCCAGATCCTGATCGGCCAGACCGCAGGTTTCAGCGGCCAGGTGGCAGCGGGCGTGAAAGAGACCACCGATGGCGCGCTGCTGTTCATCGACGCCATCAACGCCAAGGGCGGTGTCAATGGCCAGAAGATCGAGCTGATCTCCCTGGACGACAAGTTCGACCCCAAGCTGGCGGCGGAAAACGCCCGCACGCTGATTGAGGACAAGAACGTGTCGGCCCTGTTCCTCAACCGGGGCACACCCCACACCGAGGCCATCCTGCCACTGCTGGATAAACACGGCGTGGTGCTGGTGGCACCGTCTACCGGTGCCATGGTGCTGCACCAGCCGGTGCGCAAATACATCTTCAATGTGCGCGCCACATACCAGCGCGAGGCCGAAAAGGCAATCACCCACCTGGCCTCCATGGGCATCACCCGCGTGGCGCTGGTGTACGCGGACGACAGCTTTGGCGCCGACGGCATCCAGGGCGCGCAAAAGGGGCTGGCGGCCGCCAAACTGACGGCGGTGGTATCTGAAAAATTCGACCGCGCCAAGCCCGACTTCGCCCCCATTGCCGCCAAGGTGGCCAAGGCCGATGCGCAGGCGGTGCTGATGGTGGCCTCGGGCTCTGCGGTGGTGGATGCCACCACCGCGCTGCGCACTGCGGGCTCGGCCGCGCAGATCGTGACGCTGTCCAACAATGCCTCCAGCGGCTTCATCAAAAGCCTGGGGGCCAACGCGCGGGGCGTGATCGTGACCCAGGTGTTCCCCAACGAACGGGCCGTGACCTACCCGATGGTGAAGGAAGCCCAGGAACTGGCCAAGACCAAGGGGCTCACCGAAATCAGCCCCGCCATGCTGGAAGGCTTTGCCGCCGCCAAGGTGCTGGTGGAAGGCCTCAAGCGCGCGGGCCCCAAACCCACCCGCGAGAAGATCCAGGTCGCGCTGGAGAGCATCAAGAAGCTGGACCTGGGCGGTCTGGAGGTGAACTTCAGCCCCGAGGACCACACCGGGCTGGACTTTGCCGACCTGGCCATCATCGGCACGGACGGGCGCTTCCGCCGCTGAACGCCCGCCTACGCGTTTTTACAGTTGTCCCGCGCGGGGGCGTCCCTACACTCGGGCGCTCCACACGCAGGAGACAACCCCATGAAGAAAACTGGCCTGGCCGGCGCGCTCTGCGCTCTGGCTGCTGCCCTGGGTATCGGTTCGGCCCATGCACAGATCCTCATTGGCCAGACGGTGGGCATCACCGGCTCGGCCGCCGCCACGGTGGCCGAATCCATGCAGGGCGCAGCCCTCTACATCGACCACGTCAATGCCAAGGGTGGCGTGGGCGGGCAGAAGGTGGAGGTGCTGTCGCTGGACGACAAGTTCGACCCCAAGCTGACCCTGGACAACACCCGCACCCTGATTGAACAAAAGGGCGTGATCGGCCTGTTCATGACCCGTGGCACGCCCCACACCCAGGGCATCATCCCGGTGCTGGAGCAGCATGGCGTGCCGCTGGTGGGTCCGTCCACCGGGGCGATTGCGCTGCACCAGCCGGTGAGCAAATACGTGTTCAACGTGCGGGCGCCCTACCAGCGCGAGGTGACCAAGGCCATTTCGCACCTGCACACGCTCGGCATCCAGCGCATTGGCGTGGTGCATGTGGACGACACGTTTGGCGCCGACGGGCTGGCTGGTGCACAGGCCGGATTCAAGGCCAACAACATCGAGGCGCTGTTCATCGAAAAGTTTGACCGTGCCAAGCCCGACTACAGCGCCATCGCCCCGCGCGTGGCCGGCAAGCAGCCCCAGGCCGTGATCTTCATCGGCACTGGCGCTGCGGTGGTCGACGGCATCAAGGCCTTGCGCGCCGCGGGCGTTGCCGGACAGATCGTCACCCTGTCCAACAACGCGTCGGGCGGGTTTGTGAAGGCCCTGGGCGACCAGGCCCGGGGCGTGGTGGTGACGCAGGTGTTCCCGTCCGAACGCTCGCTCAACTACCCGGTGATCAAGGAAGCCATCGATCTGGCCAAGGCCAAGAACATCGGCGACCTGACGCCCGCCATGCTGGAGGGCTTTGTGAGCGCCAAGGTGCTGGTGGAAGGCCTCAAGCGCGCGGGTGCCAAGCCCGACCGCGCCAAGCTGCATGCGGGGCTGGAGAGCATCCACAAGTGGGACCTGGGTGGGCTGGAGCTGAGCTACAGCCCCACCGACCACAGCGGGCTGGACTTCTCCGACCTGTCCATCATTGGCACGGACGGCCGCTTCAAGCGCTGATGCGGCGCAAGCGCCCGCGCGTTACGACACGATAAAAAAAGGCCCTGCCAGCGATTGCTGGCAGGGCCTTTGTCATGCCGGGCAATGTGCTTATTGCGCGCTGGCAGCCGATGCAGGGGCTGCAGCGGGTGCCGGCGCGGCAGCGGCTGCGGGTGCAGCTGCGCTGGCGGGTGCCTCGGGGGCGTGCACCGCATCGGCACCGTGCTTTTCTCCGCCCATGTCGGCCTTGTCGCCCGCCGTGATGATCACGTACATCGACAAAGCGGCAAACAAGACGAAGCCAACAACAATCTTCCACATATCAATATCTCCTGGGATGGGTTTGTTCAATCAAGGGGCCTGGCTGACGCGCAGGGTTGTGGGTTGTACTGGTGCGCGACACAAGCCCCTTGATGGAACACAGGGCCCGACCCTTGCGGGGCGGGCCCTGTACACCGGTCAGTAACGATCAGTCGTTGGCGTAGATGTCCACGTCCTTGGTTTCCTTGATGAACAGGCCACCGATCACCACCGTGGCGCCGGCGATGATGATGGGGTACCACAGGCCGTTGTACATGTTGCCGGTCTGGGCCACGATGGCAAACGCCGTGGTGGGCAGCAGGCCGCCGAACCAGCCGTTACCGATGTGGTACGGCAGGGACATGGACGTGTAGCGGATGCGGGTGGGGAACATTTCCACCAGCATGGCGGCGATGGGGCCGTACACCATGGTCACCAGCAGCACCAGGTAGGTCAGGATGATGGTGACCATCACCTTGTCGATGCGTGCAGGGTCTGCCTTGGTGGGGTAGCCAGCGGCCTTCAGGTCGTCGGCCACGAGCTTCTTGAACTCGGCGTCCTTCTTCTTGGCTTCATCAGCGCTCAGGCCCTTGCTGGTGTACGAGGGGATTGCGGTTTCGCCAATCTTGATGCTCGCCACCGTACCGGCGGGAGCCACAGCGTTTTCATAGCTCACCGAAGCGCCAGCCAGCACCTGCTTGGCGATGTCGCACGAGCTGGTGAACTTGGTGGTGCCGGTGGGGTTGAACTGGAACGAGCACTCGGCAGGGTCAGCGGTGATCACCACCTTGTTCTTGGCCTGGGCTTCAGCCAGGGCAGGATTGGCCGCCTTGGTCAGTGCACCGAACACAGGGAAGTACGTCAGCGCGGCCAGCAGGCAGCCTGCCAGGATGATGGGCTTGCGGCCAATCTTGTCCGACAGCGAACCGAACACGATGAAGAACGGCGTACCAATCAGCAGCGACACGGCCACGAAGATATTGGCGGTGGCGCCATCGACCTTCAGCGCTTGCGTCAGGAAGAACAGCGCATAGAACTGGCCCGAATACCACACCACGGCCTGGCCGGCGGTCAGGCCCACCAGTGCCAGGATCACGATCTTCAGGTTCTTCCACTGGCCGAAGGATTCGGTCAACGGTGCCTTGGAGGTCTTGCCCTCGGCCTTCATCTTCTGGAAGGCAGGCGATTCGTTCATCGACAGGCGGATCCAGACCGAAATGGCCAGCAGCAGGATCGACACGATGAACGGAACACGCCAGCCCCAATCACCAAAGGCTTCTTCGCCCAGCACGGTGCGGGTGCCCAGGATCACCATCAGCGACAGGAACAGGCCCAGCGTGGCGGTGGTCTGGATCCAGGCGGTGTAGGCGCCGCGCTTGCCGTGCGGTGCGTGCTCGGCCACATACGTGGCAGCACCGCCGTATTCACCGCCCAGTGCCAGGCCTTGCAGCAGGCGCAGGGCAATCAGGATGACGGGAGCGGCCACACCGATGGACGCGTAAGTCGGCAAGATGCCCACGATGAAGGTGGACAGGCCCATGATAAGGATGGTGACCAGGAACGTGTACTTGCGGCCGATCATGTCGCCCAGGCGGCCGAAGAAGATGGCGCCGAAGGGACGAACAATAAAGCCCGCCGCAAACGCCAGCAGCGCGAAGATGAACGCCGAACCGGCATCCAGACCGCTGAAGAACTGCTTGGCGATGATGGCTGCGAGCGAGCCGTACAGGTAAAAGTCGTACCACTCGAAAACGGTGCCGAGCGACGAGGCGAAGATGACCTTCCTCTCTTCGGGCGACATCGGCCGCGGTGCGGGATGAACAGTTGCCATGGTGTGTGTCTCCTATTGGTGTTACAGACCGCACTGCGGCGGGCTGCACGCATTCTTGGAGATGGCACTGACCACCCTCTGACGCGAAACCAACAAGAGCTTTCATCAAACTGACCGCTCTCTGACAACTTAGGGTGAAACCCGCAGCACCCCTTTCAGCATCCGGAAATTGCTCAGGACTTGCCGGGTAAACCCGATGGGAGCTGGCTGACAGCGTCCCAGGCGGGGCCGTCGAACCAGGCGTCGCCATCGAGGTAGGCACGCAGCATGGGCAGGCCGTCGAGCCCCCAGAACAGCTTGCCGTCCACCCCAAACGCGGGCACGCCAAACACACCGGCTGCTTGCGCGGCTTCGGTGTTGGCGCGCAGCAAGGCCTTGGGGCCGTCGCTGTTCACGTCCTGCCCGGGGCGCACCTGCTCCGCGAGCGCCTCGGCCAGCGTGGCCAGGCGCGCAGGGTCCAGCGCGTCGGCGCCGCCTTGCCACACGTGCCGCAGCACCGTGCCCGCCACGTAGCGGTTGATGCTGCCGTCGTCACTGCAGGCCAGGGCCTGGCGCAGCAGGGGCAGCGGGTTGAACGGGTGGCGCGCAGGCATCTGCAGTGGCGTGCCTTGCGCATGGCCCAGCCAGGTCACATGGCGGTAGGTCCAGTCGCGCTTGGGGGCAATGCCCGCAGGGCCGGGGTTGCCGTGCTGCTGCAGCAGGGCACCCAGCAGCACGGGCTGGTAGGTCACGCTGTAGGTCAGCCCTTCCAGCACCTCGGGCACGCGCTCAAACGCCAGCCAGGCATAGGGGGAAATGAAGTCCAGGTAGAACGTGATGCGCTTCATGCCTCGGTCTCCGGCACGGGCCAGGCAATGCCGGCGCGTTGCAACAACTGCGCCCAGATGGCGCGCCGCTGCGGAGCGTCGGCACGCGACCAGGCGCGGATTTCATCCAGCGTGCGAAAGCAGCCTTCGCAGTGGCTGCGGTCGGGCGTCATGCGGCACACCGAAATGCAGGGCGAAGGCACTGGCTCGGCACTTTTGGGGTCAAATTGGCCGGTAGCGCTAGTCTCTTTTGCCTTGGCAGCTAGCAAATCAATAGCATTCATGAGGCCGCCTGGGGCGCAGACGCGTCCGCCACCGGTGCTTGCACCACGTCCACGACGGGTGCGCCCGTCAGGCGCTGCAGGTCGCTGGGGTGCAAGGGGAACACACCGTGGGGGTGGCCTGCTGCGGCCCACACCACGTCAAAGCGCAGCAGGTCCTGGTCGATGAGCGTGACGGGCGGCGTGGCATGCGCCACGGGCGACACGCCGCCAATCGAGAAGCCGGTGCGCGATTTCACAAACTCGGCATCGGCCCGGCCGATTTTGCCGCCCACATGGGCTTCCACCTTTTTCTCGTCCACGCGGCGGTCGCCCGAGGTGACCACCAGCACCGCAGCATCGTCGCTCTTGCGCCGAAAGATGATGCTCTTGGCCACCTGCCCCACCAGGATGCCCAGCGCATCGGCGGCCTGCTGCGCAGTGCGCGCGGCATCGTCCAGCATCTGCGGCAGGTGCGGGTGGCCGCGCCGCTGCAGTTCGGCAGCCACACGCTGTACGCCCTCGGGCAGGTTCTTCAGTTCGGCTCCACACATTCGCGTTGTCTCCAGCAGGTCCACAGGGGGGCGTGATTCGGTCGGGTCTCCCTCCATTTTGCCGCGCGCCATGGCCTCCCTCGCACCCCGGCCCGCATGTCCCTGCACGGCGCTCCGGCACCCGGGCCAAATCCGGCCACTTTACAAACAGGAAATGTGTGCGCCCCACAATGCGCCGAACCTTCCCAACCCAACCGCTCCCACGCCCATGAACGATGCTGCGTTGTCCCCGCTGTGCCCGAGCCTGCCCGCGACCTCCCCTGCCAACACTGTGCCGGGCCGCCCCGCCCTCGGGGCATTGCCATGCCGGGGAGCGTTGCTGGGGCTGCTGCTGATCGCGGGCATCTTGTCCGGCTGCAGCAAACCCAACGAGGCCCCCGCACCGGCCAAGGCCGCCCCTGAAGTGGGCGTGGTCACGCTCAAGCAGCAAAGCCAGCAGCTCGAAGCCGCCCTGCCCGGCCGCACCCGCGCCTCGCTCACGGCCGAGGTGAGGCCCCAGGTATCGGGCATTCTGCAAAAGCGCCTGTTCACCGAAGGGATGCTGGTGCGCCAAGGCCAGCCGCTGTACCAGATCGATGACGCCTCGCTGCGGGCCACCGAAGCCAGCGCGCAGGCAGCCCTGGCCAAGGCCGAGGCCACAGCGCGCACCCAGGAGGCCACGGCCAAGCGCAATGCGGAGCTGGTGAAGATCGACGCCATCAGCCAGCAGGCGTTTGAAGAAAGCCAGGCGGCGGCCGCCCAGTCGCGCTCCGACGTGGCCGTGGCCCAGGCCAACCTGACCACCGCCCGCATCAACCTCAAGTACAGCCGCATCGAGGCACCGATCAGTGGACGCATCAGCCTGTCCAACGTGACGCCGGGGGCACTGGTCACGGCCAACCAGGCCGATGCGCTGACCTCCATCGTCCAGCTTGACCCGATGTACGTGGACTTCACCCAGTCCACCACCGAGCTGATGCAGTTGCAGCGGGACTGGGACGCTGGCCGCTTCCAGAAGGTCGAGGGCGACAAGATCCCCGTGCGCATCCGCCTGGACGACGGCACCGAGTACGCGCAACGCGGCCAGCTGCAGTTTGCCGGCGTGATCGTGAACGCCACCACCGGCACCGTCACGCTGCGCGCCGTGGTGCCCAACCCCAAGGGCACGCTGATGCCCGGCATGTACGTGCAGGCGCTGCTGCCCACCGGCCTTGCGCCCGAAGCCCTGCTGGTGCCCCAGCAGGCCGTGACCCGCGACCTCACCGGCAAGCCCAGCGTGCTGGTGGTCAAGGAAGGCGATGTAGTGGAAAAACGCCCGATCAGCATCGACCGGGCGGTGGGCAACCAGTGGCTGCTGCAAGGCGGGCTGGCTGCAGGCGAGCGCGTGGTGACCGAAGGGTTCCAGCGCGTCAAACCGGGCGACAAGGTGCGCGCGGTGGAAGTGGACCCCAAAGCACCCACCAAGGGCCGCAAGGGAGCCCCAGGCGCCGACGCGCCGCCCGCTGCAGGTGCCGCGCCCGCCTCGGCCCCTTCCCCAGCGGCATCCCGCTGAGCACGAAGGACGCAGCACATGGCTCAGTTCTTCATCAACCGGCCCATTTTTGCCTGGGTCATCGCCATCATCATCATGCTGGGCGGTGCGCTGTCCATCGTCACGCTGCCGCTGGAGCAGTACCCCGACATCGCTCCGCCACGCGTGACCATCGGCTCGCAATACACCGGCGCCTCGGCCGAGACGGTCGAAAACTCGGTGACGCAGATCATCGAGCAGCAGCTCAAGGGCATCGACAACATGCTCTACATGAGCTCGACCTCGGACGCCTCGGGCCGCTCGCGCACCACGCTCACCTTCGCGCCCGGCACCAACATCGATGTGGCGCAGGTGCAGGTGCAAAACAAGCTGCAGGCCGCCACCAACCGCCTGCCCGACGCCGTCAAGAGCCGGGGCGTGTTCGTGAACAAGGGTGGGCAGGACTTCCTGGTCACTTACAGCTTCTTCTCCAAAGACCCCTCCATGAGCGCCGTGGACATCGGCGACTTCCTGACCAGCAGCCTGGTGGACGTGATCGGCCGCATCGACGGTGTCGGTGACGTCACGGTGTTCGGCACCAACTACGCCATGCGCATCTGGATGGACCCGGCCAAGATGGAGAAGTACGCGCTGATGCCGTCGGACCTGGTCAATGCGCTCAACGCCCAGAACGCGCAGGTATCTGCCGGCCAGCTGGGCGCCCTGCCCGCGGTGTCCGACCAGCAGCTCAACGCCACCATCACCGCCCGCACCAAGCTCAAGACGGTGGAGCAGTTCGAGGCCATCGTGCTCAAGTCGGCGCTCGATGGCTCAGTGGTCACCGTCAAGGACGTGGCCCGCGTGGAGCTGGGTGCCGAGAACCTGACTGTGAAGGCCAAGCTCAACGGCATGCCCGGCGCGGGCATGGGCATCGTGCTGGCCGACGGCGCCAACGCCATGCAGGTGGCCGATGCCATTGCCGCCAAGCTGGCCGAGCTCAAGCCCTACTTTCCCAACCAGATCGACTACTTCGTGAGTTCGGACTCCACGCCCTTCGTGCGCGCATCCATCAAGGAAGTGGTCAGCGCACTGGGCGAAGCCATGATCCTGGTGGTGATCGTGATGTTCGTGTTTTTGCAGAACTTCCGCGCCACGCTGATCCCCGCCATTGCCGTGCCGGTGGTGCTGCTGGGCACCTTCGGGGTGCTGTCGCTGGCGGGGTATTCGATCAACACGCTGACCATGTTTGCCATGGTGCTGGCCATCGGCCTGCTGGTGGACGATGCGATCGTGGTGGTCGAAAACGTCGAGCGGGTGATGCACGAGACCGGTCAGTCGGCCAGGGAGGCCACCCGCCAGTCCATGCGCGAAATCACGCCCGCCCTGGTGGGCATCGGGGTCACGCTGTCGGCGGTGTTCGTGCCCATGGCGTTCTTTGGCGGCTCCACCGGCGTGATCTACCGGCAGTTCTCCATCACCATCGTGGCGGCCATGGCGCTGTCGGTGTTTGTGGCGCTCACCCTCACCCCGGCGCTGTGCGCCACGCTGCTCAAGCCCGCAGCCGCGTCTGCCGGGCATGACCGGCCCATCCGGCGCGGCCTGCTGGGCCTGAACGACCGGTTCTTCCGCTGGTTCAACCACCATTTCGACGCCACTTCGGCACGCTACCAGGGCACGGTGGCCTACACGCTGCGCCGCACCAAGCGCATGGTGCTGATCTTTCTGGCGGTGTGTGGCGTGGTGTGGCTGCTCATGGCGCGCCTGCCCACATCCTTTCTGCCCGACGAAGACCAGGGCTTCCTGTACGTGAACGTGAACCTGCCCTCGGGCGCCGCCGATGCGCGGCTGCAGAGCGTGCTGGACCAGGTGCGCGACTACTTTGCGCAGCAGCCCGATGTGCTGAGCTTCTACCAGGTCTCGGGCATCAACGGAGACCAGGCCTCGGCACGTGGCTTTGTGCGCCTCAAGCCCTGGGAAGACCGCACGCTGCCCAACCAGGCCGCCGCGCAGATTGCCTACAAGGCCACGCGCGACCTGGCATCCATCCGCGATGCGCGGGTGCTGGTCGTCATGCCCCCGGCCGTGCGGGGCCTGGGCTCCAGCTCGGGCTTCAACTTCGTGATCAAGGACATGAACGGCCTGGGCCACCAGGCGTTGCTGGCAGCCACCAACACCTTCCTGTCCGAAGCGCGCAAGCGGCCCGAACTGACCAACCTGCGCATGACCAACCTGGAAGATGCCAGCGAGCTGCGCCTGGAGATCGACGACCGCAAGGCCGCCGCGCTTGGGCTGTCGTACAACGACATCAACAGCGTGCTCTCCAGCGCCATTGGCGGCACCTACGTGAACGACTTCCTGAACAACGAACGGGTCAAGCGCGTGTACATCCAGGGCGACGCTCCGGCGCGCATGCTGCCGCAGGACGTGGCGCGCTGGAGCGTGCGCAACAGCAAGGGCGAGATGGTGCCGTTTGGCGCGTTCTCCACCAGCTACTGGGCCTACGGCTCGCCGCAGCTGCTGCGCTACAACGGCAACCCGGCCTACGAGCTGGAAGGCCGCGCGGCACCAGGCGTGAGCTCGGGCGCAGCCATGAAGATCGTGGAAGACATCCTGGGCACGCTGCCTCCCGGCATTGGCTACGAGTGGACGGGCGCCTCGCTGCAGGAACGCCAGTCGGGCGCCCAGGCCCCCATGCTGTACGCGATCTCGATCCTGTTCGTGTTCCTGTGCCTGGCGGCCCTGTATGAGAGCTGGACCGTGCCGCTGTCGGTGATCCTCGCCGTGCCGCTGGGCGTGGTGGGCGCGCTCGCCGCCACCTACACCCGGGGCCTCACCAACGACGTGTACTTTCAGGTGGGGCTGCTGACCACGGTGGGGCTGGCGTCCAAAAACGCGATCCTGATCGTGGAGTTTGCGGTGCAGCTGCAGGAGCAGGGCAAGAACCTGTTTGACGCCATCGTCGCGGCCGTGCGCCTGCGCCTGCGGCCCATCCTGATGACCTCGCTGGCGTTTGGCTTCGGGGTGATCCCGCTGGCCATCGGCACCGGCGCGGGTGCAGGCGGGCGGGTGGCCATCGGTACCGCCGTGCTGGGCGGCATGCTGGCTTCCACGGTGCTGGGCATCTTCCTGGTGCCGGTGTTCTTCCTGCTGATCCGCCGCTGGTTCAAGAGCCGGTCGCGCAGCGAAGACAACGCACCGCCACCGCCTGCCACCACCCTACCGCACCCCACTCAGGAGAGCGCAGCATGACGCGCCCACCCTTTTCGCCACGCCGCCAGCGCCGGCCTGCCGCCATCGCTGCAGCCCTGGCCACCACCGCACTGATCGCGGGCTGCAACCTGGCCCCCATGCACCAGACCCCCGCCCTGCCGGTGCCTGACACCGTGGGCACAACCAGCGGACAGCCGGCCGTGGCCAGCGACGCCAGTCTGCAGACGGCAGCGGCGCTGGGCTGGGTGCAGGCCCAGCCGCTGCGCGATGTCATTGCCCTCGCGCTGTCGAACAACCGCGACCTGCGCGTGGCCGTCGAGACCATCGAACGGGCCCGCGCCCAGTACGGCATCACCCGCGCCGACCTGTTGCCCAGCGTCACCGCGCAGGCGCAGGCCAGCCGCGCGCGCACCGCCGCCGGCATGAGCAGCGCCACAGCCCCTGCGCAGGTGGCCACGCAGTACACGGCACAACTGGGGTTTGCCAGTTACGAGATCGACTTCTGGGGCCGCGTGCGCAACCTCAACGAGGCAGCGCTGCAGCAGTTTCTGCAGAGCCAGCAGAACCAGCGCAACATCCAGACAGGCCTGATTGCCGATGTAGCCAACGCCTGGCTCACCCTGGCCGCCGATGAAGCCCGGCTGCAACTGGCGCGCGACACCCTGGCCAGCCGCGAAAAGGCCTATGCGCTGACCGAACGCATCCACGCCATCGGCTCCACATCGGGACTGGTGCTGGCCCAGGCGCAGACCACGGTGGACGCGGCACGCGGCGATGTGGCGACCTACCTGGCGCAGGTGGAGCGCGACCGCAACGCACTGCAATTGCTGGTGGGCGGCCCGGTGCCTGCGGCCCTGTGGCCCACCGCCAGCACGCTGCGTGCAGACGCGCAGGCCCCGGCGGCGTTGCAGCCCGTACCGGTGCCGCTGGCCTCCAGCGTGCTGCTCGCCCGGCCCGACATACAGGCCGCCGAAAACGCCCTGCGCGCCGCCGAGGCGAACATCGGCGCTGCGCGGGCGGCCCTGTTCCCCACCATCAGCCTCACGGCCAACGTAGGCACCGGCAGCCGCGAGCTGGACGGCCTGTTTGGTGCGGGCAGCGGCACCTGGAGCTTTGTGCCACTGGTCCGACTGCCCATCTTCGACGCCGGCCGCAACCGCGCCAATGTGCAGGTGGCCGAGGCCAACCAGCGCATCGCGGTGGCCCAGTACGAAAAGGCCGTGCAGACCGCGTTCCGCGAGACCGCCGATGTGCTGGCCGACCGCGCGCAATGGGACGAGCGCATCGCCGCGCAGACGCGGCTGGTGGCCTCCACCCAAAAGGCGTTCGACCTGTCGGAGGCGCGGTTCAAGGCCGGGGTGGACAACTACCTCACGGTGCTGGATGCACAACGCAGCCTGTATGCGGCACAGCAGACCCTCATCGGCCTGCGCCAGGCCGAGCAGGTCAACCGCGTGACGCTCTGGAAGGTGCTGGGCGGCACCCCGGACGCCGGTTGACGGCGGCCGGGTGGAGCTGATTTGCAGTCAGCCCGCGCGCTTGGTCAACAAGGCGTTGGCCGCGCGTGAGTTGGGCTTGCGGTCCAGAAAGCCGCTGATGTAGGCGCCTGCGTCGATTAGCAAGTCCAGGTCGATGCCGGTCTCAATGCCCATGCCCTGCAGCATGTACACCACGTCTTCGGTGGCCACGTTGCCGGTCGCGCCCTTGGCATAAGGGCAGCCGCCCAGCCCAGCCACGGACGACTGGAAGTTCCACACGCCCAGCTCCAGCGCCGCCAGCGTGTTGGACAGTGCTTGGCCGTAGGTATCGTGGAAGTGTCCCGAGACCTCGTCGATGCCAAAGTGCTGCAGCGTGGCCTCCAGCGCTTTCTGCGCCTTGCGCGGGGTGCCCACGCCAATGGTGTCGGCCACATCCACGCGCTGCACCCCAATGCCCTTCAGCAGGCCCGCAAGGTACGCCACGCGTTCGGGCGCAATGTCGCCCTCGTACGGGCAGCCCACGGTGCAGCTCATGGCGCCACGCACGCGGATGCCAGCGGCCAACGCGGCCTCTACCACCGGGGCAAAACGCTCAATGCTTTCGGCAATGCTGCAGTTGATGTTGCGCTGGCTGAAGGCCTCGCTGGCGGAGCCGAAGACAACGATCTCGTCGGGCTGGTCCAGCACGGCCGCCTCAAAGCCCTTGAGGTTGGGCGTGAGCACCGAATACGCGACGCCGCTCTGGCGGGTGATGCCCCTCATCACCTCGTGGTTGTCGGCCATCTGCGGCACCCACTTGGGGCTGACGTAGCTGGTGACTTCGATCTCTTTCAGGCCGGCCTGCTGCAGGCGGTGCACCAGCTCGATCTTGACGGCGGCGGGCACCGGGGTCTTCTCGTTCTGCAGGCCGTCACGGGGGCCAACGTCGATGAGGTGGACGCGGGAGGGAATGCTCATGGGGCTACCAAGTGGTGGATCAAGGAATGCCGCCATTGTCTCGCCACCGCCTCCACAGGGCCACCCCATATCGTGCCAGACCATTCGCCGGACGCGCCATCAGGCTCCTTGCCTGTCAGCGTCTTCCACCTCCTGCCGCAGCAAGGCCACCATGGCCTGCGCCGCCAGCGACAGCGGCCGCCCGCGCAGCGTGATCAGCCCGATGGGCCGGTGCAGCACGGGCGCCTTGAGCGGGCGTGTGACCACCTCGGGCCGGCGCACCACCTGGGCGGCCAGCTCGGGCAGCGCGCTCACACCCAGCCCCGCAGCCACCATGGCCGCGATGGTGGCCAGGTGCTCCACCTCGTAGCGGGGTTCAAAGCGGATGCGGTGCGTCAGCAGGGCCTCTTGCGCGTACTGCCGCACGCTGGTGCCCGCAGGCATGGAGATGTGGTGCAGCTCGGCCACCTCGGCCCAGGCGATGGCACCCCGCCCACGGGCCAGGGTGTGCGTGCGCTGCATCAGCAGCACAAACCGATCGGACACCAGCGGGGTGTAGTCCAGATCCGCATAGGCGGGGTTGGCGGCGGTGAGGGCAAAGTCCACGCGCCCGGCACGCACCATGTCAAACGCCGGGCCCGCCAGGCTGTCGATCAGCTCCATCTGCACGCCCGGGTGCTGTGTGGCGAACCGGGCAAACGCGCGGGGTACGGCCCCGGCTGCCAGCGACGGCAGCGCCGCCAGCGCAATGCGACCCACCTGCAGCTGCGCCACCTCCTGCACGCGGCGCACGGTCTCCTCCATCTGGTGGCGCAGAAACCGCGCCTGCTCGGCAAACACCTCGCCCGCCAGCGTGAGCTGCACGGTGCGCGTGGTGCGCTCGAACAGGCGCACGTCCAGCATCTCCTCCAGCCGAGCCACCGTGCCCGACACCGCCGACTGCGACAGGTGCATCTGCAAGGCCGTGCGCCGAAAACTCAGCGTCTCGGCCAGGGAGAGGAACACATCCACCTCGCGGGCGGACCAATTGATCTTCATAACCGATCAGTCTATCGAAAAAGACGTCTGGACCGCGTAATGTGGGGCCCCTAGACTGAATTCAACGCAAGCACACCGCTTGAACAGATTGAGAGCATCAAGGAGACACGATGGAGAACAGTTCGCCGCGCAGCGCGCGCACCGTGGTGGTAGGCGGAGGCACCATGGGGGCCGATGTGGCCGTGGTCCTGGCCCGTGGCGGCGCGCAGGTCACGGTGGTGGACCCCCACGCCGCCCGCCGCGAACACTTGCGGCCGCACATTGCGCAGGAGCTGGCCGCCGCAGGCCAAGCTACCCACGCCGGCCCGGTGCAGGTGTGCGCCAGCCTGCAGGATGTGGACTGGAACGGCGTGGTGCTGGTGGTGGAATGCATCACAGAGCAACTGGCAGCCAAACAAAAGCTGTTTGCCGAGCTGGAAACCGTGGCCCCCCCCAACGCCGTGCTGGCCAGCAACAGCTCGGGCTTTCCCATCAGTGCCATCGCCCAGGGACTGGGCACGGCTCAGCGGATGCTGGGCCTGCACTTCTTCATGCCCGCCCACCTGGTGCCGCTGGTGGAGGTGGTGCTGGGCGAGCGCAGCGACCCCGCGCTGGGCACCTGGCTGCACGCCTTCATGCGCGGCTGCGGCAGCGTACCGGTGCTGGTCAAGAAGGATAAGCCGGGTTTTCTGGCCAACCGCATGCAGCATGCGCTCTCGCGCGAGGCCTTTGCGCTCATCGACGAAGGCATTGCCTCGCCGGAGGACGTGGACGCCGCCGTGCGCTTTGGTTTTGGCTTCCGCTTTCTGGCGGCCGGGCCGGTGCTGCAGCGCGACCACGCAGGCATTGAGGTGCACACCGCCGCAGCCGCCACCATGTACCCCACGCTGTCGAACACCGACGTGCCCGCCCAGGCCCTGCGCGACAAGGTGGCGCAGGGTCAGCTCGGCATGAAGACGGGCAAGGGCTTTTTTGACTGGCCCGAAGACCGCAAGCGGGCCGAACGCACGCGCTACGACACGCTGCTGCGCCAGGGCCTGGCTTTGCTTGCCAGCGAGTTGCCCACCATCGAGCCCCCCACCGACACGTCACAGACGGACACCCCAACGACCACCGGAGCCCGCGCATGAGTGCATCGCCCGCATCACCCACCATTGCCAGCCAGTGGGCCGACCCGCTGATCGTGACCGTGGCCCCCAACGGCGCCTACAAACAGCCCGCTGACCACCCCGCCGTGCCCATCACCCCCACCACGCTGGCCACTACGGCCAAAGCCTGCCTGGATGCAGGCGCGGCCATGCTGCACATGCACATCCGCGACGCACAAGGCCGCCACAGCCTGGACGTGGAGGGCTACCGTGAGGCGCAGCGCGTGGTGCGCCAGGCCGTGGGCGACGCGATGGTCATACAGATCACCAGTGAAGCCGCAGGCGTGTACCAGGCCCCCGCGCAGATCGCCATGGTGGAGGCCCTGCAACCCGAGGCCGTGTCCATCGGCCTGCGCGAAGTAGACAAGCCCGAGATCGGCGAAGCCGGACTGCAGCGCTTCTTCACCGGCCTCGCCCAGCGCCGCACCATGGTGCAGGTCATCCTGTACGACGTGGCCGACCTGCGCCGCTGGCAGGCGCTGCGCGCCAGTGGCGTGGTGCCGGATGCACCTTGGCTCCTGCTGTTTGTGCTGGGCCGCTACAGCGCGGGCCAGACCTCCAGCCCGCGCGACCTGCTGCCGTTTCTGAACGCCCATGACGGCAACGAGCCCTGGGCCGTGTGCGCCTTCGGTGCGGCAGAAAACGCCTGCGTGGTCGCCGCCGCCGTGTTTGGTGGCCATGCCCGCGTGGGGTTTGAAAACAACCTGCTGTGCAAGGACGGCAGCGTGGCCCCCGACAACACCGCGCTGGTGCGCCAGGCCGTCGAAGCGGCCGCCGCGCTGGGCCGCCCGCTGGCCAACGCCGCCGACATCCGGCAGCGCTTTGGCGCAGGCTGATCGGCACCGCTCCATCGCGCTCCCCATCCATTGACATCAACCCGCAGCAGACGGGCTTTATCCATCCCCACAGGAGACAGACATGCACCACCGCCACCTTTCCTTATCCACGCATCGCGGCGCCCGGCGCGCCGTGCTGCACGCAGCCCTTGCCGTGCCCCTGGCCCTGGGCATCGCAGGTCACGCTGCGGCGCAGACGGCCGCCACCGCGTTCCCCAGCAAGACCATCCGCTTTGTGGTGCCCTATCCGCCCGGTGGACCCACCGACCTGATGGCCCGCATGCTGCAGCCCGAGCTGCAAAGCCGCCTAGGTGTACCTGTGGTGGTGGATAACAAGGGCGGCGCCGGTGGCAACACCGGCAGCGCCGAGGTGGCCAAACAGGCGCCAGCGGACGGCCACACGCTGCTGCTGGCCGCCAGCGGCCCGATGGCGGTCAACCCCTCGCTGTACGCCAGCATGCCGTTCAACCCGCTGTCCGATCTGGTGCCGGTGATCCAGCTGTCGGCATTCCCGCTGGTGCTGGAGGTGCATCCCTCCCTGGGCGTCAAGACGTTTGCCGAGTTCCTGGCCATGGCCAAGGCCGGCAAGCCGGTGCTGAGCTACGCGTCGGCCGGCAACGGCACACCGCAGCACCTGGCGGGCGAGCTGTTCAACACCACAGCGGGCGTGAAGATGGGGCACATCCCCTACCGGGGCGCTGGCCCCGCGCTCAATGACCTGATCGGCGGACAGGTGAACGTGATGTTTGACATCGTCGGTAGCTCCCTGCCCCACATTCAGGCGGGCAAGCTCATCCCGCTGGCCGTCACATCCAGCGAACGTGCCAAGGTGCTGCCCAATGTGCCCACCATGGCGGAGGCTGGCATTGCGGGCTACCAGATCACCGGCTGGCATGGCATTGCGGTGCGCGCTGGCACCCCGCAAGCCACCGTCGACAAGCTCAACGCCACGGTGAATGCGATCTTCAAAGAACCCGCCTTCCGCGCCAAATGGGAAGCCATTGGCACGCCTGCGGTGGGGGGCACGGCGGCAGATTTCGGGGCGCTCATCAAGGCCGACGCGCAGCGTCTGGGCAAGCTGGTGCGCGATGCCGGCGTGACGGTGGATTGAAAAGGCACACCCTCTGTGCCCGCGCACAGAGGGCTATGCGACAGACCTGGGGCGCAAGCGCAGCAACAGCCAGCCCACTGCCATACCGATGGCGCTGGAGAGCAGCATCACTGCACCGATCACGATCTTCACGGTGGTGGAACTGCGGATTTCCGCCTGCACCGGGTCCTTGGCGGAGTAGCGCACCGAAACCGTCTCACCCACCTTGTGGATGGCCTGCTGCTGGCGTGCGACCGAATCCGTGAAGCTGTAGGTTCGCCCATCGCCCGCCACAAACTCCACAATGCTTTTCTTGGCAAGCCCCCGGCGGTGGGATGGGCCTGTCATGATTTCTTCATGCGCCACCACCCGGCCCTTGGCGGTGTGGGTGTCGCCCAGCATGTTCATGCCAGAGGCCAATAACCACGCCGCACCCAGCGCGGTCAAGGCGCTGGGCACCAGCAGGATCCAGCCCAAAAGACCAAAGAAACGACGGAACGTGGATGTGCTCATGCCCGCCATTCTCTACGCTCGCGAGCGTGTGGACCGGCGGCTTCAGTAGCCTCGCGCGGGGTTCACGATGCCCGCCACCGCCTCGCCGTGCTCCAGCGCCACCATCTTGCGTGCGATCTGGGCAATGCTCTCGTCGCGCAGCGTGCGCGCCGAAGTGTGGGGCGTGACGGTGATGCGTGGGTGCGTCCAGAACGCATGGCCTGCGGGCAACGGCTCGGTGCGGAACACATCGAGCGTGGCTCCAGCCACATGGCCGCTGTCGATGGCGGCCACCAGGTCTTCGTCCACCAGGTGCGCACCGCGCGCCACATTGATCACATAAGCGCCGGGCAACAGGCGGCCCAGTGTGTCTTTGTTGATCACGTTGGCCGTATCAGGCGTGAGGGGCAGCAGGTTGACCAGCATGCGGCTCGCGGCCAGAAAGCCATTGAATTGATCTGCACCCGCAAAGCCGCGCACGCCGTCGATGGCCTTGGGGCTGCGGCTCCAGCCGTTGATGGGAAAGTCAAACAACGCCAGCGCCTTGGCAACCCGCTCGCCCAGCACGCCCAGGCCCATCACACCGATGGGATAGTCGCTGCGCAGGCGTGGCTTGCGGTAGCCCCAGCGGCCCGCCTGGGTGTCAGCCTCATAGCCATCAAACTCGCGGAAGTGGCGGATCACCGCGTGGCACACATATTCAGCCATCTGCACGGCCATGCCCGCATCATCCAGCCGTACCACCAAGGCCTGGGGCGGCAAGCGCAGCTTGAGCAGGGCATCCACCCCTGCGCCGATATTGAAGAGCGCCTTGAGGCCAGGCTGTTCGTCCATGAACTGCTGGGGTGGTGCCCAGACCACGGCGTAGTCGGCCTGCGGGGCGCCGGGTTGCCAAACAGAAATCTCAACGCCGGGCAGCGCGGCGGAAAAGCCCTGGAGCCAGGGCTCGGGCTTGGCATCGGTACAGCAAAAGGTGATTTTCATGGGGCCCAAGCGTAGCCGCATTGGGCCCCCTGCGCTGTCACCTGCAGACGACTCGGGACACTACTTGGCTCAGGCCTTGTCGGCGGCTACCAGCTTGAGCAGCTCTGCCCCCTCGGTCACCTGGTCGCCTGGCGCGTACAGCAGCTCCTGCACCACGCCGTCGGCCGGGGCGGCGATGGTGTGCTCCATCTTCATGGCCTCCATCACCGCCAGTGGCTGCCCCTTGGCAACCTTGTCGCCCGCCTTCACGGCAAACGACACCACCTTGCCGGGCATGGGGGCCGTGAGGCGTCCGCCTTCAGCCGCTGCCTCGCCCGCGTGGGCCAGCAGGTCGATGGCGGTGATCTGCGTGGCGCCCAGCGGGGTGAATACGTGGTCCACCTCGCCCTGGGCATACACAGCCGCACGCGTGCGCTGACCTGCAAACTGCAATTCGATGCCCCGCCCCACAGCGCTGAACACCAACGGCCCGGCCACTGCGGCATCGCCCTCGCCGACGGCCAGATGCAGGCTGCCACCACGCTCGTAGGTCAGCAGCGCCTTGGCGTGCTCGCCACCAAACTCGAACTCAAACCGGCGCTGCACCACGCCATGGGTGTGGAAACCATCGCGGCGGCTGAAGGGGTCCACGCCCTCGCTGGCGCGCTCGCGCAGCAGGGTCTGGGCCACGGCCGCCGCAGCGGCCAGCGGCAGGCCCACAGGTTCCTGGTGGAACAGCACCGCCTGCTCGCGCGGAATCAGCGCGGTGTCGAGCTTGGCACTGGCAAATGCCTCAGTGCGTGCCACGCGGCGCAGGAACTGCACGTTGGTCGCAAGGCCCACGATGTGGGTCTGCGCCAGCGCTTCATCCAGCCGGGCCAGGGCTTGCGCACGCGTGTCACCGTGCACGATGAGCTTGGCCACCATGGAGTCGTAGAACGGGCTGATCGCATCGCCCTCGCGCACGCCGGAATCCACGCGCACCGCGCCCCGTTCAAAGGTCACGCACTCGGGCAGCGCATACACATTGAGCGCGCCGGTGGCAGGCAGGAAGTTGTTGTCGGGGTTCTCGGCACAGATGCGCGCCTCGATGGCGTGGCCTTGGATACGGAGGTCTTCCTGCTTCAGTGGCAAGGGCTCGCCAGACGCCACACGCAGTTGCCACTCCACCAGGTCGAGACCCGTGATGGCCTCGGTCACGGGGTGCTCCACCTGCAGGCGGGTATTCATCTCCATGAAGTAGAACTTCATCTGCTCGGGCGCGTCGTAGCCGCCGGGCTGCTCGACGATGAACTCCACGGTGCCCGCGCCCACGTAGTTCACAGCCTTGGCGGCGGCCACAGCGGCCTCGCCCATGCGGGCGCGCAGCTCTGGCGTCATGCCCGGCGCAGGCGCTTCCTCCAGCACCTTTTGGTGGCGGCGCTGCACGGAGCAATCGCGCTCAAACAGGTACACACAGTTGCCGTGCGTGTCGCCAAACACCTGGATCTCAATGTGGCGCGGGCGCTGCACGTACTTTTCGACCAGCACCGCGTCGTCACCAAAGCTGTTGATGGCCTCGCGCTTGCAGGAGTCGAGCGCCGCCGCAAAGTCCTCGGCCTTGTCCACGGCGCGCATGCCCTTGCCGCCACCGCCGGCGCTGGCCTTGATGAGCACGGGATAGCCAATACGGTCCGCCTCGCGTTGCAGCAGCGCCGGGTCCTGGTCAGCACCGTGGTAGCCGGGCACCAGGGGCACCTGTGCCTGCTCCATGAGGCGCTTGGACTCGGCCTTCAGCCCCATGGCATTGATGGCGCTTGCGGGGGGACCAATGAAAACCAGGCCCGCGTCGGCACAGGCCTTGGCGAAGTCTTCGTTCTCGCTCAGAAAACCGTAGCCAGGGTGGATGGCCTGCGCGCCCGTGGCCTTGGCGGCCTCGATGATGCGCTCCCAGCGCAGGTAGCTATCCTTGGGCGCGCTGCCGCCGATGTGCACGGCCTCGTCGCACACGGCCACGTGTTTGGCGTTGGCGTCGGCGTCGGAGTACACGGCGACGGTTTTCACGCCCAGGCGCTTGGCGGTCGCTGCGACACGGCAAGCGATCTCGCCACGGTTTGCAATAAGGATCTTGTTGAACATGTTTAAGCCACCTTGGCAGAACCAGAAAAGAAAGAGGACAAGCGCCGCACCACGGCGCGCAGAAACTTGAACAGCACCACCATCAGCAGCACCGACACCGCCACCATCACCACCAGCGCGATGCCAAAGGCCACCGGGTGCTGCGTGGCCAGCCAGACCACGGCCACGACCAGGCCGTCTTCAAAGAACGACAGCCCCCAGTTGGAAAACGGCTCGGGCGAGGTGTTCACGGCGGCGCGGGTGGTCATCTTGGTGGCCAAGGCCGTGGCAGAGAGCGAGCCGCCCAGCAGTCCCGCCACCACGGCCATGGTCGCGTTGTCGGCACCGAACACGCCGTAGGCCAACGCAGCGCCCGCAGGTACGCGGATGAAGGCATGGATGGCATCCCAGGCGCTGTCCACCCAGGGCACCTTGTCGGCAAAAAACTCCACCATCAGCATGAAGCCGCTGACCATCAGCACCAGCGGGTGCTGCAGCATGACCAGGCCTGGCGGCAGGGGCATCCAGCCCAGCACGCCCATCATTCCGACCAGGAACACCACGGCATACAGCCGGAACCCGCTGGCCCAGCCCAGTGCGGCGGCCAGCGCCAGCAGGCTGGGCATGTCGAGCTTCGCAGTTGCTGTGGCTGCCGCATCGCCCACAGCGCGCGCCGTGCCGCCATCCACATGCAGTCCCAGCGTGTGGAGCCACTGCACGATGTTGAACCAGAGGGTGTCCATGGCCTGCTTGTACTGATCAGCCCAACCAGGCAGGTTTGCGCTTGTTGAGGAACGACTGCACGCCTTCCTTGCCCTCATCGCTGGCACGGATGTCGGCAATGCCCTGCACCGTGGCGGCAATAAGCCCGGCATTGATTTCGCGCTCTGCCACATCCATCACCAGCTTCTTGCACACGCGCACAGCATTGGGGCTGGCGCTGGTCAGGGCCTTGAGCAGTTCGTCCACCTTGGTGTCGAGCTGGTCAGCCACCACGACCTCGTGCACAAACCCAATGCGCAAGGCTTCGGCCGCGCCAAAACGCTCTGCCGTGAGGAAGTAGCGGTGCGCAGCGCGTGCGCCCATGGCACGTATCACATAAGGGCTGATGGTGGCGGGGATGAGCCCCAGCTTCACTTCGCTGAGGCAAAAGCCCGCCGTGTCCACGGCCACGGCCATGTCGCACGCGGCCACCAAGCCCATGCCACCGGCGTACACATCGCCCTGCACACGTGCCACCGTGGGCTTGGGGCACTCGTAGATCACCCGCAGCATCTCGGCCAACTTTCCCGCGTCGGCGACGTTCTCGTCGCGCGTGTAGTCGGCCATGCGGCGCATCCAGTTGAGGTTGGCACCGGCGCAGAAGGCCGGGCCTTCCGCGGCCAGCACCACGGCGCGCACATCGGCACGCCCTCCGACTTCCAGAAAGGCGGCGGTGATCTCGGCAATGACCTCATCGCTGAAGGCGTTGCGAATTTCAGGCTGCGTGAGCGTGATGCGCGCCACGGCGCCGGTCTGAGTGATGGAAAGGTTCTGGCTGCTCATGGCTTGGACGGGTTTTGCAGAAAGTAGACGAAGTCCAGCTCGGGACAGGGCTGGCCCAGCGCGGTCAATGCCGCAGTGATCTGACCCCGGTGGTGCGTTCCGTGGTTGAACACATGCGCCAGCGTGGCCGCAAACGGCAGCGATGCCGCCGTGCCACGCATGGTGGTGTAGTCGAGCGTGCCGCTCCAACGACCAGGAGCGAACGAAGCTATCAGCGGTGCCCAGCGGGCCGCTCCTTCGCGCAAACGGGCATCCAGCTGCGCGCGGTCGCGCTCCAGTTCGGCATCCAGCGCCACCTTGGGCGAGGTGCCTTCGGCAAAGCGCACGAACCACAGATGGTGCTCGCCCACCAGCAGGTGGTTGAGCGTGCCGTGGATGCTGTGGAAGAACAACCCCACATCGCGCCGGTAGTCGTCCCCTGGTACCTCCGCCACTGCGTCGAGCAGGCGAGCAGTGGCCCACTGGTTGTAGCGTGCGAGTTGGGTGAAATGGTCGGTGGCGTTCATGGCGCGGTCGGGGTGCCCAGCACCCGTTTCCAGAAGGATTGCAGCGCGGCCAGCGACTGAACGCGCGCTGTGGGGTTTCCGCCCTGGTGCACACCGTGGGCCGACGTGCCATTGGGCACATCGCCGCGCAGGCGCACGGGCGCAGTGCCATCAAAGCCGTGGTAGCTGCCTTCGTACACGTGCACCGTCACGTCGCTGCCAGCGCGGGCCTTCAGCGCGCCGGCCCAGTCCACGCAGGGTTGGGGTGGGGTCCAGTCGTCCAGCGCACCCAGCTGCATCAGCAGCGGAACACTTTCTGCCACGGCCTGGTGTTTGAGCAACGGCCCGCAGCCGGGGTAGAAAACCGCAGCACCGGCCAGTGTCGGCTCACCCTCGCGCGGGTGGGTGAGCCGCTGCACCAGCAAATTCAACGTGGTGGTGCCGCCGTTGGACCAGCCCATCACGCCGATGTGCCGCGCATCCACGCCGGGCTGCGCGGCCAGCCACACCAGGGCCGCGCGCGCGTCTTGCACGCGGTCGTTCACGTTCAGGCTGCGGTCGCTGTAGCGGGTCTGGCACACATCACGCAGCCCGCGCGATCCGAAACTGTCCGGCATCAGCACGGCATAGCCTGCGGCGTGCAGCGTTTCGGCCGTTTCACGGTAGCGGGAAGACAAAACGCCCGCCTTGGCAAACAGGCCTCCACAGCCATGCAGCGCCAGAACGGCCGGCAGTACAGACGCACTGGCCTGCGCGGATGATGGCTGGGGCGCTGGCCACCAATGGGCACGCAGCACGGTACCGGAAGGCAAAGGCAACTCCACCTGGTGCAGCACCGTAGGCTCTCCAGCGGGCGACTGGGCCCATGCGGCGCCAGTGCAGACGCCAACGCAGGCGACAACAAGAGCCAACGCGGCGAAGGCCTTGCGAGGAGAGAGGTAGATGGCGAACGTCATGGCAGACAAGTCAACGCGCAACGGCGGCGGGAAACCCGTTCGCATCCAGAAACTCGGACACTGCGGGCTGCCACACCTGCGGGAAACGCGTGAAGAGGGAATGCCCGTCCTCGCCATGGGGCGGGAACTGCACAAAGCTCGCCTTGCCGCCCGCCTTGGTGAACGCAGCGTGCCACTGGCGTGGCAACTGGGGGCCGAAGTACATGTCATTTTCGGTGTAGATCCACAGCATGGGCACCTTGGCCTGCGCACCGTAGGCCTGAAAAGTGCGCTCCAGCGCTGGCTGCGAGCAGGGATTCTGGGGCCGGCCCTTGGGGTCGCCGCCACTGCCGCCTGCAAAGTTGACGGCCGCAACCACTCCGGGCGGATTCATCGCAGCCAGGGCCACCGTGCTGGCGCCACCGAACGATTGCCCGACCACCAGCACCCTGTCGGTCGCCACGTCCGGCCGCTGGCGCACAGCGTTCATCGCAGCCAACATTTGCACGGCTGCGGCGTCGAACCCTGGCTGGTAGTTGCGGTTGTTGCACGCCCCCGTGTCCTCCACGTCCTCGCCACCGCTCACGCCATAGCCCACGCGGGTCGGCACGGCCACCACAAAGCCACGGCGCAGCAGGTAACGCGACGCATCGGTGTAGCGCGCCCGCCCCAGGCTGGCCCGGCCTTGCGCATCCGGTGCGCGACCGTGGTTGATGAGTGCAATCGGCGCGGGCCGGGGGTTGGTGTCGTCGGACCAGATCGTCACGCGGATGTCTTGGGCGATCTGCTTGCCCCAGGGGTTTTTGACCTGCACGGGCACATCGATCTGCTCCTCCACCACCCGTGCATGCGCGGCACCGGCCAGCACCGCCAACGCCACACCCCAAGACAGTCCGCAAGACACGCGCATCTCTGCAGCCCCTTACATACGGAACAGGCCGAACTTGGTGTCTTCGATGGGCGCATTCCGCGTGGCGGCCAGCCCTAGCGCCAGCACACGGCGGGTGTCGGCGGGGTCGATCACGCCGTCGTCCCACAAGCGCGCAGTGGCGTAGTAGGGGTGGCCCTGGTCTTCGTATTGACGGCGGATGGGGGCCTTGAAGGCTTCTTCCTCCTCCATGCTCCACTGGCCGCCCTTGCCTTCGATGCCGTCGCGCTTCACGGTGGCCAGCACACCGGCCGCCTGCTCGCCGCCCATCACGCTGATGCGTGCGTTGGGCCACATCCACAGGAAGCGGGGCGAGTACGCACGGCCGCACATGCCGTAGTTGCCCGCGCCAAAGCTGCCGCCGATGATGATGGTGAACTTGGGCACGCTCGCCGTGGCCACGGCCGTGACCATCTTGGCGCCATTGCGCGCGATGCCTTCGTTCTCGTACTTGCGGCCCACCATGAAGCCGGTGATGTTCTGCAGGAACACTAGCGGGATCTTGCGCTGGCAGCACAGCTCGATGAAGTGCGCACCCTTGAGCGCCGACTCGCTGAACAGGATGCCGTTGTTGGCGATGATGCCGACCATCATTCCCTCGATGCGCGCAAAGCCCGTGACCAGCGTGGTGCCGTAGCGTGCCTTGAACTCGTCGAACTCGCTGCCGTCCACGATGCGCGCAATGATCTCGCGCACGTCAAACGGCTTGCGCGTGTCCACGGGGATCACGCCGTACAGCTCGTCTGCTGCGAATTTAGGAGCTACCGGTGCATGATCTGCGGGCACCTGCGGCTTGTTTTTATTCAAATTGCGCACTGCATTGCGTGCCAGTTGCAGCGCGTGCATGTCGTTCTGCGCCAGGTGGTCGGCCACACCCGAAAGGCGCGTGTGCACGTCGCCGCCGCCCAGGTCTTCGGCCGTCACGACCTCGCCCGTCGCGGCCTTCACCAGCGGGGGCCCCCCCAAGAAGATGGTGCCCTGGTTCTTGACGATGATGGACTCGTCACTCATGGCCGGCACGTAGGCACCACCCGCCGTGCACGATCCCATGACCACGGCGATCTGCGAGATGCCCATGGCGCTCATGTTGGCCTGGTTGAAGAAGATGCGGCCGAAGTGGTCGCGGTCAGGAAAGACTTCGTCCTGGTTGGGCAGGTTGGCGCCGCCGGAGTCCACCAGGTAGATGCAGGGCAGGTGGTTCTGCTGCGCCACCTCCTGCGCGCGCAGGTGCTTCTTGACGGTGAGCGGGTAGTAGGTGCCGCCCTTCACCGTGGCGTCGTTGCACACGATCATGCAGTCCACGCCGCTCACGCGGCCAACGCCCGCAATGAGCCCCGCGCTGGGCGCGTCGTTGTTGTACATGTTGAGCGCGGCCAGCGGCGCCAGTTCGAGGAACGGCGTTCCCGGGT
This sequence comes from Acidovorax sp. Root568, assembly GCF_001427445.1. Classification (NCBI taxonomy): domain Bacteria; kingdom Pseudomonadati; phylum Pseudomonadota; class Betaproteobacteria; order Burkholderiales; family Comamonadaceae; genus Acidovorax; species Acidovorax sp. Root568. The sequence goes on along the minus strand of NZ_LMGP01000004.1, from coordinate 26,283 downwards.
CCAGCAGCATCTGCACGCGCTCGCGCGGCAGCAGCTTGCCCCGCGCCGTGTGCTTGGCGCGGGCCGCCTCACCGCCGCCCTGGGCGACCTTGTCGAGCTGCGCGCGCAGGTCATCCACCAGTGTGCGCATGGCGGCGGCATTGGCCAGAAAGTCCGCCGAGCGGGCATTGAGTTGGGTGTCGAGAATGGTCATACGTTGTGGCTCTTTCAAGCGGTTTTCTGTTCTTCCAGGCCCAGCTGGTCCTTCATCTCGTCGCGGATCTTGAACTTCTGGATCTTGCCCGTCACCGTCATTGGAAAGCTGGTGACAAAGCGGATGTAGCGCGGCACCTTGTAGTGCGCAATCTGGCCCTTGCAGAAGGCGCGGATGTCGTCCTCGATGGGCTGCGTGCCGGGCTTGGCGATGATCCAGGCACAGAGTTCTTCGCCGTACTTATGGTCGGGCACACCCACCACCTGCACGTCCTGCACCTGCGGGTGGCGGTACAAAAATTCTTCGATCTCGCGCGGGTAAATGTTTTCGCCGCCACGGATCACCATGTCCTTGATGCGGCCGACGATGTTCACGTAGCCCTCGGCATCCATGGTCGCCAGGTCGCCGGTGTGCATCCAGCCGCCGTCGTCGATGGCCTCGCGGGTCTTGGCCTCATCGCCCCAGTAGCCGTGCATGACGGAATAGCCCTTGGTGCAGAACTCGCCGCGCTGGCCGATGGGCACGATGGCGCCCGTGTCAGGGTCCACGATCTTCACCTCCAGGTGCGGCTGCACCTGGCCCACGGTCGATACGCGCTTATCCAGCGGCGTGTCGGTGCTGCTTTGGCAGCTCACGGGGCTGGTCTCGGTCATGCCGTAGGCGATGGTGATTTCGCGCAGGTTCATCTGCTCCACCACACGCTTCATCACCTCGGTGGGACAGGGCGAGCCCGCCATGATGCCGGTGCGCAGCGTGCTCAGGTTGAACTCGGCAAAGCGCGGGTGGTCCAGCTCGGCGATGAACATGGTGGGCACGCCGTGCAGGCCGGTGCAGCGCTCGTCCTGCACCGTCTGCAACACGGTGATCGGGTCGAATCCGTCATTGGGGTACACGATGGCAGAGCCATGCGTGAGGCAGGCCAGGTTGCCCAGGACCATGCCAAAGCAGTGGTACAGCGGCACAGGGATGCACAGCCGGTCCTCGGGCGTGAGCTTCATGCATTCGCCAATGAAGAAGCCGTTGTTCAGGATGTTGCGGTGCGTGAGCGTGGCCCCCTTGGGAAAGCCCGTGGTGCCGCTGGTGAACTGGATGTTGATGGGGTCGGTGGCCTTCAGCGTCGCTGCGATGTGCGCCAGGCGCGGGTCGGCCGCGTTGCCGCGTGCCAGCAGGTCGGTAAAACGCAGCAGGCCGGGCTCGTCGGCGCCCTGCCCCGCCTCATCGATCCACACCACGGTGTTCAGGTGGGGCAGCTTCACAGAACCCAGCTGGCCTGGCTGCTGGTGGTGCCACTCGGGCGCCAGCTCGCGCAGCATGCCCAGGTAGTCGCTGGTCTTGAAGCGGGCCATGGTCACCAGCAGCTTGCAGCCCACCTTGTTCAGGGCGTATTCCACCTCAGACGTGCGGTACGCCGGGTTGATGTTGACCAGCACCAAGCCCACCTGGGCGGTGGCCAGCTGCATCAGCACCCATTCGGCATTGTTGTGCGACCAGATGCCCACGCGGTCTCCGGGGGTGAGCCCCATGCCCAGCAGCGCGCTGGCCAAGCGGTGGGCTTCAGCCTGCAACTGAGCGTAGGTGTAGCGGCGGCCCTGGTGCACACTGACCAGCGCCTCGCGCTCGGGCTGGCGGGCCACCATGTCGGCAAAGAAGGCGCCGATGGTCTGCTCGATCAGGGGAACGTCGGTGGCGCCACGGGCGTAGCTCTCCACCAGTGGTGCGGATTGTGTTGCGGCTGCAGTCATCACGGGTTTGTCTCCTCGGTCATCCGGCCAGCGCAGGCAGAACGCGCACGGCGGGCGGGCAATTAGCAAGCTTGGGCAAGCATAGAAGCCCACGCCCCGGCCGGGTTGCCACAATGGTTGCAAATCGTGCCACGGCTGGCACACTCTGTGGCGTGAAACTGCCCGCCCCACCCGCTCCCCGCCTGCCCGCACCCGCCACAGCCCCTGCCGCCACGCCCATCGCACCTGCGGCCACGCCGATAGCGTTCGTGCGGGCCATTGTCCTGGCCTACGAAGCGCGCGGCAAGAGCCCCGACCACGCCCTGGCCCAGGCACAGATTGCGCCGCAACTGCTGCAGGACGACAGCTCTCGCATCACCGCCTGGCAGATGGAGCAGATCTCCGACGCCGCCATGCAGGAGCTGGACGACGAAGCCCTGGGGTGGTTCAGCCGCCGCCTGCCCTGGGGCAGCTACGGCATGCTGGCGCGTGCATCCATCAGCTCGCCCACGCTGCAGGTGGCCCTGGCCCGCTGGTGCCGCCACCACGGCCTGCTGGCGGACGACATTGCGCTGCACCTCACCACCCAGGGCGACACCGCCACCCTGGCCATCACCGAGGCCCGCGACCTGGGTGCCCTGCGCGAGTTCTGCCTGGTCTCCGTATTGCGCAACGCGCACGGCCTGGCCTGCTGGATGGTGGACTCGCGCATCCCCCTCATCGCTGCCGAATTTGCGTTTGACGCACCGCCGCACGCCGATGCGTATGCCGTGCTGTTCCGCGGCCCCGTCACCTTCCACGCACCACGCACCGCCATCCACTTCGACGCCCGCTACCTGCACCTGCCCCTGCGCCGCGACGAACAGGCCCTGCGCCAGATGCTGCAGCACGCCCTGCCCCTGACCGTGCTGCACTACCGCCGCGACCGCCTGCTGGTGCAGCGCGTGCGCCAGTTGCTGGCCGCCCCCCTGCCCGGCCAGCCCGCCCACGCCCTGCCCCAGCACAGCGCCGAATCACTCGCCGCGCTGCTGCATGTATCGCCACGCACACTGCACCGGCAATTGAAGGAAGAAGGCGCCACGCTGCAGGGCCTGAAAGACGAGGTGCGCCGTAGCCGCGCGGTGGAGCTGCTACACCGCACGCAGCGACCGATCAAGCAGGTGGCCGAGGCGGCGGGTTTCGAGAACGAGAAGAGTTTTATCCGGGCGTTCCGGGGGTGGACAGGGCAGTCACCGGCGGAGTTTCGGCGCCAAGCGAGCCCAGCGTGACAGGACGTTGCCCAATGACGCAATCTGCACCCTGCATGGCTGCCACGGGGCTGCGTCCGCGGCCAGCCACCACTACACTGACTAGCGCTCCCGCCCGCCCTCTTGCCGCTTGCCGCTTGCCTTCATGCTCCACCTCCACCACTGCGTCAGTGCCCGCTCCTTCCGCCCCCTGTGGATGCTCGAAGAGCTGCAACTGCCCTACCAGCTCCACATGTTGCCCTTCCCGCCGCGCGCCAAGGCGCGGTGGTTTCTGGACGAGAACCCGCTGGGCACGGTGCCGCTGCTGGTGCAGGGCGATGTCCGCATGACCGAATCCGCCGCGATGTGCCAGTACCTCGCAGCCACACACCCGGATGCGGGGCTGGACGTGGCGCCCACGCACCCGGCGTATGGCGCCTACCTGAACTGGCTGCACATGAGCGATGCCACGCTGACCTTTCCGCAGACGCTGGTGCTGCGCTATGGCCGCTTTGAGCCTGCGGAGCGGCAGCAGCCGCAAGTGGTGGAGGACTACAGCCGCTGGTTCCTGGCCCGGCTGCGCGCCGTAGAGACGGCCCTGACCCACGGCCGCAGCGACCATCTATGCGCGGGCCGCTTCACGGCGGCGGATGTGGCGGTGGGGTATGCGCTGCTGCTGGCGCAGCACCTGGGGCTGGATGTGCAGTTTGGCTTGGCCACGCAGGCCTATTGGCAGCGGCTGCAGCAGCGGCCCGGCTACCAGCGTGCCATGGCGGCGCAGGTGCGGGCTGCCGAGGAGCAGGGCGTGCCCACAACCCCGGCGCCGGATACGCGTCCCTGAGCGCCGTCAAGAGCCCCTGAGCGCGCGCCCTCAGTCCTTGGCCTGCAGCCCCGCTGGCGGTGCATGTGGCGCATGGGGATCGGGGCTGAGCAGCGATTGCACCAGCGCCCGGAACTCGGGCGAGTGGCGCAGCACGCTGCCGCCCGCCTCGATGAGGTCGGTGACTTCTTCCGACGTGATCGAGAACGCCGTGGGCACCTGCAGCAAGCGGCGGCGTGCGATGTCGTCGGGGGCGTCGCGCAGGTTGACGGGGATGACGTGGATCTCCGCGTCGGGCGCGAACACGTCGTTGGCGCCGGTGGGGCCTGACGCCAGCGAGCGCTGCCATTGGCGTGTGATGTCGCGCAAGAACTCTTGCGTCTCGCGCGTGGCGCGGGCGCCGGTGCCGAACAGCAGGGCGTCCACCACCTGCGCCATGTTGGGCACCTTGTCGCTCATGTCGATGTTGACCGAGGGATCGCGCTCGGCGTTCACCGTGATCAGCACCAGCTTGCGGATGGTGGCAGGCGGTATGCCGACCTCGCTGAAGGTCTGGCGCAGGCCGCCATTGGCCAGGGCGCGGTCCAGCAGGCGCTGCACCCCCAGGTTGTCGGCCAGGCCGCCATCGACCAGATGGATGTAGGGCTTGCGCTGCGCATCCACATAGCTCAGTTCATGGGCGCGATTGAGCCGCACGCGGTAGTCGCCCGCTGCCGCCGCGGCGACCGATGGGGAGGGACGATCGGGGCACTGGTCGGCGTAGTTCTTGAGCGTCATCGGGCTCAGCAGCAGCGGCACCGCTGACGAGGCCGCCACGGCGAACGACAGCTGCACCTTGCGCAGGTCTGAGCAGATCAGCGAAAACTGCTCCCAGGTGAACTCAAAGCCGGTGCCCAACGACATGTCGGTGGCGGTGATGAACAGCTGCGGGTGGCGCGGGCGCCGCTCCACGTCGCCAAAGGTGAGGCCGCCATACAGCTCGTCCAGCCGCCGTGCCAGCAGGTGCGTGCGGCCCAGCCAGGGGGAGGTCAGGTCGATCAGATTACCGGGGCGCAGCGCCTGGGTGATGAGGCTGTTCTGGAAGTTCTGGCGCAGAAAGTCCTGTTCAAAGCGTGGCAGCCCCTCGATGCCATGCGCCGCAAAGTAGGCCGCCACAATGCTGCCGCCCGACACACCGCTGACAACATCAGTGGCGTCCAGCAAGGTGGTGGGGTTGCCGTTCCACACAAACCGCGTCTGCTGCAGCTCGGTCAGCACGCCATAGCCAAACGCGGCGGCCCGCGCCCCACCGCCTGACAGCGTGACGGCCACGAGGATGGTCGGGTCGCGCTCGGACTTGCGCACAGGGATGTTCTGATCGCCCGCAGGCAGGGGTTCGTTGATCCAGGGTTTGACCGACGAACAGCCCGCCAGCAGCGCCAGGGCGGCAGCCAGTACCGTGTGCTTCATGACCCGCGCAAAGGTGTTCATCGCCATGTCCCTTTTTCTGTGCACCCGTGTCAGCAGCCGAGCAAGCCGGGCAGCTCGGCCATGCTGCGAAACACGTGCTGCGCCCCTGCAGCCCGCAGCGCGGCCCCATCGTCCAGCGGGACGTAGGCAAACACGGTGGCCCCGGCAGCCACACCGGCGGTGACGCCGGTCACGGTGTCTTCGACCACCGCACAGCGCGTGGGCGCTGCCTGCAGCGCTGCAGCGGCGGCAAGGTACACATCGGGCGCGGGCTTGGTGGCGGGCATTTCGTGGCCGCTGAAGATGCGGCCTTCAAAGTACGGCGCCAGGCCCACCTTGGCCAGCTGCATCTCGACCTTGAAACGGTCGGCCCCCGAGGCACAGGCAATGCGCCCGCCGTGGTGGGCGTGTACACGCTCGACAGCGCCATGGATGTGCTCGATGGCGGTGAGCTGCGCCTCCAGCGCGGCGTTGCGGCGCGCGTAGAAGGCCGACATCCATTCGTCGGTCAGCGGGCGGCCCGTGTGGTGCTCAATGCGCGCGGCCTCGCTGCGCACCATCTTGCCGATGAAGAGGCGCATGCACTCATCGGGCGTCAGCACCCACCCGGCCTCGGCCAGCATGTCGCGCAGCACGCCGTTGGTGATGGGCTCGCTGTCCACCAGCACGCCGTCACAGTCAAACAGGATTGCTTCAAATTTCATAGCTATCAAGGCATATTGCACTAGCGCTTGGGGTAGTTTTGGCTTGAATTTCAGCCATGGAGGTCTCCATCGACATAGAACCAGCGCCCCTCCTCGCGCACAAAACGGCTGGTCTCGTGCAGGCGCACGGCGCGCCCAGCGACACGGTAGCGGGCCACAAACTCGACCACGGCGTGGTCGGCGTCGGTGGCGACGTATCGGCGCACGTCCAGCCCGAGCCATTTGGCCCCCGCATCAAAGTCGAGCGTGGCCGGGCGCGTGCTGGCGTGCCAGGTGGCCTGCAGGTAGTCGGCCCGCTCGCACGCAAAGGCGGTGTAGCGCGACCGCATGAGGCTTTCGGCATCGGGGGCGGCCATGGCATCCAGCCCAGGTGCCGCCAGGTAACGGCCGCAACAGCTGGCGAAGGGCAAGGGGGTAGCGCTTTTGCCCTTGTTGCCACCCGGGCCCGCAGGCGCCAGGCGCCCGCAGGGGCAGGGGTCGTTAGGCTGTGGCAAAGACATCGTGGCGCCCCTCAGCGCAAGGCGCCGAACACCTTGCGGGCAATGGCGCTGCCGGCGGCGGCCGGGTCCTGACGGATCTTGCGCTCTTCTTCGCCAATCATGAGGTACAGGCCGTCCAGCGTCTTGCCGGTGACGTATTGCGCCAGGTTGGCGTCTTCGGCCTTCAGCAGGCCAAAACTCGCGGCCTTGCCAGCGAAGGCGTTGTATTTCTGCGTGAGGCCGACTTTCTCGGTGGCCTGGTTCACCACCGGCAGAAAGCGCTGGCCCAGTGGCGTGCGCGTCTTGTCGGCAAAAAAGGCGGTCACCGAGTTGTCGCCGCCGGTGAGGATGTTCTTGGCATCGGTCACCGTCATGTTCTGCACCGCGCCCACCAGCAGGTCCTTGCCCATGGGCACGGCCGCTTCGGCAGCGCGGTTGATGGACACCACCAGCTCATCGATGCGCTTGCCCTGGCCCAGCGACTTCATCACCTTGGCCGCATCGTCCAGGTAGCCCGGCAGGCCGATGCGCACCTTGGGGTTGCCCAGAAACCCGTCGTTGCGGCCGAGCAGCGACACCGCCGCCTGCGCCCCCTGGGTCAGCGCGGCCTTGAGGCCGCTGGAGGCGTCGGCATTGGTGAGGTCGCCCAGCGACAGCGCCCAGGCGTGCTGCACAGTGGCGCACAGCAGCGCCCCCATGAGGCTGGTTTGGTGGAATTGGCGGCGTTGCATGGGGCGGTACTTTCGATGGGGGCAGCAGAGGAGGCCCGCTCGGCCGCCACTGCAATGAGGGCGCACTGTGCCGGAGCCGTGCGGGGGATTGCCCGGGATTTTCGCTCAGCGAATGAGGGGCAAGCCGCAGGCCGTAGACTGGCCCCACCCAAGCATCCAACAAGGAACCTTGCAATGTGGCAAATGAGTGTGCCGTGGTGGGAGTTTGTGCTGCGCGGCGTGGTGGTGTATCTGTTCTTGCTGGTGTTCATGCGCCTGTCGGGCAAGCGGCAGACAGGGCAGTACGAGCCGTTTGACCTGATCCTGCTGCTGATCCTGTCGAACGCGGTGCAGAACTCGATGAACGCGGGCGACAACTCGCTCGTGGGCGGGCTGATCTCTGCCAGCACGCTGATGCTGCTGCATGTGGCGCTGGCGCGGCTGGCGTTCCACTTCCCGCGCATCGGGCGCTGGGTGGACGGCAAAGCCCAGGTGCTGATCCACCAGGGCGAGCTGAACCAGGCGCTGATGCGCAAGGAGCTGCTGACCCGCGACGACGTGGAGGCCGCACTGCGCGCCGGTGGCTGCCTGCACGCGCACGAAGTGGAACGCGCCACCATCGAGACCAACGGGCAGATCACCGTGGTGCTGCGCCGCCGTGGCGAAGAGGGCTGAGCCGCCCCGCGCCCACTCCAACAATCTGCGCCCCCATAGGCCCTCACAACACACGCGACCCGATATGACTGCACTGAACGTTCTGGGCACCATGCTGATGCCCTGCTCCTACGACCCACTGACCGGCTACTACCGCGATGGCTGCTGCAACACCGACGAGCACGACCACGGCACCCACGTGATCTGCGCACGCATGACACAGGCGTTTCTGGACTTCTCGCTGTCGCGGGGCAATGACCTCATCACCCCCCGGCCCGAATACCGGTTTGCAGGACTCAAGGCCAACAACCGCTGGTGCCTGTGCGCCCTGCGCTGGAAAGAAGCCTACGAGGCGGGTGTGGCACCGCCGGTGATCCTGGAATGCACCCATGCCCGCGCGCTGGAGTTTGTGACGCTGGCGCAGTTGCAGAGCGCGGCGCTGTCCAGCAGCTGACCGTTCTGACAAGCGCGGGGCGCAGCCCGGGCCGGGTGTGCCGCCCCTTGCCCCCTACCTCTGTCGGGTTGCCGGTGATTGGCTGCACGGCGAAAGATCAGGACTTTGTGTTCCTCCCTTTCGCTGCACATGCGGCCACATCTGTCACCATGACCATCACCCTTTCTGCCCCGCTGCGGCGCGCGCGTGCCGCTGCCACCCCGCCCCGTTCAACCACCCCGCTGCGCCTGTGCGCAGTCAGCGCTGCCGTGGCCGCTGCTGCACTACTGAGCGGCTGCGAGACCACCAACATGCGCATGGGCAGCGCCGATGCCAAGACCGTGGCCACCGGCAGCGCTGCGGGCGGAGCCTCTACCGGCGCCAGCGACTCGCTGGAGCGTTGCGAAAGCCCGCTGGGCACCGTCTCGCTGATCGAAAACCAGCAGGCTGGCTGGTACACCATCCTGCGTGACCAATACCGCCTGCCGCCCACGGCCAACCTGCTGCGTCTGCTGGTGCAGCAGTCCAACTGCTTTGTGGTGGTGGAGCGCGGCGCCGCCGGCATGAACGCGATGACGCGCGAGCGCGCGCTGATGCAGTCGGGCGAAATGCGGCAGGGCAGCCAGTTTGGCCAGGGGCAGATGGTGGCCTCGGACTATGGCCTGTCGCCCGAAATCGTGTTCCAGAACAACAACGCAGGCGGTGCCTCCGCATCGCTGGGCGGCCTGGTCGGTGGCCGTGCGGGGGGCCTGCTGGCAGCCATCGGCGGCAACATGAACACCAAGGAGGCCAGCGCGCTGCTCACGCTCATCGACAACCGATCCGGTGTGCAGGTGGCGGCGTCAGAAGGCAGTGCCGCCAAGACCGACTTTGGCGCCATGGGGCAACTGCTGGGCGGATCGGGCGGCGCGCGCATGGGCGGCTACTCCAACACGGCCGAAGGCAAGGTGATTGCGGCCGCCTTCATGGATGCGTTCAACCAGATGGTGCAGTCGCTGCGCAACTACCGCGCCCAGACGGTGAAGGGCCAGGGCCTGGGGGGTGGCGGGCGACTGAGTGTGGACGGCGCCGCACCGCCCTCGCAGACATCGGCCGCGCGTGCTGCCGCGCAAAGCAATGGAGCCACCGCAGGACTTTCGCTGCGCGATGCGCAGGTCCGCCTGAATGAGCTGGGCTACAACGCGGGCACACCCGATGGCGCCATGGGCGGCAAGACTACGGCAGCGCTGCGCGCCTTTCAGAAGGACAAGGGGCTGCCCACATCCGGGCGGCTGGATGCGGCGACGGCGGCTGAACTCGCCCGCTGAAGCCTGAGGGATGCCCCGGGGACACCGGGGCGGGTGGCCCTGCAGCAATGGGCGCGCTCCAACACAAACCGGATCACATCCGATCAAAGAAAAGCCCCCGCAGCAACTTCGCTGCGGGGGCTTTGGGTTGGTTGGGGGGCCGTACAGCCCCCAGCACTCAGTTTTGCGTGTAGCAGGTCTTGGCGGGCAAGACGGTGTCCACGTAGCTCTCGACGCTGGCCGCCGTCGGGAACGCGGTGGGTATCTGATCGCCAAAGATGCACAGGCGGGGCCCCTTGCGTGCCCAGACAGCGCGCGATGTCAGGCCCGACGGCTGGGTCCACAGCCCCCAGAAAGCGGTCAGCGTGGCCGTGCTGCCGTTGCGGTCGAACGCCACATTGCCCACATCGGTCAGCGGACCTGCAACGGTGCCCGTGCCGGAACAGTTGGCGTCGGCATAGGTCACCACGCCAATCTGCCCCGTCACGCGGGTGTCGCTCTGGCGGGTGATGCGCCACAGCGAGCGTCCCCAGGTTCCTGGCCGCACCACCACGCACAGCTCCTGCTTCCAGTCGCCCTCTGGCAGCCCCAGCGCCGCCGTCGCGCAGCTCACGTCCACCGAACTCACATTGGCCAACCCTACCGTGCCCGTTCCGTTGCGCACCGTGCAGCTCTGGCCCGAAGGCTGCGTGCGCACCGTGATGGCGTAGGCCGTGCCACCCGCCAGTGCCGTGCCGAACGTGAAGCCGCCGTTGCTGGAGACCGACAGATCGTCGCGCCCGTTGTTCTGCAGCACCAAGGCGCCACCCGCCAGGCCGCTGACCGAGCCGCCCACCGTGTAGGTGGCAGCCGCCAGGTTTTCGCAGCGCACCTGCACGTTGCTCACGTTGGCAGTGGCTGTGCCGGTGCCTTCCGTCACCGCGCAGCGCTGCCCGCTGGGCTGGGTCTTCACGGTGACGGCATAGGCAATGCCGTTGTCCAGGCGCGTGACGAACACGAAGTTGCCATTGGCATTCACGGTCAGGTCGTCCTTGCCGGCGTTCTGCAGCGTCACCGTTTTGCCAGCCCCCAAGCCGCTGACCGCGCCGCCGATACTGAATGCGCCAGCGCTGGGCGGAGGCGTGCCGTTGTCGTCATCACCACCGCCGCAGCCCACCAGCAAGGCGGCAGCCAGGCCCAGGGGGGCCCAACGGAAGATAGGTCGTGCAGAGTGCCAGGTGTGCCCGGCACCCGTTGCGCTGGCTTGTCGTGTCATGAACAGAAACCTCGTGATGGTGAATGGAGCGCGGATTCTGCGCAGCACCCCATCCCGGGCGAAACCCTACGCTGGTAGGGTTTGCGCGCCGCCCATCCTGCTGAACACTTGGCAGAATTTGCCCGCAGGCATACCTTCCGGCACCGGCATCCCGCCGGGTTGCGCCCCCTCCACCACCGCATGTCCTCCACCTCTCACTACGCGCTCATCCTTGACGACCATCCGTTGGTGGCACACGGCATGGCCGAATTCCTGCGCGCCCGACTGCCGCAGATGGACGTGGTTGTGGCCGCAGGGGCAAACGACCTTCTGCGCTGGGTGGACACGCGGGGCACGCCGGCCATCGCGCTCATCGACTTCTGGCTGGCAGAAGGCGCCGCCGTGGGCCTGATCGCCCAGGTGCGCAACCACTGCCCCGGAATGCCCATCGCGGTGATCAGTGGCGACGATGACCCCGCCGTGATGGACCAGGCCCGGCAGGCAGGCGCGCAGGGCTTCATCCACAAACAGGCGGCGCCCGAAACCTTCGGTCTGGCGGTGGAGGCCTTGCTGAGCGGGCTGGTCTGGTTTGAGCCGGGCCATCCGGGCAGTCAGCCGCTGCGCAGCCGCGACCTGCCGGTGACACCGGCCGAGCTGGGGCTGTCTGCGCGGCAGGGCCAGATCCTTGCGCTGGTGCTGCAGGGGCTGCCCAACAAGCGCATTGCATCGCAGCTGGATATTGCAGAGAGCACCGTGAAGGAGCACGTGACAGGCATCCTGGAGCGGCTGCGGGTGCGCACACGGGTCGAGGCCATCACCCTGCTGCGCGGGCGGCGGCTGGAGCTGCCCTGATGCGCCTCGTCCGGGCTGTGGTGCTGGTTGCGGCCTTGTGCCTGCAGACGGCATTGCCCGTAAGGGCGCAGGCACTGAACCCGGATCTGGCCGAGCTGGACCGGCTGCAAAACCTGTCGCAACGCAACAGCGCCGAGGCCGTGCAGGCGCTGCAGGCCGCCGCGGCACGTTTTGCCAACGCGGCCGATGCCGCGACCCGGCGCACTTACTTGGCGGCGCTGACAGACGCGGCCTTTGAGACCGGGCAGACAACGGTGGTGACCGAGGGCATTGCGCAGCTGAAGGCGCTGGCCGCTGCGCAGAAAGATCCGTCGTCGCAGGTGCTGGCTGTCTGCTTCGAGGCCCGGCAACTGGCCGTGGCGGGAAAAACACGCGCTGGACTGGCCGCACTGGCGCGCGAAGCGGCCGCCGCCGAGCGCGCACCCGACCCCTGGGTGCGCTGGCTCTACCACCTGACGCTGGGCGCCCTGCACAGCGGCAACGGCCAGTTCGAAACGGCGATGACCCACCTGCTGCGCAGCCTGGAACTCTCGCGCACGCTGCCACGCCAGGCGGCCACGTCTGAGCTGCGGTCGCGCACCCACCTGGAGCTGCTGCACTTCGACATGAAGAACCCGGACCGGGCGCTGCAAACCATCCGCGAGACGCTGCCCCTGGCCGAAAAGCTGGACGCCCGGCAGGCGCTGGGCTGGCTGCACCTGCACCGTGGCAATGTGGAAAACGTGCAGGGCAACCTCGACACCGCCGTGGCCGCCTACCGGCAGTCCCTGCAGATCGCCCGCGCTGGAGGGCTCACCGGGCTCCAGGCCACGGCGCTGAACAACCTGGGCGACGTCCTGCTGCAGCGCAAGGCGTATCCCGCGGCCGAGCCCGTGATGCGCGAGGCCATGGCCGCGTACCGCGATGCACACGAGCTGAACGGGGCCGCAATGGCGCAGGCCAATCTGGGCTTTGCACTCATGGGCCAAGGCCGCATTCCGGCCGGCGTGCACGAGGTGGAGGCGGGCATCCGGTTCGTGCACGAAGCGGGCTCCCTGCCCATGGAAGAGCAGCTGCTGGGCGAGCTGTCGCGCATGTACGAGCAAGCCGGTCTGTACCGCGAGGCCATGGCCACCACCCGCAAGCAGCAGGCGCTGGCCAAGGAGCTGTTCCATACCGAGCGCGACCAGGCTGTGACGACCTTGCAGGAGCGCTTTGACAGCGCTGAACGGCAGCGCCAGATCGAGCAGCTGGCGCAGGCCAACCGGGTGCAGGATGCCGAGTTGCGCGTGCGCCGCATGCAGCAGATCGGACTGGCGGCTGCGGTGGCACTGGCACTGCTTGCGGCGGGCGCCAGCTTCTGGCTGTACCGCCGCACGCGCACTGCCAATGAGGCCCTGGCCGCAGCCCGGCGCCAGGCGGAAGGCGCCCTGACCGAAAAAAACCTGTTCATCGCCACCGCCAGCCACGACCTGCGCCAACCCGTGCACGCCATGTCCTTGATGGTGGAGGCGATCAACCTGCGCAATACCGACCCGGTCCTGCGCCCGCTGGTGGCCGACCTGCGCACCAGCATGCAGGCCATGAGCCAGCTGTTCAATGCGCTGCTGGACCTGTCGCGACTGGAGTCGGGGCAGCCGCTGGGCCACAAAGCCGCCGTGGACCTTGGCGCGCTGCTGGCGGACGTTGTGCGCCTCTTCCGCGAGCAAGCCAGCCTCGGCGGCCTGACCCTGCGGCTGCGGCTGCCGCGCCGTGGCGCCACCGTGTGGGCCGAGCCGGTGCTACTGCGCCAGGCGCTGGCGAACCTGGTGCAGAACGCCATCCGCTACACACCGCAGGGCAAGGTACTGGTGAGCGCACGCGCACGCGGCGGTGACTGGCTGGTGGAGGTGCGGGACACGGGCATTGGCATCGCCCCCGCCGATCAGGCCCGGGTGTTCAGCCCCTACTACCGGGGAGCGCGGGCCGACCAGATGGACGAAGCGGGGCACGGCCTGGGCTTGGCTGTGGTGGCGCGGTGCGCCGAGCAGTTGGGGGCGGCGTACGGCGTACGTTCGCTGGCGGGACAGGGGTCGCGCTTCTGGCTGCGGCTGCCAGCCCATGTGGCACCCGATGCAGGCGCGTCCACCGCCCCCGCAACGGCACACCGCCAGTCCATCGTGGACCGTCCGTTGCAGGGCCAGTGCCTGGTGCTGGACGATGACTCCCAGGTGCTCAAGGCCTGGCGCGCCATGCTCGAAGCCTGGGGCGTGACGGCAGCCTATGCCACCACCGGGGCCGAAGCCCATGGCCGGCTGGACGAAGGCCTGGTGCCAGATGCCATCTTCTGCGACCAGCGACTGTGCTCGGGCGAGAGCGGCTTTGACATCCTGCGCACGCTGCTGGCCCGCTGCCCTGCCGCCCGGGGTGCGATGGTCAGCGGCGAATTCGACGCCCCCGCATTGCGGGACGCCGAAGACGAGGGCTACCTGGTGCTGCGCAAGCCCGTGAACCCTGCAGAGCTGCACGCTGTGCTGGCGCAGTGGCTGGCCCCCAGCAACAGGCGGCAGGACCAGAGCGCGGTGCCTTTCCCATAAGCACAGGAGCTACCTTTCCAATAGCGCGGTAGTACACCTACCGGGGTCTTTCGAAACCCCAGCCGCCGCAGAACGTGCGGTTGTTGCCTGCGGCCTGCTCAGGCAAAGGCAGGTATCACGGCACCGGTCGTCTGCCAGCGGTGCACCGCCCGTCTGCCCGCTGCACGCGGCGATCACGCAGCCCCCTACCATCCGCAGCCAACGACCGGCGACATCCACACGCTGGCAAATCACACCAGGAGGGAGCCACACCATGACCGCCACCGGGACCACCCCACCCCCACCGCCCGGCCAGCCCCGCTGGCTGTACCAGGCGCAAGACGCCCAAGGCCGCCCCACCGAGGGGTTTGTGCATGCCCAGACAGCTGAAGAAGCCATGCAGGCCATCGCAGCGCTGCAGCAACCGCCGCTGACCCAGGTGCAGCTGCACACCTCGGGTCTGTATGCCCGTGCATTGACCGAGATGGCTGACGACGTGCTGGGCCCCTTGGACGTAAAGGCGCTGCGCCAGCTGGCGCGCGACCAGATCGAAGCGCAGCAGAACCCCGGCCTGTGGACCACGCTGCGCCAGCTGCTGCGCAACAACCGCACCTGGCTGCTGGTGGGCGCGGCGCTGGTGGCACTGGCCGTATGGCGCCAGTGGAGCCCGTGGGTGCAGGCCATTCTGGTGGCGGCCACGCTGGCGCCCCTGGCCGTGTTTGCCTACATGCACCAGTTTCAGCGCATGTACCAGCAGATGCTGCACGCGCACGCCACGGGCGACCTGCCCCGCCTGGATGTCCTGGCGCAGCGGCTGGCACGTGCCGCTGAACGGCACGCCTTTTTGCGACAGCCCGCCTGGGATGCCGCCGTGCGCATGGCCTGGTTCGAGGCGCGCGCCGAAGGGGTGGACGCCGCCCTCCTGCGCCTGCGCATCCACCCCATGCGCCCGGCAGATGAGGGCGAATTTCTGGCACGCATCTACACCCTGCCCCTGGCCACGGGCGACCATGCGGGCTTCACGGCCCGCCTGCGCGAACTGATGGCCGAACGGCCGGGAGAACCCACATTGCAGATGGACCTGGCCCTGGGGGAGGCCCGCGCGGGCCACACCGACAAAGCGCAACGCCTGCTGGACACGCTGCAGCCCGCCCTGCTGCCCCCCCACGGGCAAGCGTTCATTGACTGGGTGCGGGGCATGATCGCGCTGCGCGACCCGGCCCGGGCGGGCGAGGCCGCCGGCCACCTGGGCAAGGCGTGTGAGCAGTTTCTGGGGCTGGTGCGCAAGGCCCCGGGCGCCTGGCCCTCACTGGCCGTGTGCACCTGCGACTACGCGCTGGCCTTGGCCTGGAGCGGGCGCGCCGAAATGGGGCGTACCGTGTTCGCCAGCGTGCAGCCGGTGGCCCGGCACCACGCCGAGCCCGAGCGGCTGGCGCTGCTGGAGCGCGAGTTGCGCCTCAGGGGCTGAGCGTTTTTTGAGCTGCGCCCGAAAGGCTGGCAAAAGGCGGGCCGAGAAACCTGACTCGCAGGCTCAAGCCAGCGCGCGCTGGATGATGATCTTCTGCACGTCGCTCGTGCCTTCGTAGATCTGGCACACGCGCACGTCGCGGTAGATGCGCTCCACCGGGAAGTCGTTCACCACGCCGTAGCCGCCCAGCGTCTGGATGGCGGCGCTGCACACGCGCTCGGCCATCTCGCTGGCAAACAGCTTGGCCATGGCGGCTTCCTTCAGGCAGGGCTTTCCGGCATCGCGCAGCGCGGCGGCGTGCCAGATGAGCTGGCGCGCGGCCTCGATCTGCGTGGCGCAGTCGGCCAGGCGGAAACCCACGGCCTGGTGGTTGAAGATGGCGGTGCCGAAGCTTTCGCGCTCTTTGGAATACGCCAGCGCCGCGTCGAACGCGCTGCGCGCCATGCCCACGCTCTGCGCGGCGATGCCGATGCGACCGCCTTCGAGCGCGCCCAGGGCGATCTTGTAGCCCTCGCCCTCAGCACCGATGAGGTTCTCGGCAGGGATGCGGCAGTTGTCGAAGTTGATCTGCGCGGTGTCGCTGGAATGCTGTCCCAGCTTGTCTTCGAGCCGCGCGACGACGTAGCCGGGGCTGCTGGTGGGCACGAGGAACGCGCTCATGCCCTTCTTGCCCGCGCCCTTGTCGGTGACGGCGATGACGATGGCCACCTGGCCGTTCTTGCCGCTGGTGATGAACTGCTTGACCCCGTTGATCACGTATTCATCGCCCTGCTTCACCGCCGTGGTGCGCAGGGCGGAGGCGTCGGAGCCCACATGTGGCTCGGTCAGGCAAAACGCGCCCAGCATTTCGCCACGCGCCAGCGGCGTGAGCCAGTCGCGCTTTTGCTTCGCGTTGCCATAGCGCATGAGGATGGCGTTAACCGGGCAATTGGTCACGCTGATGGCGGTGCTGGTGCCGCCATCACCGGCGGCGATCTCTTCGAGCACCAGCGCGAGCGTGAGGTAGTCGAGGTGGGCGCCGCCAAACTCTTCTGGCACGCAGATGCCATACGCGCCCAGCGCGGCCAGGCCCTGGTGGGCCTCCTTGGGGAAGTGGTGTTCCTTGTCCCAGCGTGCGGCATTCGGCCACAGCTCGGTTTGCGCAAAGTCGCGCACCGCGTCGCGGATCATTTCCTGGTCTTGGGTCAGCAGCATGGGAGTGTCTCCAGAGTCGTTGTTCAAAAATTCGGGGGCTTAGTAGCTTGCGCACTACCAGTGGGCAGCGCGGCGGCCGTCGTAGTGCAGCAGGCGGCCCTTGTCGGCAGCGGTCACGCTGGCCAGCGTGCTGCGCAGGCCGCGCACACTGTCTTCCACCGTCAGCGGCGCACCGCCGCCGCCCATGTCGGTTTGCACCCAGCCGGGGTCGATGGTGACCAGCGTCGCGCCGGGGTAGTCGTGCTGCGCGGCGGCCACGGCCATGTTGAGCGCGGCCTTGCTGGTGCGGTACAGCCACGAGCCGCTGTTCGGCACGCTGCCGATCTGCGACATGGACGAGGACAGAAACGCAAACACGCCGCCCGCCTCCACCACCAGGGGCGCCACCTGCGGAATGGCCTGCATGGCGCCCAGCACGTTGGTGTGCATGACGGCATCAAAGTCTTGCTGCGTGGGTGGGGTGAGCGCGTTGGGGCGGCGGATGACACCGGCCACATACAGCGCCAGGTCCAGCTTTTCGCCGTCAAGCTGCCAGGCCAGGCCGCTCACGCTGGCGGGGTTGGCCACATCCACGGTGAGCGCCTCGGCGCCCAGCGCCAGCACGCGCTCGCGGCCAGCGTCGTCGCGCACGGTGGCGATCACGCGGCGCCCGGCATCGGTGTACTGGCGCACCAGCTCCAGGCCGATGCCCCGGGACGCGCCCATCACGAGTATGGAGTTCATTTTCAAGCCCAATATGCCGCAAGCGCTAGTGAATCATGCGTCAACAGCTATCAATTCAGGAGTAAACAAAACAGCGACACCCACTCAGGCAGACAGGTAGCCGGCGTACTCGAAATAGCCCGACCACGCGGGGTCGTACGCCACCTTCAGCTCCAGCGATGCCGCCTCGTCGCGCAGCAGCAGGGGCGCCAGCGTCTGCTTGGCCAGCTGTTCGTCGCTCACGTAGTACAACGCCTGCCGGCGGCCCGCGCGCATCAGCGTCAGCACCAGAATGCCCAGCTGCGGCACTTGGAGCAGCGTGGCGGCTTGCTCGTGCAGGTCTTGCACGGCGGTCAGTGTGTCGCTGTCGGGCACCGCCAAGTCCACGGTGAGGGCATAGGCCAGGTCGGCCCGCATGGCCACAGCGTTGGCACTGGTGTTGACCATGACCACGCCGGTCTCGGGCGCGTCTTCGCTGTCGATGTCGTCAGCGGGCAGTTCGTTGCCGTCCTCGTCGATGGGGCAGTCAAACTGCAGTTCCAGCCCGTCCCATTCGGCCTCGCCCGTGGGAAAGTGGCCGGTGTGGCCCAGGGTGTCGGTCCAGTAGCGGTCGAACACCGGGGGCAGCTGGCTCAGCGGCACCCAAGGCGTGTGGGTGTCGCCGGGCTCGCCCACAAAGTCCACCGCGCCCACCTTCACGGCAAAGTCGTACTCGCCCAGCACATGGTCGAGCATGATGAATGCCATGTTGCGCGCGTGGTCCTGGTAGTCGCTGGGGATCTCGCGGCCAAAGCGGATCTCCAGCGCCGCCTGCCCGCCATCCTGCTCCAGCGCCACCAGCACTTCGGACGTGGCCAGCTCAAAGCCTTCCATGCCGATGGGAAAGTCCGGCTGCGTGGTGCGCTCGCGAAACGCACGCACGCGGTAGTGCGGCAGCGCGGGTGCGGCCGCCACCACCTGCGCCAGCAACGGAAACCGCTCGATGCTGCCGTGGGCCGTGACGATGAGGTCCACCACGGCATCGTCGCCGGACATCTCCAGCGCCAGGCCTTCCAGGTGCTGATCTATCAGCGCATTGGCGGCCCCCACGCGCTCGCGCAGCGGCTGGGCCTGGAGCGATGCCTGTGCATCCGAAAACGCGCGCCAGAAGGCGCCGATGGCGGGAGAGGGAGTGGTCATCGCGGTCCTTGTGCAAAGTCGGGGATCATCCCATCTCCAGCCAGCGGCCTCAGACGAGTTCCAGCGCCACGGCCGTGGCCTCGCCACCGCCGATGCACAGCGTGGCCAGACCCTTGGTAAGGCCGCGCGCCTTGAGGGCATGGATCAGCGTGACCATGATGCGCGCGCCGCTGGCGCCAATGGGGTGGCCCAGTGCGCAGGCGCCGCCGTTCACGTTGACCTTGTCATGGGGCAGGTCCAATTCCTTCATCAACGCCATGGGCACCACGGCAAAGGCTTCGTTGATCTCCCACAGCTGCACGTCGCCCACTTGCCAGCCGGCCTTGGCGAGTGCCTTTTGGGTGGCACCCAGGGGGGCGGTGGCAAACCACTCGGGCTCTTGTGCGTGCGTGGCGTGGCTCACGATGCGGGCCAGGGGCTTGGCGCCCAGCTTCTTGGCCGTGGACTCGCGCATCATCACCAGCGCGGCCGCGCCGTCGTTGATGCTGGAGCTGGACGCGGCGGTGATGGTGCCGTCCTTCTTGAACGCGGGCTTCAAGGTGGCGATCTTCTCGAGCTTGACCTTGCCCGGGCCTTCGTCCACCGACACCACGGTCTCGCCCGCACGGGTCCTGACGGTCACGGGCACGATCTCGGCCGCGAACGCACCGGACTCGGTGGCCGCCTTGGCGCGCTGCACGCTGGCGGTGGCAAACGCGTCCTGCTGCTCGCGCGTAAAGCTGTACTTGGCCGCGCAGTCTTCACCAAAGGTGCCCATGCTGCGGCCCGCTTCGTAAGCGTCTTCCAGGCCGTCGAGCATCATGTGGTCGAAGATGCGGTCGTGGCCCAGGCGGTAGCCGCCGCGGCCCTTTTGTAGCAGGTAGGGGGCGTTGGTCATGCTTTCCATGCCACCCGCCACCATGACGTCGTGCGTGCCGGCCAGCAGCATGTCGTGCGCCATCATCGCGGCCTTCATGCCGGAGCCGCACATCTTGCTGAGCGTGACGGCGCCCGCGCCCTTGGGCAGGCCGCCTTTGAACGCCGCCTGGCGTGCAGGCGCCTGGCCTTGGCCTGCCATCAGGCAGTTGCCAAACAGCACTTCGCCCACGGCGTCGGGCGAGACACCGGCACGCTCGATGGCGGCCTTGATGGCGGCGCCACCCAGGTCGTGCGCGGCCAGGCTGGAGAAGTCGCCCTGCAACGAGCCCATGGGGGTGCGTGCAGCGCCAACGATGACGATGGGGTCTTGGATGGACATGGTGAAGGTCTCCTGGGTAAGGGTCAGAGGAAAAGTGGGGACGAAAAACGGGGTTTTGGCAGGCGGTCAGCGGGCCGCAGCGCCTTGCGCAAAGCGCCGCTCCGTGTCGTAGGGGAAAACATCAAACATATGACCCGCCTGGATGCGCTCCTTGTGCGACTGCCAGAACGCGGCGTCGAGCAGGTCGGCGTGGTGCTGCATGAACACCTCGCGCACCTCGTCGTTGCCCAGCAGGAAGGGGCCAAAGGTTTCGGGGAACACATCCCGCGGGCCCACGCTGTACCAGACCTCGCCGCTCATCTCTTCTTCCTCATTGCGCGGCGTGGGCACGCGGCGGAAGTTGCAGTCGGTGAGGTATTCGATCTCGTCGTAGTCGTAGAACACGACCTTGCCGTTGCGCGTGACACCAAAGTTCTTCCAGAGCATGTCGCCGGGGAAGATGTTGGCGGCCACGAGGTCCTTGATGGCGTTGCCGTATTCGATGACGCTGTGCTCCATCTGCTGGCGCGCGCGCGGGTCGGACAGGCCGGTGTCGAAGGCTTCCTGCAGGTAGATGTTGAGCGGGATCATGCGCCGCTCGATATAGAGGTGCTTGATGATCACCTCGGTCTGGCCATCGCCGTCGCGGTCGCTGATTTCCAGCTGGCTGGGGGCGAACTTCTCGATCTCGGCAATCAGCGCATCGTCAAAGCGGTCGCGGGGGAAGGCAACCTCGCTGTACTCCAGCGTGTCGGCCATGCGGCCCACGCGGTCGTGCTGCTTGACCAGCAGGTACTTGGCCTTGATCTGCTCGCGCGTGGTTTCCTTCTGGTGCGGGAAGTAGTCCTTGATAAGCTTGAACACGAACGGGAAGCTCGGCAGGTCGAACACCAGCATCACCATGCCCTTGATGCCCGGCGCGATGCGGAACTGGTCGCTGGAATGCTTCAGGTGGTACAGGAAGTCGCGGTAGAACAGTGTCTTGCCTTGCTTGGCCAGGCCCAGGGCGTTGTAGATCTCGGCCCGCGGCTTGCGCGGCATGAGGCTGCGCAGGAACTGCACGTAGGCGCTGGGGATCTCCATGTCCACCATGAAGTAGGCGCGGGCAAAGCTGAACAGCATCTGCATGTCGTCTTCGCCGAACAGCGCGGCGTCGATGGTCAGCTTGCCGCTGTCGTCGTGCAGGATGGGCAGCGCAAACGGCACCTCGTTAAAGCCGTTGATGATCTTGCCCACCACATACGCGCCCTTGTTACGAAAGAACAGGCTGGTGAGCACCTGGATCTGGAAGTTGGTGCGCAGCCTCACCTTGTCGAGCCGGCTGCGCATGGCGCCCACCACGCAAGCGGTGTCACGTGGCAGGTCGGCAAATTCGCGCTGCAGCTGGAAGTTCTCGACGATGGCCTGGAAGGTGTCGCCCAGCGTGTCGCGCGTGGGGTAGTAGGCGCGGTAGGTGGGCCGTGCGGCAGGCTCGTCGTTCTCGATGTATTCGGTGCTGACCGCAGGCCGCACAAAGATGAAGTCGTTGTGGAAATGCGTGCGGTGCAGGATCTTGGTGGTGACCGAGTTGAAGAAGGTTTCGGCCAGCTCGGGCTGGTGGTGGTTCACCAGCAGCCCGATGTAGTGCAGCTTGACCTGGTGCCACACATCCATCGGCTGCGCGCCGGCCTCGAACTCTTTTTCCAGGCGGCGCACACATTCCTTCACCCGCAGGTCGTAGAACTCGATGCGCTCGCGCTGCGCCCGCTGCTGGCCGTGCCAGTCAGCGGTTTCAAAACGGTGTTTTGCGCGCGCGGACTCGGTGCGGAACAACCGGTAATGCCGGTTGAAGCCGTCCATCATGGCCTTGGCAATGCCGTAGGCCTGGGGCGCATCAAGGCGTTGCGGGAACATGGTGGCGGGCCTATTGGCTTCTTCGTCAGCGCAACCGTCGCTCGGCAGACACAGGGCGGCGGCAGGCCTACTGCCGCCGGGTTGCGGCCACCCCGGCAATTGCCGCCTTGTACAGCGATTCGAGGCCTTCCGTGCTGTCCACCGACATGTGCAGGTTGTTGATCAGCCCGTCCTTGAGGCCATAGCACCAGCCATGCAGCGTAACCTTCTGGCCCCGGCCCCAAGCGTCCAGCATCACGGTGGTCTGTGCAATGTTCACCACCTGCTCGATGGCGTTGAGCTCGCACAGCACGTCGTGGCGCCACTCAGGCGCGGTGGCGGCGATCAGGTCGCGGTGGCGATCACGCACGTCCTGCACATGGCGAATCCAGTTGTCGGCCAGGCCCACGCGCGTGCCCTCCAGCGCGGCCAGCACACCGCCGCAACCGTAGTGGCCCACCACCATCAGGTGCTCGATGCGCAGCTGGTCCACCGCATACTGGATGGTCGAAAGGCAGTTGAGATCGGTCGGCACCACCACGTTCGCCACATTGCGGTGAACGAAGACCTCACCAGGCTCCAGCCCGGTGATCTGGTTGGCGGGCACCCGGCTGTCGGAGCAGCCGATCCACATGTACTTGGGCTTCTGCTGCGCCAGCAGGCTGGTGAAAAAGCCGGGCCGCTCGCGCTCCATCTGGGCCGCCCAGGCGCGGTTGTGAACAAACAGGTCGTCGATGGAGGAAGGCATGGGGTCCTTGGTGTGTGAGGGTTGGTCGATCAGTTGTCGCAGGTCAGCAGGTCTCGGCAAACAGCTCGCGGCCAATCAGCATGCGGCGGATCTCGCTGGTGCCGGCACCAATCTCGTACAGCTTGGCATCGCGCCACAGGCGGCCCAGCGGGTACTCGTTGATATAGCCATTGCCACCATAGATCTGCACGCCTTCGCCGGCCATCCAGGTGGCCTTTTCGGCGCACCACAGAATCACGCTGGCGCAGTCCTTGCGGACCTGGCGCACGTGGTCGGTGCCCAGCATGTCGAGGTTCTTGGCCACAGTGTAGGCAAACGAGCGACCCGCCTGCAGCACGGTGTACATGTCGGCCACCTTGCCCTGGATGAGCTGAAACTCGCCAATGCTCTGGCCGAACTGCTTGCGGTCGTGAATGTAAGGGATCACGTTGTCCATCACGGACTGCATGATGCCCAGCGGGCCGCCGGTCAGCACCGCGCGTTCGTAGTCCAGGCCACTCATCAATACCTTGGCACCGTTGTTCACGCCGCCGAGCACGTTTTGTGCAGGCACCTCGACGTCCTGGAACACCAGCTCGCCCGTGTGGCTGCCGCGCATGCCCAGCTTGTCGAGCTTTTGCGCAATCGAGAAGCCCTTCATGCCCTTCTCGATCAGGAAAGCCGTGACACCGCGTGCGCCCATTTCAGGCTCGGTCTTGGCATACACCACCAGGGTGTCCGCATCGGGGCCGTTGGTGATCCACATCTTGCTGCCGTTGAGCAGGTAGTAGCCGCCCTTGTCCTCGGCCTTGAGCTTCATGCTGATCACGTCGGAGCCCGCGCCGGGCTCACTCATGGCCAGCGCGCCCACGTGCTCGCCGCTGATGAGCTTGGGCAGGTACTTGGCCTTTTGTGCCTCGTTGCCGTTGCGGTTGATCTGGTTCACACACAGGTTGCTGTGGGCGCCATAGGACAAGCCCACCGAGGCGCTAGCGCGCGAGATTTCTTCCATGGCCACCATGTGGGCGAGGTAGCCCATGGCGGCGCCGCCATATTGCTCGGGCACCGTGATGCCGAGTACGCCCAGATCACCCATCTTCCGCCACAGGTCCATGGGGAATTGGTCGTTGCGGTCAATCTCGGCCGCGCGGGGAGCGATCTCTGCCTGCGCGAAGTCGCGCACGGCATCGCGCAGGGCATCGATATCTTCGCCCAGCTGGAAGTTGAGGCCGGGAAGGTTGGAGGGAATGCTCATGGGGTTTGTCTCCTCGTAGAAGGTAGGGAAATGGGCAGGGCTCAGCCCTGGATGCTGTCGCGTCCGGTGACCGCCATGAGAGTGCACCCCATGGTGGCGACCAGCTTTTCTTGGTTGCCGTCGATAGCGAAGGCTCGGCCTTCGCAGACGGTGATGGTGCGGCCGGGCTTCAGCACCCGTCCTTCCATGCGGAATCGCTCGCCTTTGGCAGGGGCCAGCAAGTTGATCTTGAATTCGATGGTGAGCACGGCGGCATCGGCCGCCATGAGGGTGAAACCGGCATATCCGCAGGCCGAATCCAGCGCGGTGGACACCATGCCCGCATGGAGAAAACCATGCTGCTGGGTCAGGGCGGCTGCCCAGGGGAGTTCAATGTCTACAGCACCTGGCGCCACCAATCCTAGCGACGCGCCAAGCGTCTGCATGGCCCCTTGCCGCGCAAAGCTGTCGCGCACGCGGTCGGCAAAGTCGATGCAACGCGGCTCAAAGGGGGGCGTGCTCACTGCAGTCTCCTAATTTACGTTTACGTAAACGTCAATTATGGATCAATTTTGCTTTTCTACCTTGGTCAGTAGCGTGCGCGCCTCTTCTTCGTGCTCGCGCACCTCTTCCAGGTTGGCCTGCAGATCGGCCATTTGCTCTTCGAGTTGCTTGCGATGGACCACCAGCACGTCCAGAAACTTGCGGAGCTGTACGCCGGTATCGCGGGGGCTGTCATAGAGGTCGATGATCTCCTTGGCCTCCGTGAGAGACAGTCCCAGGCGCTTGGCCCGCAACGTCAGGCGCAGCCGCGTGCGGTCGCGTGCGCTGTACACCCGGTTGCGGCCGGCGGCGCCGGTGCGTTCAGGCTGCAGCAAGCCCATGTCTTCATAAAAACGGATCGCCCGGGTGGTGAGATCGAACTCTTTGGCAAGGTCGCTGATGGTGTAGGTATTGGCCATGGTGGGTGCTGCACACAGCAGTATCGGTTTCGCACAGGAGACAGCCGGGTGGCGGCAGCTCCCTACAATGCATCGAATGCATGACGTTTACGTTAACGTCAATGCTAACCCATCACACCGCCTCCATGAATCCACTTGAACACCAGATCCACTACCCGCTCGGCGACGCGCTGCCCGTTGAGGGCACCACCTTGGAGGTCGCGCCTGGAGTGCATTGGATCCGTATGGGCCTGCCCTTTGCCCTGGATCACATCAATCTGTGGCTGCTGCGCGATCGCCAGCCGGATGCTAGCGGTGTGCTGGTGGACGGGTGGACCGTGGTGGATTGCTGCATCGACAGCGCTGCAAGCCGCGCACAGTGGGAGCAGATATTTGCGAACTGCCTGGAGGGCTTGCCCATTCTTCGCGTCATCGTGACCCACATGCACCCAGACCACATCGGGCTGGCACATTGGCTGTGCGAGCGCTGGGATGTGCGCTTGTGGATCAGTGCCACGGACTACAACGTAGCGCGTGTCGCCGTCTATGACCCACAGGGGTTTGGCGGGGAAGCAGGGGCCGATTTTTATGCGCTGCACGGTGCACAAGAACCGTCTTTTTTAGACCATGTGCGAGGACGCGCATCGTATTTTCCGACCCTGGTCCCTGCTCTCCCACCCCGTTTTCGACGAATCATGGATGGAGACACGCTGAACATCGGGGACCGCGCTTGGCGCTGCATCAGCGGCTATGGCCACGCGCCCGAGCACATGGCATTGTTTTGCGCTGAGCTGACCACCTTGATCAGCGGAGACATGGTGTTGCCGCGCATCTCCACCAATGTCAGTGTCCACGCCAGCGAGCCAGAGGCCAACCCGCTACAGCTGTTCTTGACTTCGCTCTTGCGGTATCTGGATCTACCAAAAGACACCTTGGTGCTTCCATCACATGGCAAGCCATTTACAGGCCTCGGCAAGCGTGTTGCGCAGCTACAAAACCATCACCGCGAGCGGCTCACTGAGATTTTGCAAGCCGCGCACAGCCGTGCACTAAGCGCCGCGGATACTTTGCCAATTCTGTTTCAACGCCAGTTGGACACCCACCAGATGACTTTTGCTATGGGTGAGGCGCTGGCACATCTTCATCATCTGTGGATGGGTGGGAAGCTCGAGCGCTTTCTCGACCAAGCCGGGGTTCAGAGATTTCGCGCACCGAACGGTGGATAACCGCACCCAATGCGTGGCCGACGAGCGCTTTTTGAGCAGCAATCAATTAGCACACTCAGCCGCACTGATAGATGGTAATCAATGCTGGTAAGGCGTGTGAGTCGATGCAGGAGCCAGGGCGGTACAGGTACTTTTGTGCGCCTGGAAAGCAAAAAACCCCAGTCATATCTGACTGGGGTTTTCTGGGCTGTAAGAGCCTGACGATGACCTACTTTCACACGGGAACCCG
>NZ_LMGP01000003.1:0-168897 GCF_001427445.1 Acidovorax sp. Root568 | reverse complement strand
CGGGTTCCCGTGTGAAAGTAGGTCATCGTCAGGCTCTTACAGCCCAGAAAACCCCAGTCAGATATGACTGGGGTTTTTTGCTTTCCAGGCGCACAAAAATCATCCCTTCTCGCTGACCCTCCAGGGTATTGACCATGCAACTACAAGACATCCTGTATTCCCAAGGTTTTGGTACGCGTCGTGTTTGCGCGGGTCTGATTCAGCAGGGATGGGTCTCGGTGCGTGAGGCATCTTCGCCCAATGCCGAGTACGTGCTCTGCACGGAGGCTACCGCAGGCTATGAGCCCGAAGGACTGCTGTTACGTGTACAGGGTGTGGATTGGCCGTTCCACGCCAAAGCCTACGTGCTGCTTCACAAACCCGCCGGCACGGAGTGTTCTCAGAAGCCTTCTACATACCCCAGCATCTACACGCTTTTGCCTCCGCCGTTGCGCCAGCGGCCCACGAAGAGTACGGTACAAGGAGTGCAGGCGGTGGGGCGCCTTGATCAGGACACAACGGGTATGTTGCTATTGAGCGATGACGGGCAATTCATTCATCGCGTGAGTTCGCCCAAGAAGCATGTTCCGAAGGTTTATCAAGTGACGACCAAACACCCGGTGGACGAGACACAGGTGTCGAAATTGTTGGCGGGGGTTGTGCTGGACGATGATCCCAAGCCGGTGCGTGCTGCAAACTGCTCCATCGTGGATTCCCATCGCTTGGATCTGACGCTGACTGAGGGCAAGTACCACCAGGTCAAGCGGATGATTGCAGCAGTTGGCAATAGGGTGGAGGGGCTACATCGCTCTCGCATTGGAAGCATGGATTTGCCTGCGGATTTGGCCCCCGGCCAATGGCGATGGCTCAATGCTTCCGATCTGTCACTGTTGAACAGCAATGCTTGAGCATGTTGTCCGGAGGAGTGGCCTCTTTTGACTGGCTCAGAGAGTGCGGCCGGGGCACTGTGACTCATGTCGTTGATCCCTTGACTGCCGAGGCCGGGAGAGCTCTGCTGGCAAGTTGTGGTCTCGCCCTGCGAGATGCCCTGGCACCCCAGGCAGCGCCAATACCGGGATGACCTGAGTCAAAGAGGGCACGATCGTCCTGATGTTACTTGTTGTCGCTCGGGTCCGCGCTGGGCGCGGCGCTACACTTCAAGGCTGTGTTGAAAGTGGTTTTGTGAAGATTCTCTCGATTGCACGCATCTGCGTTGTGGCCCTTGGTGGGTGGTGTTACTCCTTGGCCGGTGTGGCGGCGGGCGCTCCGCCGCTTTTTGTACTCAATTCGCTGGAGGCCAACGTCAGCGTCATCGACCCGGTGACCTGGACTGAGACGGCCCGCATACCCACAGGTAAAGAGCCGCACCATCTGTATCTGACCCCCGATGAAAAGTCGATCATCGTGGCCAACGCGCTCGGTGACACGCTGACGTTTGTGGACCCCCGTACCGCCGAGGTGCAGCGTACCGTACGTGGGATTGTGGACCCCTACCATCTGCGATTCAGTCCCGACATGAAATGGTTCATCACGGCCGCCAACCGTCTGAATCACGTGGACTTTTACCGCTGGGACGGCAAGGACCTGACCCTGGTGCAGCGCGTGGCCACATCGCGCACCCCCAGCCATCTGTGGATCGATAGCCGCAGCACCACCGTCTATTCGACCATGCAGGACAGTGACGAACTGGTGGCGATTGATATTGCCACCCAGACCATCAAATGGCGCGTCAAAACAGGCCCCATGCCTGCGGATGTCTACGGCAGTCCCGATGGCAAGCACCTGTTTGTGGGACTGACGGGCGGTGACAGCGTGGAGGTGTTCGATATCTCCGGGCGTGAAGCGGTCAGCGTCAAGCGGATCAAGACAGGCAACGGTGCACACGCCTTTCGCGCTGCTGGCGACGGGCACCACCTGTATGTGAGCAATCGCGTGGCCAACTCGATCAGCAAGATCGACATGAACACCCAGCAAGTCGTCGAGTCGTACCCCGTGCCTGGCGGGCCCGATTGCATGGATGTTTCGGCGGATGGCCGCTATATCTACGTCAGTTCGCGTTGGGCCCGGAAGCTGTCTGTGGTGGACACCCAGGCAAAGAAGGTGGTGCGCCAGGTCAATGTGGGTAAATCGCCCCACGGCGTATGGACACTGCAACACGCGCCACGTTGAGCGCGGTGCAGCCGGTGAGAGGTATGTTTCTCAGCGCTTTTTGTGGATCACGCAGCAGGCGTCGCGATGCTATTGTATTGATAGCTGTTTGGGCATGTTTCACTAGCGCTACCGCCCAAAATGACTGCAAAAAGCCCCTGTACCTGACCTTTGACACTGGCCACATGGAAGTGGCGCCTTTGGTGGCTGAGGTGCTCAGGCGCCAGCAGGTGCACGTGACCTTCTTTGCTGCAAACGAGCGCACGAAGGAAGGCGATGGAAGTCTGGGGGACCATTGGGCCCCATGGTGGCGTGCACGCGCCGCAGAGGGCCATGAGTTTGCCTCCCACACCTGGAATCACACCTACTGGCGTGCCGATGCCGGCAGCGCGCCGCACCCGGCGTTTCGGGTCCGTCCCTCTGCGGGACAGCGTGAGGGTCAAGGCTTTGTGATGTCCGCAGCTGAATACTGCGAAGAAATTGCCCGTGCTGCGGATCGTTTGAAGGCCATTACCGGCAAGACGCCTTTGCCCCTGTTCCGCGCGCCTGGCGGCAAGACCTCTGCACAATTGATTGCCAGCGCGAAGGCCTGCGGTTATGTGCATGTGGGGTGGTCGCCTGCCGGCTTCTTGGGGGATGAGCTGCCCAGTGAGACGGCCAGCAACACCGCGCTGCTGAACAAGGCGCTGCGCGATGTGCGCAGTGGCGACATCCTGCTGGCGCACCTGGGGATCTGGTCGCGCAAGGACGCCTGGGCGCCCGCTGTGCTGGAGCCTTTGATTGAAGGGCTCAAGCAGCGAGGATTTTGCTTTCGCACCTTGCGGGATCATCCTGACTATGCGGCCGCAGCGGCTCAGGTTCGCTAGATGGGCTGTGGGATCAAGTTGGATCGCGTGCGCCGTGGCTGAGGGCGCACGCGCCGCATGTTTGCATGATTAACCAGGTGCCAGGGAGCGCGACACGATGGGATGGCTAGGCGGTGTATTTGACAGCGTGCAGCAATGGCTTTTTGAGAGCGTGCTGCAGCCGCTGATGTTCACCACAGGGCTGGCCAGCCTGCTGGAGAACGGCTATGAGGCATCCGGCTGGCTGCTGGTGGGATTGCTGCAGCTGGTGGTCATCGTGGCTGTGATTGGCCCCATGCAGCGCTGGTGGCCGGTGGAGCAGATCAATGACCGCGCCACCATCCGCACTGACATCCTCTACACCCTGATTCACCGGCTGGGACTGTTCCGGCTGGCGCTGTTTTTCACGGTGGATCCGCTGGCGGATTCACTGTTTGGTGCCTTGCGTGTGGCGGGTGTCAGCACGTTCCAGCTCGATGGCCTCTGGCCGGGTGTGACGGACATCTCCTGGGTCAGCTTGCTGCTGTATCTGGTGGTGTTCGATTTTGTGGACTACTGGATCCACCGGGGGCAGCATCACTTTGAGTGGTGGTGGCGCCTGCATTCGCTGCACCATGCACAGCAGCAGATGACGATGTGGAGCGACAACCGCAACCACCTGCTCGATGACCTGCTGCGCGACGTGATTCTGGTGACGGTGGCGCAGCTGATTGGCGTTGCGCCGGGGCAGTTCATTGCCATCGTGGCCATCACTCAGCTCAGCGAGAGCTTTCAGCACGCCAACGTGCGGCTGTGGTTTGGTCAGGTGGGTGAGCGGCTCTGGATCAGCCCCCGGTTTCACCGCCGGCACCACAGCATTGGCATTGGCCACGAGACGGTCAAGCCTTCGGCCGAGGCAACATCGGGCCAAGCAGCAACGCCGCCGCGTGTGGTGCTCGGCGGGCACAACTTCGGGGTGCTTCTGCCTTGGTGGGACATGCTGATGGGCACCGCCAACTTTGAAAAGCGCTTTGACCCTACGGGCGTGCGCGACCAGGTCGAGCCGGGCCCCGATGGCCGTGTGCGCGACTACGGCGCGGGGTTCTGGTCCCAGCAATGGCGGGGCGTACTGAGGTTGCTGGGCAAGGCCTGAGCGGCTTGGCGGGCGCTGCCTGTATGCTTGCCGCCATGGGATTACTGCTTGATTCTTTCTGGCGTGCCGCTGCCTATTGCCTGCGTCCGCGGGTGATTGCGCTGTCGCTCTTGCCTCTGTTCTTGATGGCCGTTTTGGCACTCGGAATGGGTTACTTCTACTGGGACGCGGCGGTGCAGGGGATGCGCGCGTTGCTCGATGCGTCCTCGTTGCTGGCCAGCGTCTGGGGTTGGCTTCAGGGCTGGGGCCTGGGGGATGTGACTGCTGTCATGGCGCCGTTGATGGTGGTGTTGGCCGTGGCGCCTGTACTGGTGGTGGTGTCGCTGCTGGCCGTGGCGGTACTCATGACCCCCGCCCTGGTGGCATTGGTGGCTGCGCGGCGGTTTCCGGATCTGGAGCGCAAGAAGGGCGGGTCCTTCATTGCGAGTGTGGCCTGGTCGGTAGGGTCCACGGTGTTGGCGCTGGTGGCGCTGGTGGTGTCCGTTCCGCTATGGCTGGTGCCGCCACTGGTACTCATCCTGCCGCCGCTGATCTGGGGTTGGCTGACCTACCGGGTGATGGTGTTCGACGCCCTGGCAGACCACGCCAGCAAGGAAGAGCGCCTGGAGATATTCCGCCGCCATCGCAGCAGCCTGCTGGGCATGGGCATCGTCACGGGCTACCTCGGGGCCGCGCCCAGCATTGTGTGGGCATCGGGCGTGGTGTTTGCCGCCGCGTTTTTTGTGCTGGTGCCGCTGGCGATCTGGATCTACACCCTGGTGTTCGCGTTTTCCTCGCTGTGGTTCACGCACTACGGTCTGGCCGCCCTGCAGCGCTTGCGTGCCGAGCGGGCCACGATGGCGCCGATGACCGGGCCCGCCCCGTTGGCCGAAGCGGCCGTGCACCCCAAAGAAGCGCCTGCATTGAACATGGCGGCACCTCCAGCCCCCGCGCTGCCGCCCCCTGCAAATCCGAACCCTGGAGACAATCCACCATGACCCCCACCTTTGGTCTCATCATCGTCGGTGACGAGATACTGTCAGGCAAAAGGGCCGACAAGCACATGCCCAAGGTGATCGAGCTGTTATCGGCGCGGGGACTGTCGCTGGCTTACGCCGACTATGTGGGCGACAGCCCGGACCGCATCACGGCCACTTTGCAGCGGGCGTTCGCGTCGTCCGATGTGGTGTTCTCGTGTGGCGGCATTGGCGCAACCCCTGACGACCACACGCGGCAATGTGCTGGACGTGCCCTGGGCCGGGATCTGGCCCTGCACCCAGAAGCCGAGGCGCTGATCCGCGAACGCATGCAGGATGTAGCGCGCGAGCAGGGCGTGCCCTACGAGCCGGATCGGTCCGACAACGTGCACCGCCTCAACATGGGCATGTTCCCGGTGGGCGCGCGCATCATTCCCAATCCCTACAACAAGATTCCCGGCTTCAGTTGCGACGGGCCAGGAGGTGGTGCAGTGCACTTCGTTCCGGGCTTCCCTGTCATGGCCTGGCCCATGATCGAGTGGGTGCTGGAGCAGCACTACGCAGCCCATTTCAACCGGGCACCGCAGACCGAGCAGTCGGTGGTGGTTTATGGTGCGATGGAGGCAGCCTTGACGCCCCTCATGGAGCAGATTGAAAAATCGCACCCGGATGTGCGGGTGTTCAGTTTGCCCAGCGTAGATCATCCACAATACGGGCGGCATATCGAACTGGGTGTCAAAGGGCCCGCGTCCTCGGTGCCTGCTGCATGGCAGGCTTTGAAAACAGGATTGCACGAATTTGGTGCAAATTGCGGCCCTGAATTGGTGCGCAACCTGTGAGACTCAGATTTGGTAGATGGATTGCACCGTATTGGTGCTTTTTGGCGCGTGCCACGCCGACCTGTCGCGGGTAGCGCTCCTTCATAGTGCGGTGCTGCACTCGGCTGGCACGCAAACTGCTTTTATTTCGGCAAACTCTTTTTTCAACAAGCGCTTTATCCAGGAGAACCTGATGGCCAAGACCGTTGCAGACGTGATGAAGATGGTGAAGGAGAACGAAGTCAAGTTCGTTGACTTCCGTTTCACCGATACCCGTGGCAAACAACAGCACACCACGGTGCCCGTCTCTCACTTCGACGAAGACAAGTTCACTTCGGGCCATGCCTTTGACGGCTCGTCGATCGCCGGTTGGAAGGGCATTGAAGCCTCCGACATGCAGCTGATCCCCGACCCGAGCACGGCCAACATCGATCCGTTCTTTGAAGAAACGACGCTGATCCTGACCTGCGACGTGATCGAACCCACCGACGGCAAGGCCTACGACCGCGATCCCCGCTCCATTGCCAAGCGCGCTGAAGCCTACCTGAAGGCCTCCGGCCTGGGCGACACGGCCTACTTCGGTCCCGAGCCAGAATTCTTCATCTTCGACGGCGTGCGCTGGAGCACCGAGCCCAACAACACGTTCTACGAAATCGAAGAATACGAAGCCCCCTGGAACACAGGCGCCAAGCTGGAAGGCGGCAACCGTGGCCACCGTCCCACCGTCAAGGGCGGCTATTTCCCCGTGCCTCCCGTCGACAGCACGCAAGACATGCGCGCCGAGATGTCCCTGATCCTCGAATCTCTGGGCATCCCGGTCGAAGTGTTCCACCACGAAGTGGCGGGCGCTGGCCAGAACGAAATCGGTACCCGTTTCAGCACCCTGGTTGAGCGCGCCGACTGGACCATCCTGCAAAAGTACGTGATCCACAATGTGGCCAACGCCTACGGCAAGACCGCCACGTTCATGCCCAAGCCTTACCACGGCGACAACGGCTCCGGCATGCACGTGCACCAGTCCGTCTGGAAGGACGGCAAGAACCTGTTCGCTGGCGATGGCTATGCTGGTCTGTCGGACTTCGCGCTGTACTACATCGGCGGCATCATCAAGCACGCACGTGCCCTGAACGCCATCACCAATCCCGGTACCAACAGCTACAAGCGCCTTGTGCCTCACTTCGAAGCCCCGGTGAAGCTGGCCTACTCGGCCAAGAACCGTTCCGCTTCGATCCGTATCCCTTACGTGGCCAACCCCAAGGGCCGTCGCGTGGAAGCCCGCTTCCCCGATCCACTGATGAACCCTTACCTGGGCTTCGCAGCCCTGCTGATGGCCGGTCTGGACGGCGTGGAAAACAAGATCCATCCTGGCGAAGCCGCTACGAAGGACCTGTACCACCTGCCTCCAGAAGAAGACAAGCTGGTGCCCACCGTGTGCCACAGCCTGGACCAAGCCCTGGAACATCTGGACAAGGACCGTGCGTTCCTGACCAAGGGTGGCGTGTTCACCGACAGCATGATCGACGCCTACATCGATCTGAAGATGAACGAAGTGACCCGCTTCCGTATGGCAGTGCACCCTGTCGAGTACGACATGTACTACTCCCTGTAATCGTCTGCCTGCAGACCATTGCTCAAGAAAAGGCGGCGCAAGCCGCCTTTTTTCATGGGCGGGCGGCGGCGCTATCTGCGCCGAACGCATGCGGCGGAACCAAGACGTCAGGTGTTGCATCCGTATACACAGCCCTTCAAGGGTCTGCCCTTGTTGGATTGGAGATGTAGGGTGATTGGGGGATACTCCCCTGTCCCCTGCATGTCAGTGCGAGGAAACCGAATGAATAAAACGCTCATCACCCTGCTCCTCATCGCCGCCACCGTCCCCGCAGTCCAGGCGCAAGACCGCATCTATCGTTGCGGCAACGAATACACCAACAACGCCCAGCAAGCCAAGGAGCGCGGCTGCAAGCTGGTGGAGGGCGGCAACGTTACCGTGGTGCAGGGCACCCGCCCAGCGTCTGCCGCAGCTCCTGCAGCGGGTGGTGCGGCAGCCCCGTCGTCTGCGACCTCGCCCGCCAACGCTCCACGCGTCAGCAACAACGAACAAAAATCCCGCGACTCGGATGCCCGCGCGATTCTGGAGTCCGAGCTGCGCAAGGCGGAAACGCGCCATGCCGAGCTGCTCAAGGAATACAACAACGGCGCCCCCGAGCGCAACGCACTCGATCTGCGCAACCCCCAGCGCTACACCGAACGCACGGCCGAACTCAAGGCCAGCGTGGCCCGCAGCGAGAGTGACATTGCGGGTATCAAGCGCGAGATTGCCCGCCTGCCTGCCCCTGCTGCACCCACCAACTGACCGCGGTGATTGCGTGTGAGTGCCCCTTCTTCCTCCGACCTTCCCGGCACTGACACCGGGCGTTTTCATTCCCTGGACCTGATGTCCACCCTGGTGGCGGTGCTGCGCGCTGACGATGGCGCGGTGCAGTTTGCCAATGCCGCGCTGGAAAACACACTGGGCCTCTCGCGCCGCACCCTGGAAGGGGCGGACTTCTCTACCTTCTTCACCGACCCGGCACTGCTGCAGACCGCACTGGCGGGCGCCCGGGGCAAGGACTTTGCCGCGCTGCGCTACGAGGCCAGCCTGAAGCGCCTGCACCAGGACCCGGTGCCTGTGCATGTCAACGTAGCCGATGCCGAGCAGGTGGGCGAAATCCTGGTGGAGTTGTGGCCGCTGGAGCAGCAGGCCCGCCAGGACCGCGAAGAGCGCCTGCGTGACCAGGCCCAGGCCAACAAGGAGCTGATCCGCAACCTGGCCCACGAGATCAAGAACCCGCTGGGCGGCATTCGGGGTGCGGCACAGCTGCTGGAGATGGAGCTCGACAACCGGGAGCTCACCGAATACACCCAGGTCATCATCCACGAGGCCGACCGCCTGCAAAGCCTGGTGGACCGGCTGCTCGCGCCCCATCGCCACCCCCACCTGGTGGGCGATGTGAACATCCACGAGGTGTGCGAGCGCGTGCGTTCGCTCGTGCTGGTCGAATACCCGCAGGGCCTCAGGGTGCAGCGCGACTACGACACCTCGATTCCCGAGTTTCGCGGGGACCGCGCGCAGCTCATTCAGGCGGTGCTGAACATCGTGCAGAACGCGGCCCAGGCGCTGTCAGAGCGCATCGCCAAGGGGGATGCCGTGATCACGCTGCGCACGCGTGTGGCCCGCCAGGTCACGTTCGGCCGACAACGCTACCGGCTGGCACTGGAATTGCATGTCATCGACAACGGACCGGGCGTACCCGATGCCATCAAGGAGCGGATTTTTTATCCACTGGTATCGGGTCGGGACGGCGGATCAGGGCTGGGGCTGACGTTGGCGCAAACCTTCGTGCAGCGTCACCACGGGTTGATCGAATGCGACAGCGTACCGGGTCGCACCGACTTCCGAATCCTGATCCCCTTGCCCTGAGAGCGCATGACGGTCCCTGACACGCAACCACAGGGAAGGTAAGAAAAACATATGAAGCCGATCTGGATAGTAGATGACGACCCCTCGATCCGCTTCGTCCTGGAAAAGGCGCTGGCCCGCGAGAACCTGCCCACGCGCAGTTTCACGCACCCGCGCGAAGTGCTGGACGCACTGGCCGATGTCACCGCAGGCGACCCCGCGCGCCAGGGCCCCCAGGTTCTGGTGAGCGACATCCGCATGCCCGGAGGTTCGGGCCTGCAACTGCTGGAGAAGGTGCGCGAGCTGCAGCCCGGCCTGCCCGTCATCATCATGACGGCGTACTCCGACCTCGACAGCGCGGTGTCGGCCTTTCAGCGCGGCGCGTTCGAATACCTGCCCAAGCCGTTTGACCTGCCCAAGGCGGTGGAGCTGATCCGCCGAGCGGTGGAAGAAAGCCAGCGCGAAGAAGTCACCGAAGAGCGCCAGACCGCGACCCCCGAAATGCTGGGCCAGGCGCCCGCCATGCAGGACGTGTTCCGCGCCATCGGGCGGCTGTCGCAAAGCCAGGTCACGGTGCTCATCACCGGCGAATCGGGCTCGGGCAAGGAACTGGTGGCGCGCGCGCTGCACAAGCATTCGCCCGTGGCAGACGGCCCCTTTGTGGCCATCAACACCGCCGCCATCCCCAAAGACCTGCTGGAGAGCGAACTCTTCGGCCATGAGCGCGGCGCCTTCACCGGCGCCCAGACCCAGCGGCGCGGCCGCTTCGAGCAGGCCGAGGGCGGCACGCTGTTCCTCGACGAAATCGGCGACATGCCGTTTGATTTGCAGACGCGCCTGCTGCGCGTATTGTCGGACGGCCAGTTCTACCGCGTGGGCGGCCATGCGGCCGTCAAGGCCCATGTGCGTGTGATTGCCGCCACCCACCAGAACCTGGAGCAGCGCGTCAAGGAAGGCGGCTTCCGCGAGGACTTGTTCCACCGCCTCAATGTGATCCGCCTGCGCCTGCCCGCGCTGCGTGAGCGGCATGAAGACGTGCCCATGCTCACGCGCCACTTTCTGCAGCAAAGCGCGCGGCAACTGGGCGTGGAGCCCAAGCGCATTGCCGATTCGGCACTGGCGCGGCTGGAGCAGTTTGCCTTCCCGGGCAACGTGCGCCAGCTGGAGAACATCTGCCACTGGCTCACGGTGATGGCGCCTGCCCAGGTGATCTCGCTGCAGGACCTGCCGCCCGAGGTGCTGGAAGCCCCGGTGTACCAGCCGCCAGTGCGCGCCACGGCGGGCGCCGAGCCTGCGGCGGCCACGGTCACATCAATGCCGGTGGCCCCGCTGGCGCCTGTTGCGCCAGTGGCGCAGCCTGCACCCGAATTGGTAGGTGGCCTGCACCCCGCAGCGCAGGTGTCCGCTCCAGTGTCGGCGTCTGCACCTGCGGCCGTTGCGTCCTGGTCGGCCGACGCCGCCGTAGCCCCTGTGGCTGCCGCCCACAGCTGGGAGCAGGCACTGGAAACCGAAGCGCAAAAACTGCTCGCAGGCGGCCAGCCCGAGGTGTGGGATGCGCTCACGCGGCGCTTTGAGTCGCGCCTGATCCGCACGGCCCTGGTGGCCACCCACGGCCGTCGCATGGAGGCCGCGCAGCGCCTGGGCATTGGGCGCAACACCATCACCCGCAAGATCCAGGAGTTGGGGCTGGATGCGCCGGATGAAGCATGAAAATGGCCGCAGGTGCGTGTTTATCATGCCTCTGCAGCTATTGAAATAGTAGCAATGCAAGGTGCCACTACATCGCTGGTGGCATCGCTGTAACCCGGCCCGGATGCGCGCTGCGCATCGCACTGCATGGCGGGCCATGTCCTACATGCAGGCCCTCCCTGGGCCGACCCGGCACTCCGGAGGTGGCTTCAACAATGAAGTCACTGTCAACCAACCGGAGATGTTCCTATGTCGGATTTCAACGATGCCAACCGTGACCCCTTGACCAATGAGCCAGGTGCTCACCCCGTCGGAACGGGCGTGGGCGCCGCCCTCGGGGGCGCCGCTGCCGGGGCTGCTGCAGGTGCTTTTGGCGGCCCGGTCGGCGCTGCCATTGGTGGCGTGGCGGGTGCTGTGGCGGGCGGCCTGGCGGGCAAGGCGGCTGCCGAGGCCGTCAACCCCACCGAAGAAGACGCCTACTGGCGCGAGACCTACCACCGCGAGCCCTACTACGTGGGCGGCCGTACGTACGACCAATACCGGCCGGCCTATGAACTGGGCTGGTCGTCGGTAGGCCGCTACGAGGGCAACTTTGACGCCATCGAGCCGCGCCTGGCCGACGACTGGCGTGCACGCCACGGCAGCGACGGCCTGGCCTGGACCGACGTGCGCCCCGCCACCCGCGCCGCGTGGGAGCGCGCCGCCAACCGCGCTGCGCTGGCCAGCGACCGCCCGATGGACGTGATCGACGCCGAAGACGTGGTCGATGTGCTCAACGACCTGCTGGAGTCTGCACGTGACGGCGAATACGGCTTCCATGCCTGTGCCGAGCACGCAGAGTCGGGCCAGCTCAAGGGCATCTTCCAGCGCCACTCGCGCGAGTGTGCGGCTGCCGCCGTGGAGCTGGAACACGAGATCCGCCGCCTCAATGGCGACCCTGCGCAGGGGGGGACCGTGGCGGGCGCGTTGCACCGGGGCTGGGTGTCGGTGAAGACCGCGCTGTCCACCCAGGACGATAAGGCCGTGCTCGAAGAATGCGAACGTGGCGAGGACGCTGCGGTGGCCCGCTACCGCAAGGCGCTGAAGGCTGCGCTGCCTGCCGATGTGCGCGCTCTGGTGGAGCGCCAGGCCCAAGGCGCCCAGCGCAACCACGACGAGGTGCGTGCGCTGCGGGACGGGTTCTCGCCCCGGCCCTGATCCCAGGTGCCGAGGGCGACCCTTGGGTAAACCGCACCTGACCGGGCGTCGGTTGCTGCGCTGAGGGCTGACCTCAAGAAAAAGGCTGCCAGAGCATTCCTCTGGCAGCCTTTTTTGCGTCGCGTGCGGACCGGCTCAGGGGCGCATCAGGCGCTCATCGTGACAACCACCGGCGCATGGTCGCTGGGCTGTGGGTTCTTGCGCGGGGCGCGGTCCACCAAGCAGGCCGTCACCGTGGGCTTGAGGGCCTCGCTCACCAGAATGTGGTCGATGCGCAGGCCCCGGTTTTTCTGGAAACCCAGCATGCGGTAGTCCCACCACGAATAGCTCTTTTCGGGCTGCTCGAACATGCGGAAGGCATCGGTCAGCCCCAGGGACAGCAGGGCCTGGAAGTGGTTGCGCTCTTCGGTGGTGTGGTGGATGGTCTCGCGCAGGCCCTCGGGGTCGTACGAGTCGCGGTCTTCGGGCGCCACGTTGAAGTCGCCCACCAGCACCAGGCGCGGGTGGGCGGCCATCTCGGCGCGCACCATGTCCTGCAGCGCCTGCAGCCAGCGCATCTTGTAGGCGAACTTTTCCGAGCCCGGCTCCTGGCCGTTGACGAAGTAGCCGTTGAGCAGGCGCAGCGGGCCTGCCGGCGTGTCCAGCGTGGCGGCGATGACGCGGGCCTGCTCGTCGCCAAAGGCGGGGATGTTGCGCACCACATCGCGCAGCGGGTGGCGGCTCAGGATGGCTACGCCGTTGTAGGTCTTTTGGCCGAAGGCGACGGCTTCGTAGCCGGCCTCTTTCAACGCGTCGTGGGGAAACTTGTCGTCGGTGAGCTTGAGCTCCTGCAGGCACAGGGCATCGACCGGGTTGGCGGCCAGCCAGGCCAGCACCTGGGGCAGGCGCACCGACAGGGAGTTCACGTTCCAGGTGGCAATTTGCATGGTTTTTGGCCGGTAGCGCTAGTGGATCATGCGCTAGCAGCTATCAAAATGTGAGTGGATGAGGGATGGGGCAGAAGCGTCAGGCGCGGCGCACACGGGTCACAAAGCTGAACGGCAGCCCGTTGGTGCTCACGTGGTGCTCGCGGGCGGTTTCCACCCATTCTGCGCCCAGCACGGGGGCATAGGCATCGCCGTCAAAGTCCTGGGCGATCTCCGTCACCTCCACGCAGTCCGCCAGGGGCAAGGATTCGGCATAGATCTGCGCGCCCCCAATGATCCACACGGTTTTGCCCGCGTCGCACAGCGCCAGGGCTTCGGCCAGGCTGCCTGCGCGGTGGGCACCGTCGGCCTGCCAGTCGGCCTGCCGC
Organism: Acidovorax sp. Root568; assembly: GCF_001427445.1. Lineage (NCBI taxonomy): Bacteria > Pseudomonadati > Pseudomonadota > Betaproteobacteria > Burkholderiales > Comamonadaceae > Acidovorax > Acidovorax sp. Root568. Next base: position 155,400 of record NZ_LMGP01000003.1, on the reverse strand, counting down.
GTCACCACGATGTTGGTGCGGCCGGGCAGGGGGCGAAAGCGCGGGGGCAGCGAGTCCCAGGTCTTGCGGCCCATGACCACCGGGCAGCCCTGGGTGAGCTGCTTGAAGTGCGCCATGTCCTCGGGGATGTGCCAGGGCAGGCGGTTGTCCTTGCCGATGACGCCGTTGGCCGCGCGGGCGTAGATGAGGTGCAGGGGCATGGGGCTCGCTCGGTGCGTGAGTGGGGAGGGGATCAGATGTGCAGGAACGCCAGCGCGCCCACACCCAGGCCCACGGCGGCCACGCCGTACATGCCGTATTCCAGCCACTTCTTCTTGGTCAGCAGCGCAATCGCGGCCAGGGCAATCGCCACCTGCAGCGCGGTGGTGGCCTGGGCCCAGCGGTGGTGCTGGTGCATCTGGGCCTCGCTTTGCTGATCGAAGGCGTGGGCATCGGCCTCCAGCTTTTCGGCCGCGGTCTTGATCTCGTTCTTCTCTTTTTCGTAGCGGTCGATCTTGGCCTGGTATTTGACCTTCTCGGCTTCGGCCGGGGTCAGGTCACGGGCCAGCTCGGCCAGGCTTTGTTTGGTGCTTTTGGACTGGAAGTAATTCCACTGGTTGGAGGCCTCGGTCTTCTTGATGGCCGCGTCGTTCTTCATCAGGCCCGCATTGGCCTGGGTGGCGCCGCCCATGTAGGCAAAGATGGCACCCACCGTGGCCACGATGGCCGTGAACATGGCGATCTTGTTGGTGGACGAGCCGCCGCCATGGTCCGCGCCGTGGTGCGCAGCATCGTGGCCGTGGGTGGCATGTTCGACCGCGTGATCGTGGGGGCCGTGTACGTGGAATCCGCCGGAAGACATAGATAGAAGCTCGTTGTATTGGTTATGGGTGAAAGCGGGGCCTGTGCCGCAGGCTGGCCTGGCGCAGTGGTCAGGTCAGACTGCCACGGGCGCCTTGATGGTAGGGTGGCACTGGTAGTCCACCACTTCAAAGTCTTCGTACTCGTAGTCGAAGATGCTGTCCGGCTTGCGTTTGATGTTCAGCACGGGGTAGGGGTAGGGCGTGCGCGCCAGCTGGGTCTGCACTTGCTCGTGGTGGTTGCTGTAGATATGGCAGTCGCCACCCGTCCAGACGAAGTCGCCCACCTCCAGATCGCACTGCTGGGCCACCATGTGGGTCAGCAGCGCATAGCTGGCGATGTTGAACGGCACACCCAGAAAGATGTCTGCACTGCGCTGGTACAGCTGGCAAGACAGCGTGCCGCGCCCGCCGGGCTCTTGCGCCGGGGCTACGTAAAACTGAAAGAAAGCGTGGCACGGCATGAGCGCCATCTTGTGCAGCTCGGCCACGTTCCAGGCGCTCACGATGATGCGGCGCGAGTCAGGGTTGGTCTTGAGCGTTTGGATGACGTCGCTGATCTGGTCGATGTGCCCGCCGTCCGGCGTCGGCCAGCTGCGCCACTGCACGCCGTACACCGGGCCCAGGTCGCCGTCCTCGCGCGCCCATTCATCCCAGATGGTCACGCCGCGCTCTTTCAGCCAGTTGTTGTTGCTCGATCCGGTCAGGAACCACAGCAACTCCTGGATGATGGACTTGAGGTGCACCTTCTTGGTCGTGACCAGCGGAAAACCTTCCTTCAGGTCAAACCGCATCTGGTGGCCGAACACGCTCTTGGTACCGGTGCCGGTGCGGTCCGACTTGTCCACGCCGTGGGTGAACACATGGCGCATGAAATCTTCGTACTGGGAGCGCACGGGGCGGGTGGGCAAGGCAGGAACTGCCGGGGCAGCAGAAGGCTGGGTCATGGGATGGATCACTCAGGGTAGGGCGCCGCCATCAAGGGGTGGCCGTTGCCGACGGCGGATTTTATGCGGAGCGGGAGAATGCCAGATTCGCCATCCATCCACTGCACTTCCCATGACGACTTCCGATACCCCCGTCACCATCCGCCCCCTCCAGGCTGCCGACTGGCCCGCCGTGTGGCCCATCCTGCGCACCACCTTCCAGGCGGGAGACACATATGCGTTTGCCCCCGACAGCACCGAGGCCGAGATCCACAAAGCCTGGGTAGAGCTGCCTGCTGCGACCTTTGTCGCCCTGGGCGTGGGCGGGGAGATTCTGGGCGCTAAGAACGTGTTTACGATCTTTTCAGGGCCGCGCGAGTCCCTTGCCGGGATGGGACGCAAGGCGCGGGGCGCAGTGGATAGCCCGGCTATCCACAAGCGCCGCAACGCCGCGGACCGCCCGGCAAGGCACTTGCCCGAAGGGTTGGGGCGAAATCGGGCGATTTGGACGCCCCGACTGCTTGCATGGGCACGAGCCCATGCGGCGCATCCGAAGCATCCACTCATCCCGATTGCGCCCCAACGCGGCCCCGAAAAGATCGTAAACACGTTCTTACTTCATCAAGCCGAATCAGCCTGGGCAGGGCGCCCATGTGTGCAACTGTGGCTATGTGGTGGCGCCGGCAGCGCAGGGGCAGGGCGTGGCCTCGTTGATGTGTGAGCACTCCCAGCAGCAGGCTGTGGTCATGGGCTTTCGGGCCATGCAGTTCAACCTGGTGGTGGCGAGCAACGCGCGCGCCGTGCGGCTGTGGCAGCACCTGGGCTTTGCGATCGTGGGCACGCTGCCTGGGGCCTTCCGGCACCACACGCTGGGCTATGTCGATGCCCATGTGATGTTCAAGACACTGTTGGCCTGAGCTTGTTGCCAATGAAAAAAGGGCTCCCACATGGGAGCCCTTTCTGAGATTCCGGGGGCACATGTCCACAACAGTGAGAGGCCGCCACCCGGGAAGGTCCGCGTTCTTACATCGCGCTGATTTCGCCCGATGGGATCTTGCCGGTGCGCACGGCTTCGGCCGCTGCGGCGCGCACTGCAGCACGGTCGGCAGTCGACTTGTAGGTTACGACACGCGAACCAGCGGGTTCGATGCTGCGTGTTTGGGCCACGGTAGAGGCTTCAGCAGCCACTTCGGCACGGGTGCGGTTGGTGTCGAACTTGAGGGCGAATTGCGAGCTGTCGGCTTCATCAGCGTGGGCGCCGAAAGCGGAGAAAGCAGCCACAGCAGCGATGGACAGGAAACGTGTTGTCTTGTTCATGATGATCTCGATTCTTGATGGGGTGGGGGGCGAGGTCCGTTGATTCCGGGACGGCTTACAGAGCGCCGAGTTCGCCGGAAGGGATCTGGCCAGTGCGCACCGCTTCAGCAGCCTGGGCACGCACGGCAGCACGGTCAGCCGTGGACTTGTAAGTCACCACACGCGAACCAGCGGGTTCGATCGAGCGGGTCTGGGCCACAGTAGCGGCTTCGGCAGCCACTTCAGCGCGGGTGCGGTTGGTTTCGAACTTGGTAGCGAACTGCGAAGCATCGGCTTCATCAGCGTGGGCACCAAAAGAAGCGAAAGCGGCGACAGCTCAAAAAAGCCGGGTCAAAAACCATTCCTGAACCGGGTTCGGTGAGTCGCCTTGCGGGTTCGGCTCATCGATGGGATGAACTGTACGCCGATGGTGTTTAGAGAAAAACCACTGAGTCGCAAACTGACTGTTCCAGTTTTGGAAACAGTAGGCCCACTCAGGACGCGCCCTTGGGTCAAATGTGTGTAGCGCCCCGCAGCGCCAGGGCGGGCACCCCAGGCCCACAATGCACATACCCAATTGATGCGACTAGGTATAAATCCTGAGATTCTGGCGAAATTTAGTATGTGTAGTGCTTTTCAAAGTATCAACTGAGCATCAGAGCATCGGTATCGTTCAGCCCATCAATGCCGAGATTCGACTGGCGTTGAATGGCAGATCCATACCAACTACGCAGGAGACGTTCCGATGCCCCGTTCCACCCGTCCACACACTCGCTTGGCTCTGGCCGCTGCCGCCCTGGCGGCATCGCTGTGCGGAGCCGCTGCGCACGCGCAGACCGAACTCGTGATTGCCACCGTGAACAACGGCCACATGATCGAGATGCAAAAGCTCAGCAAGAATTTCGAGCAGGCGAACCCCGACATCAAGCTCAAGTGGGTGACGCTGGAAGAGGGCGTGCTGCGCCAGCGCGTCACCACCGACATCGCCACCAAGGGCGGCCAGTTCGACGTGATGACGATTGGCATGTACGAAGCGCCCATCTGGGGCAAGAAGGGGTGGCTACAGGAGCTGAAGACCGATGCTGCCTACGACGTGGATGACCTGCTGCCCGCCGTGCGCAATGGCCTGACGGTGGACGGCAAGCTGTTTGCCGCGCCGTTCTATGGCGAAAGCTCCATGCTGATGTACCGCAAGGACCTAGCCGACAAGGCGGGCGTGCAGGTGCCGGAGCGTCCCACCTGGCCGCAGATCAAGGACCTGGCCGCCAAGATGCACGACCCCAAGAACGGCGTGTACGGCATCTGCCTGCGCGGCAAGCCAGGCTGGGGCGACAACATGGCGTTTTTGACCACGCTGGTCAACACCTTCGGCGGCCAGTGGTTTGACATGCAGTGGAAGCCGCAGCTCGAATCCAAGCCCTGGAAGGACGCGATCACCTTCTACGTCGACCTGCTCAAGAACTATGGCCCGCCCGGCTCGTCGGCCAACAGCTTCAATGAGATCCTGGCGCTGACCAACTCCGGCAAGTGCGGCATGTGGGTGGACGCGACCATCGCCGCATCGTTCGTGGCCGACCCCAAGCAGTCCAAGGTGGCCGACCAGATGGCCTTTGCCCAGGCGCCCACCATGAACACGCCCAAGGGCGCGAACTGGCTGTGGTCGTGGAATCTGGCCATCCCGGCTGGTTCCAAAAAGGTCGACGCCGCGCAGAAGTTCATCACCTGGTCCACCAGCAAGGACTACATCCAGCTGGTGGCCAAGACCAACGGCTGGGCCAACGTGCCCACCGGCACGCGCAAGAGCACCTACGCCTCGCCGGAATTCCAGAAGGCCGCGCGTTTTGCCGCCGCAGAGAAGACCGCCATCGACTCGGCCAACCCCACGGATTCGACCTTGCCCAAGAGCCCGTATGTGGGCGTGCAGTTCGCGGCCATTCCGGAGTTCCAGGCCATCGGTATCGCCGTGGGCCAGCAGATGAGTTCTGCGCTGGCAGGCAAGACGACGGTGGACGCGGCACTCAAGGCCGGCCAGGTGGCGGCTGACCGCGAAATGAAAAAGGCCGGCTACTACAAATAGGCATTCATTCGGCTACTGCGCGGGCCGATCCGGGGCCGGTGTTCCTCGCCGTACGGGAGTACGGCTGCGGTACAGCGACCCCGCCTCGGCCCGCTCGCGACGCCGACTGAACGCCTATTTCCGCTGGACTTTTTTCTGAGGCTCCCATGAACCGCCGCCTGCTACCCCGTCTGCTGCTCACGCCAGCCATGGCCACGCTCTTCCTGTGGATGATCGTGCCGCTGGTGATGACGATCTACTTCTCGCTCATCCGCTACAACCTCATGCAGCCGGACCAGACGGGCTTTGCCGGGCTGGAGAACTTTGAGTATTTCGTCACCGACCCGTCGTTTGGCACGGCGGTGGTCAATACGCTTCTGCTGCTGGGCAGCGTCATTCTCATCACGGTGGTGTTCGGCATTGCGATTGCGCTGCTCATCAACGAGCCGTTTGCGGGCCGGGGCATCGTGCGGGTGCTGTTGATTTCGCCGTTTTTCGTCATGCCCACGGTGAACGCGCTGATGTGGAAGAACATGATGATGAACCCCATCTACGGCGTGCTCGCCCAGGTGTGGATGTTCTTTGGCGCACAGCCGGTGGATTGGCTCACGGACCACCCGTTGTTCTCGGTGATCGTCATGGTGTCGTGGCAATGGCTGCCGTTTGCCACGCTGATCTTCATGACCGCATTGCAGAGCATGAACCACGAGCAGCTCGAAGCCTCGCGCATGGACGGCGCCAACTACCTGCAGCAGCTGCGCTACCTGTATGTGCCGCACCTGGCGCGCTCGGTGGCGGTGGTGGTGATGATCGAACTCATCTTTTTGCTCAGCATCTTTGCCGAGATCTACACCACCACGGGTGGCGGGCCGGGCGATGCGAGCACCAACGTCACCTTCTTGATCTTCAAGCAGGCACTGCTCAACTTCGACGCGGGCGTGGCCTCGGCAGGTGCGCTGTTCGCAGTGTTGCTGGCCAATATCGCGGCGGTGTTTCTGATCCGCATGGTCGGCAAGAACCTTGACAAGTAAGACGGGGCAACGCTCATGACAACGACAAAACGACGCCGCTCCAACTTCCCGCTGGGCCTGCTGGCCCTGCGCACCGCCGCTGCCTGGGGCGTGGCCCTGCTGCTGTTTTTCCCGCTGGGTTGGCTGTTCCTCACGGCGTTCAAGACCGAGTTGCAGGCCATCGCAGTGCCGCCGCAGCTGTTCTTTGTCCCTACGCTCGAAAACTTTCACGAGGTGCAGGAGCGCAGCGACTACTTGCTGTACGCCAAGAATTCGGTCATCACCAGCGTGGTCTCTACCCTGGTGGGGTTGATGCTGGCTGCGCCTGCGGCCTACGCCATGGCCTTCTTCAAGGGCAAGTACACCAAGGACATCCTCATGTGGATGCTCTCGACCAAGATGATGCCCGCCGTGGGCGCGCTGGTACCCATTTATGTGCTGGCGCAAAAGAGCCACCTGCTCGATACGCAGCTTGCGCTCATCATCGTGTTCGCGCTGTCCAACCTGCCCATCATGGTCTGGATGCTGTATTCGCACTTCAAGGACATCCCGCGCGAGATTCTGGAAGCCGCGCGCATGGACGGCGCCACGCTGTGGCAGGAGGTGCGCCTGGTGCTGCTGCCGCTGGGCATGGGCGGCCTCGCGTCCACCGGCCTCTTGTGCCTGGTGCTGTCATGGAACGAGGCCTTCTGGAGCCTGAACCTCAGCGCCGCCAAGGCCGGCACGCTGGCCACACTGATCGCGTCGTACTCCAGCCCTGAGGGCCTGTTCTGGGCTAAGTTGTCCGCCGCCTCGCTGATGGCCATTGCGCCCATCGTGGTCTTTGGCTGGTTCAGCCAGAAGCAGCTGGTGCAGGGCCTGACGTTTGGCGCCGTGAAGTAACGCGCAGCTTTCCTATCCAACGCAATCAAGTTTTCAGGAACCCGATTCCATGGCCTACCTTCAACTGCGCGGCATCGAGAAATTCTTTGGTGAACACCGCGCCATCAAGGGCATCGACCTCACCATCCAGCAGGGCGAGTTCATCGTCTTCGTCGGCCCCTCGGGCTGTGGCAAGTCCACGCTGCTGCGGCTGATCGCGGGGCTCGAAAACATCGACGGCGGCACCCTGATGCTGGACGGCCGCGACATCACCGACCAGCCCTCGAGCAAGCGCGACCTGGCCATGGTGTTCCAGAGCTATGCGCTGTACCCGCACATGAGTGTGTACGAGAACATGAGCTTTGCGCTCAAGCTCGCCAAGGTGGACAAGCAGGTGATCGACGAGAAGGTGCAGAACGCCGCGCGCATTCTCAACCTCACGCAGTACCTGCAGCGCACGCCCAAGGAGCTGTCGGGCGGGCAGCGCCAGCGCGTGGCCATCGGCCGCGCCATCGTGCGCGCGCCCAAGGTGTTTTTGTTCGACGAGCCGCTGTCCAACCTCGATGCGGCGCTGCGCGGCCAGACCCGGGTGGAGATCGCCAAGCTGCACCGCGACCTGGGCGCCACCACCATCTACGTGACGCACGACCAGGTCGAGGCCATGACGCTGGCCGATCGCGTGGTGGTGCTGCGCGACGGCGTGATCGAGCAGGTGGGCACGCCGCTGGAGCTGTACGACAAGCCTGCCAACCAGTTCGTGGCCCAGTTCATCGGCACGCCGCAGATGAATGTGGTGCCCTTGCCGCAGCTGCCATCGCCCGTGCAGCAGCAGGCACCCGCCGGGGCGGAGGGCGGCGCCATCGGCCTGCGCCCCGAGAACATCACGGTGCGCAACACCGGCGCGACGCCGGTGCCGGGCCAGGTGGACCTGGTGGAAGCATTGGGCGCCGAGACGCTGATCTACGTGAGCACGCCCAGCGGCGCGCAGTTTGTGGCGCGCCAGAACGAGCGCACAAGCCTGCGTGCGGGCGATGCGGTTTGCCTGGACATCGACGCGTCGCACGCCCATTGGTTCGACCCTGCGGGCCGTGTTGTCGCGGGTGCAGCTGCATGACCGCCGTGACCGCAGGCCGGGAATTGCACGGCAAGGTGGCCGCCGTCACCGGCGCTGCATCGGGCATCGGGTTTGCCAGTGCAAAGGCCATGGCCGACGCTGGAGCGCACGTGGTACTTATCGACCGCGATGAAAAAGCGCTGGACAAGGCTTGCGCTGCCATCGGCGCCCAAGCGTCGCCGCTGGTGCTGGATTTGCTGGACACAAAGCAGTGTGCGAGCCTGCTTGCGCGCACGCTGGCCATTGCGGGACAACTCGACATCTTTCACGCCAACGCCGGGCTGTATGTGGGCGGCGACCTGGTGGATGCCGACCCCGACGCCATCGACCGCATGCTGAACCTGAACGTCAACGTGGTGATGAAGAACGTGCACAACGTGCTGCCCCATATGATCGAGCGCGGCACGGGCGACATCATCGTCACCAGCTCGCTGGCCGCGCATTTCCCCACACCGTGGGAGCCCGTCTACGCGTCGTCCAAGTGGGCCGTCAACTGCTTCGTGCAGACCGTGCGCCGCCAGGTGTTCAAGCACGGCATTCGTGTGGGCTCCATCTCGCCCGGGCCCGTCATTACCTCGCTGCTGGCCGACTGGCCCGCGGAAAAGCTGGCCGAGGCCAAGGCCAGCGGCAGCCTCATCGAGGCCTCCGAAGTGGCCGACGTGGTGCTTTTCATGCTCACCCGCCCGCGCGGCATGACCATCCGCGACGTCGTGATGATGCCCACGAACTTTGATCTCTAGAAACCCGCAGTCACGCACCATGAATTTCATCCTGCACCTGGGCCTGGGCTCGTTCCACCGCGCCCACCAGGCCGTTTACGTTCACGCATTGCGCCAGCAGGGCGACACTGGCTGGGCCATCGCAGGCGGCAACCTGCGCCCCGACATGGCGGACACCATCGCGGCGCTGCAAGCGCAGGATGGGCGCTACACGCTCGAAACCGTCACCCCCCAAGGCGAGCGCAGCTACACCGTCATCGAGTCGATCCAGCGGGTGATCCCCTACCAGGATGACCTGGCCCCGCTGATTGCCATGGGCGCCGACCCCGCCACGCGCATCATCAGCTTCACGGTGACCGAGGCGGGCTACTACCTGGATGCCCAGAACCAGCTGGACTGGCCCACGTTTGCCGACCTGCGGGCCGACCTGGCGGCCGTGAAGGCGGGGCAGGCAGGCCACACCATCTACGGCGGTCTGGTCAGCATCCTGCGCGCGCGCAGGGCAGCCGGTGCGGGCGCTGTGACGCTGATGAACTGCGACAACCTGCGCCACAACGGCGACCGCTCGCGCGGCGGGCTGCTGCAGTTCATCGAGGCGCTGGGCGATGCGCCACTGAAAGAGTGGGTAGAGCAGAACACCACCAGCCCCAACGCCATGGTGGACCGCATCACGCCGCGCCCCACGCCCGATGTGGCCGAGCGCGTGAAGGCTGCAACGGGTTGGGGCGACAAGGCCGCACTCATGGGTGAAAGCTTTATCCAGTGGGTCATCGAAGACGACTTCATCGCAGGCCGCCCCTCGTGGGAAACGGTCGGTGTCGAGATGGTGCAGTCGGTGCAGGCGCACGAAGAGGCCAAGATCCGCCTGCTCAACGCCACCCACAGCTGCATTGCCTGGGCGGGCACGCTGGCGGGTTACCAGTACATCCACGAAGGCACACACGACGCGGCCATTCGCCAGATGGCCTACGACTACGTCACCGACGACGCGATCCCGGTGCTCCACACGCCCGAGCAACCATGCCCCATCAACCTGGAGCAGTATCGTGACGTCGTGCTGGACCGCTTCGGCAACCCTGCCATTGCGGACACCAACCAGCGCGTGGCCATGGATGCGTTCTCCAAGATCCCCGGCATGATTGCGCCCACCATCCGCGACAAGCTCGCGCGCAACGCTTCGTTCGACAGCGTGGCCATGTTGCCCGCGCTGTTCCTGGCCTACCTGCAGCGCTGGCACGCGGGGCAGATCCCCTACACCTACCAGGACCAGGCCATGGACCCCGCCGTGGCCCATGCCATCTGCGATGCCGCTGACCCTGTGGCGGCCTTTGCGGCCGACACGACCCTGTGGGGCGAGATGGCCAGCCACCCCCAACTGGTGGACGCGTTGCGCAAAGCCTATGCCCGCGTGCTGGCTTTTGTGGCGGAGCGGACAGGCGCCTGATGCTGGTGTAATTTGAGCCCACTATCGCCATGACCGTGAAGATGCCCATCGCCCCGCGCCAGACCAAGCCCGAGCTGGAGCACGACTATGTGCGCTCGCCCGCTCTGGGCTACGAGTCGCCCGAGACGGCGGGCTTCATCCGTTGTTTGTCGCACGGGTTTCCCACGCCGCTGGCGCGCTGGCATTACCACGACGAGTACGAGCTGCACCTGATCACCGCGACCTCGGGCAAGGTGTTCGTGGGCGACTGGATCGGGCAGTTCCAGCCCGGCCACCTGGTGCTGACGGGTCCGCGCCTGCCGCACAACTGGATCAGCATGGACCTGCCCGAAGGGGGCGTGCCGCTGCGCGACCTGGTGATCCAGTTCTCGCACGCGCCCCTGGTGGCCAGCAGCGAAACCATCCCCGAGTTGCGCGAGGTGCTGCCTCTGCTGGAGCGCGCGCGCCACGGTGTGGAGTTCTTTGGCATGGAAGCGCAGGCGCAAGAGCATTGGCACCGCATCAAGGCGCGCCAGGGGCTGGCCCGGTTCGGCGCGTTCTGCGAATTCATGAGCGACTTGGCGCGCTGCACCGACTTTCGTCTGCTGTCGAGCACGCAGCTGCAAAGCGAGGACAACGACACCCAGCTCGACCAGATCAACGCCATCGTGAGCCGCATCACCGACCACCTGGCCGACCCGCTGTCGGCGGCCGACCTGGCGCAAGAGCTGGGCATGACGGAGAGCCGCTTTTCGCGCTTCTTCCGCCGCGCCACGGGCAATACCTTCACCGACTTCGTGAACCTGGTGCGCGTGAACCGCGCGTGCCAGTTGCTGATGGAGACAGAGCGCTACATCACCCACATTGCGTATGACGTGGGCTTCAACAACATGGCCAACTTCAACCGCCGCTTTCTGGACATCAAGGGCATGACGCCCAGCGAGTACCGCAAGCAGGGCGCGGGAAGGTTTGGAAAGACTTCCTGATCCCTGGCCGGATCTGCACCCTGAGAGGGGGGGAGGCCCTTGTTGCGTGACCCCTTCACGCAGCCCGCCAAAGGCAAAGGCCGGGCCATGGCTTTCACTGTGAATCACTGACATCTGTCCATCACCCATGTACCTCGGAATCGATTTAGGCACCTCGGGTGTCAAGCTCCTGCTGCTGGACGATGCGCACACTGTGGTCGCTACGGCAGATGCCGCCGTGCCCCAGCTGCGCCCCCAGCCCACCTGGAGCGAGCAGCACCCCGCCGACTGGTGGGCCGCCGTGGAGACTGCCGTGACGCAGTTGCACGCGCAGGCTCCCGCAGCGTGGGCGCAGGTGCGGGGCATCGGCCTCTCGGGCCACATGCACGGCGCGGTGGTACTGGGCGCGCAGGGCCAGGTGCTGCGCCCGGCCATCTTGTGGAACGACGGCCGTGCCAGCGCCGAATGTGCGCAGCTGGAATCGGCTGTGCCCACTTCGCGCCAGATCACCGGCAATCTCGCCATGCCCGGCTTCACCGCGCCCAAGCTGCTGTGGCTGCGCATGCACGAGCCCGCCGTGTTTGACCAGATCCGCACCGTGCTGCTGCCCAAGGACTGGCTGCGCCTGCAACTCACTGGCGATATGGCGAGCGACATGTCCGACGCATCGGGCACGCTGTGGCTGGACGTGCAGGCGCGCGCCTGGAGCCCGGCCATGTTGCAAGCCTGTGGGCTCGATGTTTCGCACATGCCGACGCTGGCCGAGGGCAGTGCGCCCACCGGCACACTGCGCAGCGATGTGGCACGCCGCTGGGGGCTCGGTGACAGCATCGTCGTGGCTGCTGGCGCGGGCGACAACGCCGCCAGTGCCGTGGGCGTGGGCGCCCGCACTGCGGGGCAGGGCTTTGTGTCGCTGGGCACCTCGGGTGTGGTCTTTCGCGTGACGGACGCTTTTGCGCCTGCCACCGAGCGCGCCGTGCATGCCTTTGCCCATGCGCTGCCGCAGCGCTGGCACCACATGTCAGTCATGCTCAGTGCAGCGAGTGCGTTTGGCTGGGTCACCCGGCTCACGGGGCGTGGCGACGAGGCGCAACTGTCTGACGCCGTCAGCGTCCTCAGCACCACCCGCCGGGCGCAGGCGCCGCTGTTTTTGCCGTACCTGAGTGGCGAGCGCACGCCCCACAACAACGCGGCTGCCACCGGCGTGTTCATGGGCCTGCGGGCCGAGCATGAAGCGGCGGACCTGGCCTATGCCGTGATGGAAGGCGTGGGCTTTGGCCTGCTCGATGGCCTCAACGCCATGCGTGCCGCCGGGGCCGGGCAGGGTGGTGCTGCCCGCCGGGATGATGAAGCCCTGGCCTTGGTCGGTGGCGGTGCCCGCAGCAACCCCTGGGCGCAGCTCTTGGCCAGCGCGTTGGGCGCCCCGCTGCAGCGCCCGCAGGGCGCACACGCCGCAGCCGCCCTGGGGGCTGCGCGCCTGGCGGCCATGGCCTGCGGTGGTGACGAAGCCCACTGGTGCCAGCCCCTGGCTGCTGACGCCACCTTCATGCCACAGCCCGCACAACAAGCCCAGCTGGCCGAACGCTATGCCCGCTTTGTCGCGCTGTACCCCGCGCTGCAATCGCAGTTCTGACGCACTGTCTGCTTCCTCCCAAACGTCCATGACTTCCGCATCCACGATTTCCAACGGCACAGCGCCCATCCACGCCGCCATTGCCGGCGAGGCCCTCATCGACCTGATCCGCCGCCCCGATGGCAGCTACCTGCCGTGCCTGGGCGGCGCGCTCTACAACCTGTGCCGTGCGCTGGCCCGCCAAGGCGTGGGCACCCAGTACCTCAACCCCCTGTCGCGCGACCGTTTTGGGCGTGAACTGGCTGCGCAACTGGTGGCTGACGGCGTGGTGCTGGCCCAGCCCGAGCCCGTGCAGCAGGTCACGTCACTGGCCGTGGTCAACCTCGACGCACATGGCCACCCCGACTACGCCTTCTACCGTGAAGGCGTGGCCGACCGCGCCGTGTCCGCCGCAGGTCTGGGCGATAGCTGCGCCGCCTTGCCCGCGCTGCAGTTGGTGTGCACCGGCGCGCTGGCGCTCGACGCGCGTGACACTGCCATCTACCTGCCGTGGCTGGCCGCCCAGCGCGCCGCAGGCCGCTGTGTGGTGGTCGATGCCAATCTGCGCCCCTCCGTCATGCCCGACCTGCCGGCCTACCGCACCACGGTGCACGCCGCGCTGGCCCACGCCCACATCATCAAGGCCAGCGACGAAGACCTGGAGCATCTGGCTGTGCCTGGTGTGGATACCCTGGCCCGCGCACAGCACCTGCTGGCCGCCAACCCACAGGCCCATCTGCTGGCGCTCACTCTGGGCGCGGAAGGCGCCTGGCTGCTGCACCGCAACGGCGTGCAGCGTTTTGCCCAAGAGGCCCAGCCGCTGCCAGTGGTGGACACCGTGGGCGCGGGCGACAGCTTTCTGGCCGGGCTGCTGGCTCACCTGCTGGGGCAATCGCAGGCTGCCGGTGGTGCGAGCTTTGTGCGGTTTGTCGAAGCGCTGGCGGCCGATGCGTGCCAGCATGCGCTGCGCCATGCGCTGCGCCATGCGCTGGCCAGCGCCAGTTTGTGCGTGATGGAGCAAGGCTGCGTACCGCCAGGCTGGGAGGCTGCCCGCGCATGGAGCCAGCAGCATCCCGCAGCCCAAGACCCACGCTGACATGGGGGTTCGGTCACCGTCTCTGGAGTGGCAGGCCGTCTATCATTTGCCGTCGCTGATTTGCGGAGGATGCCGATGACGGAGTTTCTGGTTGCGATGCTGTGGTCAGTGGTTGAAGTGCTGATCGTCTTCACGGGTGCTCAGGTGGTGCGGGTGGTCGGCCTGGGCCGCTGGCGCTCTGAGCGCTGGGGCAGCAACGAAGCGCGGACCTGGAGTGCAGCGGGCGCACTGTCGTTCCGGCATGAAGGACAACGTGTGGTGACGACCAACGGCCTGATATTCGTGGGTTTGTTGTTCTATGGGGTGCTCGCTGTGCTGGCTGTCGCGCTTGCAGGGCTGGTTTCGGCGTGATTGCGGTTAGCGCAGTGCCCCAGGACACACGGATCATCCCGGTGGGCCCCGAGGCGGCAGAAGCCGCCTGCACGGTCATCCGTCAATCCATCACCCACTGCTGTGCGCTGGACCACGGCCATGACCCCACCATTCTGATGGCCTGGCTGGCCAACAAGACGCCCGAGAACCTGACTGCGTGGATCTCCGCGCCGGGCGCTGCAGCATGGGGGGCATACCGAGGCGACACGATGGTGGGCTTTGCGCTGCTGGCGCGGCCCACGCTGGCGCTTTGCTATGTGGTGCCAGAGGCCTTGCACCAAGGGGTGGGGCGGGGCCTGCTGCAGCGCGTCGAGGCCCATGCACGCGAGGTGGGGCTCGCAGCTTTGGGGTTGGAGAGCACACGCACTGCGGAGGCCTTTTATCGCCGCCATGGCTATGTGCCGCATGGAGCAGTGCAAACCTGGGCGGGGCTACAGGCACAGCCAATGCGCAAGGTGTTGTGACTTCACCTTTTCTGCCGTGGCGTCGCCCTTCGTGTCACGGATGAGAGAGCGAATTTTTAGAAAAAATGGCCTCTGGCGCCCAATTTATATGCGCTGAAAGCTCTTATTTTTATAGCAATTGGTGCTCCCAGCCTTGCCGCAGCTCACACGTCGGTACGCACCCGGTGGCCCTGGTTGTCATTCATTTCCAGAATCCACCACTGCGCCCCTGTGTTCTTGTCGATGAAGCGCATGTGCGAAGCGATGTTGGCCAGCGTGGGGCTGTCGAGGTGGAGCAGGCGCTGCACATAGTCCACCAGGTCGTCGGCCGCGTGGGTGAACTCAAAACCATCGTGGTCGAACTCGAACACCTGGCCGGCGCACTCGCCATCGGTCGCCATCAGGATGTAGTTGCCCGAATGGGGTGTCTCGCCAATCACTTGGCAGTGCTCGATCCAGTCGGGCAGGATCTCTTCGCGTTCTTCGTCGCTCAGGTGTTCCGTCCAGCCCTCAAACGCCTCTTGCAGCGTGGGCCATTCAGCGGGCGGGGCCATGTAGCGGGCGGCGTCGCCCGAGTCGGCATCGTGGTACAGCAGCACGCCGCCGAACGTGGCGTAGAAAGCGACGAGCTGGCCCACACCGGGCAGGGGGGCATCCAGCGCAGCGGGGGGCTGGATGTGGTGCTGAAAATTCACCGTTTTGGTCTCTTGCGGCTTGTTGATGCGCTCACAGGAGAACGTGCCTTTGTGTTCGGCGATGGCGCGGTGCAGATCAGGCAGTGTCATGGGCAGACCTTGGGTGGCTGTCAAAGTTCTTGTGCGTACACGATGAAACCATGGTGCTTGGCCAGCTTGTCGTACAGCTGGCGCCCGGCGGCATTGGTCTCGTGGGTTTGCCAGTACACGCGGGACGATTGGGCGGCGCGCGCTGCGCCGTACACCGCTTCGATCAGCGCCCGTCCCACGCCCCGGCCGCGCGCGGCTTCGCGGGTGAACAGGTCGCTGAGGTAGCACACGGGCTCGATGCGCGTCATGCTGCGGTGAAACACATAGTGCGTGAGGCCCAGCAGCTCGCCGCTGGTATCGTCCTGCGCCACCAGGCAGAACATGGGCTCTGCCGCGTCATGAAACCGCTGCCAGGTGGCTTGCGTGATGTGCTCCGGCAGCGCGGTGGCGCCAAAGCGGCCGTAGAACGCGTTGTAGCCGTCCCAGAGCGGTCGCCAGGCGGCGTAGTCTTCGGGTTGAACCGGGCGCACAGTCACGGCAGCGGTCATGGGTCAGCTTTCAGTGGGTTTACTGCAGCACGCGCTTGGGGTTCATGATGCCCTGCGGGTCCAGCGCCTGCTTGATGGCGCGCATCATGCCAAGCGCCACGGGCGACTGGTACTTGGCGAGCTTGTCGGCCTTGAGTTCGCCGATGCCATGCTCGGCCGAGAACGAGCCGCCAAACTCGGCCACGGCCTCGTACACCAGGTGGTTCACATGCGCCTCGTGCTCGCGCAGGAAGGCCTTGGAGTCGCCTTCTGCCGGTGCCTGCACGTTGTAGTGCAGGTTGCCGTCGCCCAGGTGGCCGAAGTTGACCAGGCGCACGCCGGGGATCTCGCGCTGCAGCACCGCGTCGGTGTGGGCCACAAAGGCGGGGATGCGCGAAATCTGCACCGATATGTCGTGCTTGATGTTCAGGCCCTCTTCGGCCTGGGCGAGCGGAATGCTCTCGCGGATGTGCCACAGCTGGTGCGCCTGGGTGAGGTTCTCGGCCACCACGGCGTCGGTCACGCAGCCCATTTCAAACGCGGTCTCCAGCAGCGATTCAAACCGTGCACGCGCATGTTCTTCGGATTCGCTGTCGGAGTTTTCGAGCAGCACACACCAGGGTACGTTGTCGTCGCCCAGGAAGGGTACGCGCAGCTGCGGCATGTGTTTGCCGACTAGGCTCAGCGCAAACTGTCCCATCACCTCAAAGCCCGTGAGGCCCGCGCCCAGCTGCTTGTGCGCCAGGCCCAGCAGCGCCACCGCGTGCTCCATGGATGGCACGGCGGCCCAGGCGGTGAGGCGCGCGGCGGGCTCGGGGTAGAGCTTCATCGTCGCGGCGGTGATGATGCCCAGCGTGCCTTCGCTGCCAATGAACAGGTCGCGCAGGTCGTAGCCGGTGTTGTCCTTGCGCAGGCCCTTGAGGCCGTCCCACACCTCGCCCTGCGGCGTGACCACTTCGAGGCCCAGGCACAGGTCGCGCGCATTGCCGTAGCGCACCACCTGCGTGCCGCCTGCGTTGGTGCCCAGGTTGCCGCCAATGGTGCAGCTGCCCTCGGCAGCGAGGCTCAACGGGAAGAGCACGCCGGCCTTCTCGGCCACGTCCTGCAGGTTCTGCAGGATGCAGCCCGCTTCTACCGTCATGGTCAGGTTGTCGGTGTCCACGCTGCGCACCGCGTTCATGCGCGTGAGGCTCAGCACGATCTGTGTGCCGCTGTCATCGGGCGTCGAGCCCACGGCCAGACCGGTGTTGCCGCCTTGCGGAACGATCCCGGTGCCCGCTGCCGCACAGGCCTTGACTACAGCGGCCACCTCTTGCGTATTGGCAGGGCGCACCACGGCCAGGGCCTTGCCGCGCACGCGGCGGCGCCAGTCCTGTTCCCAGGCGGTGAGATCGCCTTCGTTGAGCACATGGGCGGGGCCGAGGATGGTGCGCAGGGTGTCGAGCAAGGTGGTCATGGGTGAAGCGACGGGTTCAGTGGGTTGATCGGGTAGCGGAGGGCTGCGACATGGGGATCAGGGAGCGGGTGGTGCAGCGCTGGCTTCTGCCACAGCGGCGGCTGCTTTGGCGTTGCGCTGGCGCACGCGCACATGCAGCGTGCAGGCGGTGAACAGCACGAGGCACAAGGCCACTTCGCCCCAGGCCAGCCATTGCGATGGGGGCTTGTCGCCCCAGCCGCGCACCACGCCTTCGGTGAAGTACAGCCAGATCACCAGGCTGACCCAGCGGTAGGTGTACATGCGGTTTTTCAGGATGCCTGCCAGCGGGATGCACAGCGGCAGGGCCTTGAGCGCCAGCCAGGTGCCGCCTGGGCGCAAGGGGGCCAGTACCAGTTCCCAGGCCAGGCACAGAACAATCAGGGCGAGAAGGCTGCCGGTGGCAAGCCAGCGGGTGGCAGCAACACCGCTGTCGGACGGTGGGGAAGGGATGGCGGGGGAGGCAGTCATTGGGGTGGCATCATATCGGCCATGCCTCTTTCCCTACAGACAGTCGGCTCGCGCACCGAGGCGCTGATCAATGAACTGTCGCACTTCCCATGGAAGACAACGGCCCAGACACTGCGTGAGCGCTTTCGTGAGGACCACCTGGGCCTCACGGCCAGCAGCCTCACCTTCACCACTATCCTGGCGCTGGTGCCGTTTTTTACGGTGGCGCTGGCGGTGTTCACCGCATTTCCCATCTTCGGCAAGCTGCAGGACGCGCTGCAGGGCTGGCTGGTCAGCAGCCTGGTGCCCGACAGCATCTCGCGGCAGGTGTTGGGCTACCTCACGCAGTTTGCGGCCAAGGCCAGCAGCCTGGGGGTGGCGGGGTTCAGCATCCTGCTGGCCACGGCGCTGGCGCTGATCCTGACCATTGACCGCACGCTCAACGACATCTGGCGCGTGCAGCGCCTGCGGCCGCTGGGCCAGCGGGTGCTGATCTACTGGGCGGCCATCACGCTCGGCCCGTTGCTGATGGGCGCAAGCCTGGCGCTCACTTCGTATGTGATGTCGGCCTCGGGCGGGCTGGTCAAGCGCCTGCCGGACGGCGTCCAGCTGCTGTTCGATTCGATCCAGTTTGTGGTGCTGGCGGGCGGCATGGCGTCGCTGTACCACTATGTGCCCAACACGCCGGTGAAATGGCGGCACGCCTGGACGGGCGGCTTTTTTGTCGCGGTGTGCATCGAGCTGGCCAAGAAGGTGCTGGCGGTGTACCTGGGCAAGGTGCCCACCTACTCGGTGGTGTACGGCGCGTTTGCCACGCTGCCCATCTTGCTGGTCTGGATCTATGTGGCCTGGGTCATCGTGCTGCTGGGGGCGGTGGTGACCGCGTACCTGCCCAGCCTGCTGGCGGGGGTGGCGCGGCGCGGCACGGTGGCGGGCTGGACGTTTCAGCTGGCGGTGGAGGTGCTGCAGGCGCTGCACCGTGCGCGCCAGCAGCCCATCAAGGGCCTGCGCCCCAGCCAGCTGGCCCAGTTGCTGCGGGTCGATGGATTGCAGCTGGAGCCGGTGCTGGAAGCCCTGACCGCGCTGGACTGGGTCGGACAGGTGGCCGATGCTGCGGTGAGTGCGGCCGACGTGCCCGAGTCCCGCTATGTGCTGCTGGCCGACCCGGAAAGCACCTTGCTTGCGCCCCTGGTGCAGCGCTTGCTGCTGCAGCGCGTGGACAGCCTGGGGCCGCTGTGGGTCAACGCCAGGCTCGAAAGCTTGCACATGGCGGATGTGCTGCAGGCGCGTTGACCGGGGTGAATGACTGCCTTCAAATAGCGGCTCGTTGCTATACAAATAATAGCTAAAAAGGCATGTTGCACTAGCGCTTCCAGCCTCTGGGGCTCCAAGTCATCTCACAGGGGTACTTTACCCGTCCAGATGTCCTTGTACATGACCCAGTCGCCCATGAAGCTGTACAGCGGGCGTTTGAAGCTGGCGGGCTTGTTCTTTTCAAAGCCGAAGTGCCCCACCCAGGCAAAGCCGTAGCCGCAGAGCAGGCCGTACAGCAGGTACTGGGGCTTGCCCGTGGCCACCAGCATGGCCAGGCAGACCAGCGTGAGCGTGGAGCCCACAAAATGCAGGCGGCGGCATGTGCGGTTGCTGTGCTCGCTCAGGTAGAACGGGTAGAAGTCCGCGAAGCGCTTGAAGGCCCGAGGGTCCGTGCTGGGCGCTGGTTGCGGGGTGGCAGTCTGGGTGGTCATGGCGTTGTCTCCGGGCGGCGTTGGGGCTCTGCCCGCGTTATACGCCGTGACCCCGGTGCGCACCAGCGGGGCAGTGCGGGTGTGGTGTCGCCAACGGGTCTGCCGCTTTGAACAGGTTCTGAAAGCCCCGGCGGGCCTGCCAGCGCGCCGGGGTTTGGGAGTCACCGGGCCAGGAAGTCCCGGATGGCGGCCAGTGTTTCTTCAGGCGCCTCGGTCATCTGGTTGTGCCCCACGGGCAGATGGGCGATCTGCACCTGCTTGCCCGCCGCCTGGGCGGCCTTGACGAGTCCCTGTGCGGCCTTGGGCGCCGTCATCTGGTCCTGGCTGCCCAGCGCAAACAGCACGGGGCAGGTCAGTTGCGCCATGGCCGCTTCGCCACCGGCATAGCTGTCACAGGCCACAAATCCCCGGTGGAACACATTGACTGCCGTATTGCTGCGCAGCACCTTGCGCCCCAGCGCCATGCCTGCACCAAACACCCAGGTGCCCGGGCCCAGGGCCGACGGGGGCGCAGACAGGGTGCTGCGGGAAAACACATTGACCATGCGCATCGCCTTCTCCGGGGCGGTCTGCGAGGCTTCGATGAGTGCGGGCGACACCTTCATCGGGAAGGCGGTGCCCACCAGCACCAGGTGGCTGATGCGGTCCTTCAGGCGCGCAGCGGCTTCCATGGCGATGAGGGAACCCCAGCTGTGGCCTACCAGCGCCGCGCGCTGCACGCCCGCGGCATCGAGCAGCGCGCCGATGAAGTCCGCGCTTTGCTCCACCGTGGCGGGCGCATCGCCGCCACTGCGGCAGTGGCCGGGCAGGTCGATGGCCAGAACGTTCCAGCCGTGGTTGGCCATGTAGCGGCTTTGCAGGGCCCACACGCTGTGGTCGTTAAGCACGCCGTGGATGAACACCACGGTCGGTTTGGCGGCATCAAATGCCTTGCCGCCGGTGTAGCAGTAGATGGCGGCACCGTTGACTTGGATGTGCATGGTCAGGCCCCCGCCTTTTCTGCGGCTTTGAGCGCGCGTTTCAGGTCGTCAATGAGGTCGTCGGCATCTTCGAGGCCGATGGACAGGCGGATCGTGCCCTGGCTGATGCCTGCGCCCGCCAGCGCTTCGTCGCTCATGCGGAAATGCGTGGTGCTGGCCGGGTGGATCACCAGGCTGCGGCAGTCGCCCACGTTGGCCAGGTGGCTGAAGACCTTGAGGGTTTCGATGAACTTCTTGCCCTGCTCGCGGTTGCCCTTGAGGTCAAAGCTGAACACCGAGCCCGCACCGCGTGGCAGCAGCTTTTGCGCCAAGGCATGGCTGGGGTGAGACTCCAGCAACGGGTGGCCCACGCGCGAAACGAACGGCTGCGCGGCCAAAAATTCGACCACCTTCTCCGTGTTGCGCATGTGCTGCGCCATGCGCAGCGGCAGGGTCTCGATGCCTTGCAGGATGAGCCAGGCGGTGTGCGGGCTCATGCAGGCGCCAAAGTCGCGCAGGCCCTCGCGCCGCGCGCGCAGCAGAAAGGCGCCTACGGTGCTCTCTTCGGTGAACACCATGTTGTGAAAGCCGTCGTACGGCTGCGTCAGCTCGGCAAATTTGCCGGCCGATTTGGGACCGTCCCAGTCAAAGCTGCCTCCGTCCACCACGATGCCCCCCACCACCGTGCCGTGGCCCGAGAGGAACTTGGTGGCCGAGTGGTAGACCAGGTCGGCGCCATGCTCGAAGGGCTTGATGAGCCAGGGCGAGGTGAGGGTGGAGTCCACCAGCAGCGGCACGCCGGCCTCGTGCGCGATGGAGGATACGGTGGGGATGTCCAGCACATCCAGGCCGGGGTTGCCTACGGTTTCGCCAAAAAACAGCTTGGTGTTGGGGCGCACCGCAGCGCGCCAGCCGTCGATGTCGCCGGGCTTCACAAAGGTGGTTTCGATGCCGAAGCGTGACAGCGTGTAGTGCAGCAGGTTCTGCGAACCGCCATACAGCGCCGTGCTGGCCACGATGTGGCTGCCCGCGCCCATCAGTGTGGCAATCGCCAGGTGCAGCGCGGCCTGGCCGCTGGCGGTGGCGATGGCGCCCACGCCGCCTTCCAGGGCGGCCACGCGCTGCTCCAGTACCGCATTGGTGGGGTTGCTGATGCGGCTGTACACATGGCCGCCGCGCTCCAGATTGAAGAGGGACGCGGCGTGGTCGCTCGACTCGAAGACGAACGAGGTGGTCAGGTGGATGGGCACGGCGCGCGCGCCGGTGGCGGGGTCGGGGCTGGCGCCTGCGTGCAGCGCGAGCGTGTCAAAGCCGGGGTCGGAGTAACCGGGCATCTGTGTGTCTCCCATGTTGTCAATGCAGGCGGGCATTGTGGGCTATATTTGCTGACAAACAGCCTGCAGCACCTGGGCAACCCCAGCGGATGTGCTGGTGTGTGCGGGCCCACACATACTCTTTCCGATTCTTCTCGATCCCCCGGAGACTCCGCACCATGAAAGTCAGCGACATCCTTCGCGTCAAAGGCAACACCCTCTACACCGCATCGCCGGACGAGCCGCTGGCGGGTGCCGTGAGCCTGATGGCAGAGCGCGACATTGGCTCGCTGGTGGTGATGGAGCATGGCGACCTGGTGGGCATGCTCACCTTCCGCGAAGTGATCCAGGCGCTGGTCAAGAACGGCGGCAGCGTGGGCACGATGCTGGTGCGCACAGCCATGGACGATGCGCCCCTGACCTGCACGCTTGAAACCGACATGGACGAAGTGCGCCGCATGATGCTGGACCGCCACGCACGCTACATGCCCGTGATGGACCGCCGCATGCTGATGGGCGTGATCAGCTTCTATGACGTGGCCAAGGCCGTGGTGGACAGCCAGAACTTTGAGAACAAGATGCTCAAGGCCTACATCCGCGACTGGCCGGAAGAAGAACCCCGTACCTGAGGTTGTGGGCGGGGCGCGAGGCCCGCGCCCCGGCGTGACGGCACAGATGTGCCTCTAGCCAGGTCAGCGATAGGGGCGAGGCGCCTGGGCGCAGAGCCAGGCCTCGATCTCATCGGGTGGTAGCGGCTTGCCGAACAGGTAGCCCTGCATGACCGGGCAGCCGTGGGCCTGCAGCCACTGCTGCTGGCCGGTGGTCTCCACCCCCTCGGCCACCACCACCATGCCCAGGCTGTGCGCAATGCTCAGCACCGACACCGTGAGGGCGCGCGCCGTGGCGCTGGTGGTGAGGTCCTGCACAAAAGCCATGTCGAGCTTGAGCTCGCTGATGGGCAGGCGGTGCAGGTAGCTCAGGCTGGAATAGCCGGTGCCGAAGTCATCCAGCGACAGCTTGAAGCCCTGGTGGTGCAGGGCCTCGATGTTCTGCAGCGTGACGGGCCGCGCATCCATCATCACGCTCTCCGTGATCTCCAGCAGCACATCGCTGGCGCGCAGGCCATGGCGCCGCAGCGCATCGCTGATCTCCTGCGCAAACTCCGGCCGGTGGAAGCTGCGGCCCGACAGGTTGATGGCCACGCAGGGCACGTCGTGGCCTGCAGTGCGCCAGGCCGCCAGCTGGCGACAGGCTTCGTCCAGCAGCCACAGGGTCAGCTCATGGATCAGCCCGGCGTCCTCGGCCACGGGGATGAACTGCGACGGCGGCACCATGCCCCACTGCGGGTGGTTCCAGCGCGCCAGAGCCTCCACACCGTGCAAGGTGCCGGGGGAACTGCTGAGAACCTGCGGCTGGTAGTGCAGCGTGAGGCTGCGGTCGGACAGCGCCTGCTGCAGCGCGCGCTCCAGCGAGGCGCGCTCCTGGGCACGGCGGTTCATCTCGGCGCTGAACAGCTGAAGGCTGTGGCGATGGTCGCTTTTGGCCTGGTGCATGGCCTGGTCGGCATGGCGCAGCAGGGTGTCGATGGTGTCTCCATCGTTCGGAAACATCGCAATGCCGATGCTCGCGTGGGGCACATGGGTCTGCCCGAAGATGTCCAGCGGCTGGGCAATGTCGTGCAGCACGCGGTGGGCACTTTGTACAGCCTGTTCGGTGGTGCATTCGGAGAGCAGCAGCACAAATTCGTCGCCCGACAGGCGCGCGATCAGGTCGCGCGCGCGCAGGCCTTGTGTGAGGCGCTGGGCCACCTCGCTCAGCAGCGCATCGCCTGCGGCGTGCCCCTGGGTGTCGTTGACCTGCTTGAACCGGTCCAGGTCGAGGAACAGCAGGGCGCCTGTGTGGCGCCCCCGCTGCAGGTCGGCCAGTGCGCGCTCCCCGCTGCTGCGAAAGAGAGCGCGGTTGGGCAGCCCGGTCAGTACGTCAAAAAACGCGAGCTGATGGATGCGCTCGTGCGTGCTGTTGCGTTCGATGGCCAGTGCGCACAGGTGCAGGCACACATCCACCAGGCGGCGGTGCAGTGCATCGGGTGCGCGGGGCTCGCGAAAATAAAACGCAAAGGTGCCGATCGGCTGGCCCCGGTGGTCGCGAATGGGACTGGACCAGCAGGCGCGCAAACCGCTGTCGGCAAACAGGTCGCGGTAGTCGTCCCAGAGTGGGTCTGTGGCCATGTCGGTGACCACCACGGGCGCGTTGCGGAAGGCCGCAGTGCCACACGACCCGGCCGTGGGGCCAATCGCCAGTTCGTCCAGCGCATGACTGATGGTGGGTGGCAGGCTGGGCGCCGCCAGCGGGTGCAGCCGGCCCTGGGCATCCACCGCCAGGATGGTGGCGGTGACCTCGGGCGCGATGCGTTCGACCTCGCGGCAGACCAGGGCCATTAGCTCGGGCAGGGGCAACTCGTTGACCATGCCCTCCAGCACATGCGTCTGCAGGACCTCGTGCATCTTGGTGAGCGTGATGTCGGTCAGGATCGAAATGCTGCCCCCCGGTCCGCCGGAGCTTTCGTCGGACGCATTGATCACCAGGGACACCCAGCGTGGCTGCCCCGCCTTGCTGTAAAGCAGGGTATCCGTGCGAAAACTGCCTTTGGTCAGCACATTGCCCCGGATGCTTTCGAGCAGGTCCGGATCGGAGTGGGGGCCCAGCAAGACCTCGCTCAGGTGCCTGCCCAGCACCTCGGCGGGCTGGTAGCCAAACAACCGCGTGAATCCTTCATTGATATACACCACACGCTTGGAGCTGTTGGTCATCACCACCGCGTTGTCGCTGGCGTCCAGTGCGCGGCGAAGGGGGGCGTCTGCCAGGGCTGCGGGCGCGGAGATACAGGTCGGCGATGCTGGACCCGGAAGAGGCGGCATTAAAGCGGGCATGAATGTCCCAAAAATCGATGCTGGATGCTAGCAAGCACCCATGGCCCTGCCAAGCAGGATGTGTCCAACCGTCCTGCTTGTGAAGCTGTCCTTTTGCCGCACCACGTATTCGTGATGGGGGCGCGGAAGATCGGTTGTTCCAGAGGGCCTTGAACGCCGCGTGGATTTTTACGGACCATTCGGCAGTTGACCGGCAGGTACCTTTTCAGGAGCATGGAATCCGAACTACCGTGGCTTGTGGATGCGTACTACTTCCCGCGTCCAACTGTTGTCCCGTGTCATCCCGTTGTGCAAACTGACTTTGGCCCGTCGGACGTACTTTGCGATGGTTCCGCGGCTATCAACCCAATAGGTGACTTTTCCAGACAGCCCCCTGTATGACCGCAAGCTGGCCTCGATGCGGTAGGCGTACATCGTGCCCGCCGGCACGGTGATTTGTTCGTAGGCTGCCACTTTCATTTCCTGCTCTACCCATCCCACGTCGCCAATCGGCGTCTGGATGTTTTTGGGCATTGTTTCTTGCGACCGGCTGACCCATTTTTTTCCGATCTGAAACTCATCGGCGGGCAGTGACTGGAGGGGAGGGTCAAAGTCGATACCCATGTCATTGCGGACGGTGCCCCCCGCGAGGGTCACGATTTGCTTGCCGTTGTTGATTTCGACGAGGCCATCCTTGATCGATGTGACACGGAGTGTTTCCCGGCGTGTCTCCAGGTTGGTGAGGTAGTCCCGGTAAACGTACTCGATCTCGTCGCCGACCTGCACATCTCGCTGCACAGAGTGGCGCCCCTGTACGGGAGTTGCCGTGACCAAAGGCTGGGATATCTGGTTGAGCCGGCTCTGAGCGGCTTCACTGATCGCGCCAGAGGGGTAGGCTTGCAAAAATGCGTAGAAATCGTCCGGGTTGTGTGACTGCTTGATGCGGTCCCACTCCACTTTTTCGCGGAGAAATATCTGGTCGCGCTCTTCTGGCCGGGGCTTGGGCGGGGGCGCGACGGCAACCACCGAGCCTGCGCCCCGACCATCATTGAAGACAAAGTCTTCCTCCAGACTTGTGCTCTCCCATGGAATCTGGTTGCCACGGCTCTTTTGCCGTACCTGCAGGCGCACGCGTTTGAACACATCCTCGATGCGGGAGATGGGCTTGGCCATTTCCTGCAGCAGGTAACCTGTGTACAGGCCGTTCTCGCCTTCTCCATCGTCCGCGACATTGCCTGGCGCGGTGGCGTAGGCGAGAAACGTCCCTGGCACAGCATCGAGCTGCGCCAGCCCCTTGACAGACGCCGTACCTTCGAAGGGGTTGTTGCGGCAGGCATCGAGTACCAGGATATTGACGCGGTTGCCCGCCTGCTTGAAAGCGTTGATCACAGATTCCACATCGACCGCCTGTGCCACGACTTCAGTTTGGCTTCTAGGACGTGCGTCGACAGGCACCATGTAGTTGCGCCAGTCAATCTGGACTCCGTGCCCCGCGTAATACAGCATGCCCACGCCGCTCCTGCCGTGAAGCCGCTTGCGCGCATCTTCAATGGCCTCCGTCATCTGGCTGCGAGATCCATCGCGCAACTCAAGCACCTGGAAACCCAGCTTGCGCAGTTGTTCCGACATGGCCTTTGCATCATTGGCGGGATTCGACAGGGCTGCAGAACCAGAATAGGCCGAATTGCCTACCACCAAAGCAATGCGCACGTCCAGAGGTGCGTTGGCCTGCGCGGAGGCCGCCAGCGCCGCCAAGGCTAGCGACGCGCGTGCCAGAAGCCGTTTTGCGTACTGCGACGCTGCGAAGACTTGGATCAATGGTGGCCTCCCATCTTGCTCTCCGGTTCACTATATCGTTGGCTGGAGCATTCGCCAATTGGGAAAAGGGCTTGGCACTTCCGTCCTTGGTGCTGCGTGTCTGGAATAATCCCGCCCCATGAGCGGCAACACCATCGGTACCCTATTCGCAGTCACCAACTTTGGTGAATCCCACGGCCCGGCCATTGGCTGCGTGATTGACGGCTGCCCGCCCGGCATGCCGCTCACCGAGGCTGACATCCAGGCCGACCTGGACCGGCGCCGCCCTGGCACCAGCCGCCACGTCACACAGCGCAACGAGCCCGACGCGGTGGAGATCCTCTCTGGCGTGTACGAGGGCAAGACCACCGGCACCCCCATCGCTCTGCTGATCCGCAACACCGACCAGCGCAGCAAGGACTACAGCAATATCGCCGAGAGCTTCCGCCCCGGCCACGCCGACTACACCTACTGGCACAAGTACGGCATTCGCGATCCGCGTGGCGGTGGCCGGTCTTCCGCCCGCCTGACGGCACCCACCGTGGCCGCCGGCGCCGTGGCCAAGAAGTGGCTGGCCCAGCAGTACGGCGCGCAGTTTCGTGCCTGCATGACGCAGCTGGGCGAGTTGCCCATCCCTTTCGAGAGTTGGGACCACGTGCGCAGCAACCCTTTCTTTGCCCCCGTGGCCGACGTGGCGCAGTACGAGGATTACATGGACGCCCTGCGCAAGGCCGGTGACTCGTGCGGCGCCCGCATCCGGGTGCAGGCCACGGGCGTGCCGGTGGGCCTGGGCGAGCCGCTGTACGACAAGCTCGACGCCGACATTGCCCACGCCATGATGGGCCTGAACGCCGTGAAGGGTGTTGAAATTGGCGCAGGCTTTGCCAGCGTGGCCCACCGGGGCACCATGCATGGCGACTCGATGACGCCGCAGGGCTTCCGCACCAACAACGCTGGCGGCGTGCTGGGCGGTATCAGCACCGGGCAGGACCTGGAGGTGAGCATCGCCATCAAGCCCACCAGCTCCATCATCAGCCCGCGCGAGTCCATCGATATCCACGGCAAGAGCACCGAGGTGATCACCAAGGGCCGCCACGACCCCTGCGTGGGCATTCGCGCCGCGCCGATTGCCGAGGCGCTGCTGGCGCTGGTGGTGATGGAGCACGCGCTGCGTCACCGTGCCCAGTGCGGCGATGTAGTGCCACCTGTGCCGCCGATCCAGGCCTCGTTTCTGTAACACCAACTCCCACCGTCCCTAGGGCGGTGCCTCCGTATGAGCAACCGCTTGTTCCGGGCCTTTCACCGCAGGGCGCTGGCCGCCTTGGCGGCGCCGCTGTGGCTGGCTGGCTGTAGCGGCATTGCGTCCACCGCCCCTGCGGCGGGTAGCGCGCCGGCCCACATCGACATCACCCTCATCGGCTTCAACGACCTGCACGGCAACCTGGAGCCGCCCCACATGGCGCATCGGGTGCAGGGGCCCACAGGCCCGGTGCTGGCGCCTGCCGGGGGCATGGCGTATTTCGCCAGCGCCATGGCAGCCCTCAAGGCCCAGTCGCCGCACCATGCGGTGGTGTCGGCGGGTGACATGGTGGGTGCCTCGCCGCTGGTGTCGTCGCTGTTCCTGGACGAGCCCACCATTGAAGCCGTCAACCGCATGCAGATCGACTTCAACGCGGTCGGCAACCACGAGTTTGACCGGGGATGGCGAGAGCTACTGCGGCTGCAGAACGGTGGCTGCGAGAAATTCACCTCGCGCGAGCCTTGCCGCATCAGCAAACCTTTTGAGGGCGCCCAATTTGGCCTGCTGGCGGCCAACACGGTGCGTGAAGACGGGCGCACCCTGCTGCCGCCCACGGGGCTCAAGCGGTTTACCGAAGGCGGTGTCACCGTCACCATGGGGTTTATCGGCCTCACGCTGCAAGCCACACCGACCATGGTCAGCCCGTCCGGGGTCGCTGGGCTGCGTTTTGAGGACGAGGCGGCCACGGCCAACGCGCTGATCCCTCAGCTCAAGGCCCAAGGCGCCGATGTCATCGTGGTGGCCATCCATGAAGGCGGGGGCACCGCGGCGGGCGTGCAGGAGACCAGCTGCGCAGGCCTGTCGGGCGACATCGTGCCCATCCTGGAGCGCCTGGACCCGGCCGTGGATGTAGTGGTCTCCGGCCACACGCACCAGGCCTACGTGTGTGACTACAGCCGCGTGAACCCGGCCAAGCCCTTTTTGCTGACCAGCGCAGGCCAGTACGGCACGCTGCTCACCGACATCCAGCTGCGCGTGGATACGCAGACCCGCCGTGTGGTGAGCAAGACGGCGCGCAATGTGGTGGTGCAGGGCGAGGCCTTCACGGGCGCCCAGGGGCCGGTGCCGCTGACCACGGCCGTGCCGACGTTCCCTGCGGATCCCGGCGTGCAAAAGATCATCGACACCTACCGCGCTGCCGCCATTCCGCTGGCCCAGCGTCCAGTGGGGCAGGCCCAAGGGGCCATGCGCCGCCAGCCCAACGCGGCGCTGGAGAGCGTGCTGGGTAATCTGGTGGCGGACGCCCAGCTGCTGGCTACACGAGCGCCTGCGGATGGTGGTGCGCAGCTGTCCTTCATGAACCCGGGCGGCCTGCGCGCTGACCTGGTGCCGGATGAGCAGGGGCTGGTGCGTTACGGCCAGCTGTATGCGGTGCAGCCTTTTGGCAACCAGCTGGTGATCAAGACCTTCACGGGTGCGCAGATTCGCGCGGTGCTGGAGCAGCAGTTCGCCAGCGGGGGCAACACGGTGCAGCGGCCGCGGGTGTTGTCGGTGTCCAGCGGGTTCAGTTACCGCTACGACCTGAGCCAGCCCGCCGGGGCGCGCATCAGCCACATGGTGCTGAACGGCGCGCCGGTGACAGACATGCAGTCCGTGCGTGTGGTGATGAGCAGCTTTCTGGACAGCGGCGGTGACAACTTCACGGTGCTGACGCAAGGCCAGGACCGGCGCGTGGGTGAGCTGGACCTGGATGCGCTGGAGGCGTACTTCCGGCTGCAGAGCCCGGTGGCACCACCCGCTACCCACCGCATCAACCGCGTTGCGCCTGCCGCGCGCTGAAGCGTGCCAACTGGACGCCCTCGCTCGGAAGGGCTTAGTCGTCTGTGCGGCGCAACGCACCCAGCCATTGCAGCGGGTTGAAGCCGGTGACCAGCCCGGTCGCCACCAGCACCAGCGCGCCGCCCCAGAGCATGCCCGGCCCCAGTGCCTCGCCCAGAAAGATATGGCCCCAGGCCACGCCGAACAGCGGGATCATGAAGGCGGAACTCATGGCGGCCACGGGCGAGACATGTTTGAGGACCCGCAGGTTGAGCCAGTAGGCGAGCCCCGAGGTCACGATGCCCATCACGGCCACGGCAGCCAGCGCCTCGGGAGTGAAACGTGCGGTGGGCAATGTCCAGGCCGCCCCGGGCAGCAGCAGAACCAGGGCAGCGGCGTGGATACCGGCCGCGATCGACAGCGGTGACATGCGGGTGGTCGCCCGCTTCATCCAGGTGAGAGACAGGCCGTAGCACGCCGCAGCGGTCACGCACGCGCCTGCCGCAAGCAGTACCGCCGAGGTGGGCGCCACAGGCCCCAGCTGCACGATCAGCGCCACCCCTGCAAAGCCGCAGAGGCAGCCCGCCCATTTGCGCGTGCTCAGCGTGTCTTCCTTCATCCAGGCGGCGGCGATCACGCCAAACGGCACGGCCATGGTGTTGAGCAGAGAGCTGTAGCCCGCTGGCAGGTGCAGGGCCGCCCAGGCGTACAGCAGAAAAGGCGCTGCCACCGTCAGTGCACCCAGCCCCAGCAGCTCCCGCCAGTGGCGCCAGGGCCAGGGCTCACCCACCCAGCGCATGATGCCGATCAGCGTGAGAGTGGCCAGCCCAATGCGCAGCGCGGCCATCACATTCGGACCCAGTACCGGGCTGGCGATGCGGATGAACAAAAAGGAAGCGCCCCACAGGGCAGACAGCAGCACCAGCTGCAGGAAATGGCGGGTTTTCACCGCGCGCATTGTCAGGCACCTGCGCAGTGTTTGCCGGAGTGTGGGATGGCAGTTTTGATGCAAAAACTGCTTGAAGCGCTAGTCCATCATACTGCGATAGCTATCAAATTAGTAGCAATTGCAGGGTAGCTTGCGCGACATGCGCAGGGGCCATGGCAGAACCTGGGAGTGCGCAATGTGTGCCAACGGTGCCGCGCTTTGCATTGGCCA
Organism: Acidovorax sp. Root568; assembly: GCF_001427445.1. Lineage (NCBI taxonomy): Bacteria > Pseudomonadati > Pseudomonadota > Betaproteobacteria > Burkholderiales > Comamonadaceae > Acidovorax > Acidovorax sp. Root568. The sequence goes on along the minus strand of NZ_LMGP01000003.1, from coordinate 124,552 downwards.
GACGAGGTAGCAGGGGCGGGGGCTGCGAAGGGGCGGTCATCCGCGTGACGGCCACCCTGGGGGGCGTGGCTACTTGCGCACCTCATCCACCATGGCGCGAAAGTCGTCGATGTCTTCAAAGCTGCGGTACACGCTGGCAAAGCGGATGTAAGCCACCTTGTCGAGCTTCTTGAGCTCGCGCATCACCAGCTCGCCAATGCGGCTGGAGATCACTTCGCGCTGGCCCAGGTTGAGCAGCTTTTCTTCGATGCGCTCGATGGCGCTGTCGATCTGGTCTGTGCTGACCGGGCGCTTGCGCAACGCCAGGTTGAAAGAGCCCAGCAGCTTGCTGCGGTCGTATTCAATGCGCCGACCGTCTTTTTTGACGATGGCCGGGAAGTTCACTTCCGGCCGCTCGTAGGTGGTGAAGCGCTTGTCGCACGCGCCGCACTGGCGGCGGCGGCGGATGAAGACCCCATCCTCAGACACCCGCGTTTCAACAACTTGCGTTTCGAGGTGGCTGCAGAAGGGGCACTTCATGGGCGCTGAGGACCGGCTTGTTGCTTAACGGTAGACCGGGAAACGAGCGGTCAGGGCGTTGACCTTGGCACGCACGGCGGCGATGTTGGCTTCGTCGCGGGGGTTGTCCAGCACATCGGCAATCAGGTTGGCCGTGATGCGGGCTTCTTCTTCCTTGAAGCCACGCGTGGTCATGGCGGGGGTGCCAATGCGCACGCCGCTGGTCACCATCGGCTTTTCAGGGTCGTTGGGGATCGCGTTCTTGTTGATGGTCATGTGGGCGGCGCCCAACACGGCCTCCGCTTCCTTGCCGGTAATGCCCTTGGCGCGCAGGTCCACCAGCATCACGTGGCTTTGCGTGCCGCCGGACACGATGCGCAGGCCGCGTGCGGTCAGCGTCTCCGCCACGACCTTGGCGTTCTTGGCCACTTGCTCCTGGTAGGCCTTGAACTCGGGCTGCAGCGCTTCCTTGAAGGCTACGGCCTTGGCAGCGATCACGTGCATCAGCGGGCCGCCTTGCAGGCCGGGGAAGATGGCGCTGTTGATGGCCTTCTCGTGCTGTGCCTTCATCAGGATGATGCCGCCACGGGGGCCGCGCAGGCTCTTGTGCGTAGTGGATGTGACCACGTCGGCGTGGGGCACGGGGTTGGGGTACACACCGGCGGCAATCAGGCCGGCATAGTGGGCCATGTCCACCATGAAGATCGCGCCCACGTCCTTGGCCACCTTGGCAAAACGTGCAAAGTCGATGTGCAGGCTGTAGGCCGAGGCACCGGCGATGATCAGCTTGGGCTTGGTCTCGTGCGCCTTTTTCTCCATCTCTTCGTAGTCGATGGCTTCGTTGGCATCCAGGCCATAGGACACAACGTTGAACCACTTGCCAGACATGTTCAGCGGCATGCCGTGCGTCAGGTGGCCGCCTTCGGCCAGGCTCATGCCCATGATGGTGTCGCCGGGCTTCAAGAAGGCCAGGAACACGGCCTCGTTGGCCGATGCGCCGCAGTGGGGCTGCACGTTGGCGGCTTCTGCGCCGAACAGCTGCTTGACCCGGTCGATGGCCAGTTGCTCGGCCACGTCCACATGCTCGCAGCCACCGTAGTAGCGCTTGCCTGGGTAGCCTTCTGCGTATTTGTTGGTCAGCTGGGTGCCCTGGGCCCACATCACGGCGGGGGAGGCGTAGTTCTCGCTGGCGATCAGCTCGATGTGGTGCTCTTGGCGCGCGTTCTCCGCCTGGATGGCGGCAAACAGCTCGGGGTCGGTTTGTTCGACAAGAATTTTGCGGTCGTACATGATTGGCAGTCCTATGAACTTGTGTCCCTTGAAACAAGGGCTGCCCAGGCGAACGGCTGAACGCATGGGGCAGGGCCCCTGCGGCACGCTTCCCAGTGGTTCACAAGAAGTAGGTTCTTGCTGGTTTCCACGTCAGCGGCAACATCCAGTGGCTGGATGCTGCGCCTATCGCCAGTCGCGTACCCCGTTAGTGTAGCCGACACGGCGCCGGTGCTGCACCGTCCGAACCGCTGGGCGCCAGGGTTGTTGCCTGGGTGCCGGGAGCCTGCAGGGTTACAGGCCAGGTGTCAGCAAAGCCACCTTGTCGCTGGCTGCCGCAGGGGCTGTGGTGCGGGGCACCGCCGCGGGGATGCTCTGCACGGGAGCCTGGGTAGACAAGGAGGGTGGAGGATTGAAAGGCACTGCGCGACCGCCGGCCACCTGGCGCAGGCGCAAATGTTCCGCCATCACCTTGGCGGCATAGCCTCCGTCGTCGGCCATGTTGCCTGCACCCACATAAAAGCGCAGGCCGCCTTCGAGCGAGCCAGCGCGAGCAATGCATTCCTGCAGCACCTTCACACCGACCCGCAGGTTGCTCACCGGGTCAAAGGCTGCAAAGTGACCCCCGAAGTTCTGGTACTTGTCAGTGTGCACGCGGGTCATCACCTGCATGAGTCCCTGTGCGCCCACGGCGCTTTCGGCAAACGGGTTGAAGCTCGACTCGATGGCCATGATGGCCAGGATCAGGGTGGGGTCGATCTTGGCGCGGGTGCCAATCTCGTAGGCCTCGGCCACTAGTGCGCTCAGGGGCTCAGGGGCCACGCGGTACTTTTTGCTGAGCCAGAAGGCCACGGCTGCCTGCTCCTTGGGCAGATCCTTGGGGTTCACCGCCGTAGCGCGCTCGCTGGCTTCTGGCTCGATGGGCATGCCCAGCATTTCAACCTGGCGGGCTTGCAGCCAGTTCATCAGTTGCTCTTCACCAGCCTGGCGCAGATCGGGCCGTGCAGTGAGGGCAATGACGACAAAGGCAACGGCCAAGCCGATGAGGGCGAAGCTGTTGTGGGTGATTTCAAGAAAACCTTCGGTCACGTCGGCCGCGAAGGTTCGCACGCCGGAGACTATTTTTCCTGACGCTGTCATAGCTCTTCCTTTCTGAAGCGGGCCAGTGAAGCGGGGCAGTCGCAGTGGACTGTGCTTTGCTGGCAGATCGCCTGGATTGGTACGCCATCAAGTCCGGGCTGCACGTCTGTGGAGTGCTTGGCGCCCTGGGTTGACTTAGCCGGGTTCGGCAGCGATTGGGGTTTGTACTAGCCCTGTTTTTGGGGCTGGCGGATTCTAGAAGCTCACTAAATGCATAGTCAATACTAACAAAACAATTTTTAAGACATAAAAATTATGAAAAACATGTGAAAAATCACAGTTTTTGTGGGGTGAGGGGCTGTTCAGCGCTGTGGGTGGGCCGGTGGTGGCTGACATCACCATGTCAAATTCAATCGGGCTTTTCTCCGCCATTGAGAATCCGATTTGAGTTGGCCGAGTGAGTTTGATAAGGTGGAGGCGCCTGTAGATTTCAGGCATCGCCAGACGAAGCGAAGTCTCCCTCCGAGGGCATTCAGTGCCAAGGTGCAGCAGATGCCGCTTCCATGGCAACCCCTGGAGGCAATACCTTGCCTCCTCGCCATGCGGACCTTTCTCTCCGCATCGCGACCGATGGCAAAGACCGTTGTGTCAGCCGTCAAGCCCGGCGGGCAGGCCCTTCAGGCACTGCTCGTCGGGCTTTCTTATTGGTGCTTCGCCTTGTGGGTGGGCGGCGCTGTCTTATATATAGATAATGGGGGCTGTTCCCTAGAGCGGCGACCCTTCGCCCGGAGTGTCGCGCGGCGTTCTCGCAGAGGTCCATCAGCGGGGCGGCCTGCCTCGCAAAGCCTTGTGCCAGATCACCTGGCTGGTGTGGATGATGCTCCCCGCCACGGCTTGCTGGCCCAATCCGGTGAAAATAGCCCTTTTGTTGCCCTGGCGTGCGCATGGTGCGGTCGCTCGGGCACGGCCCCAGGCCCTGCGCCAGGGATGCCTTCGTAATCCATTGGATCCATGTTTCCATTTTTTTCCCGCAGCAAAATGTCCGACGCACCTGAAGTGAATCCGGCCCCGGCCAAAACCCACGAGCCGCACCCGCTCGATGCGCTGACCGGCGGCGCTTTTTCTGCCGCTACGTCGGGTGAGCGCGCTTCCCGCATCCGTGACTGGCTGGCCACGCAGCCAGCGCCTGAGCAGCTGCAGGAGGTGTTCAAGGAGTTGAGCGGACGTGACAAGGGCGCAGCCCGCGCCGTGCGCGAACGGCTGGACGAAATCCGCCGTGCCAAGGGGCAAGAGGCTATTGCGGCCGAATGGGCGGACAAGGCCCAGGCACTGCTGGCGGCCCCCAAGCTCAATATTGCAGATGCCCTGGCCTGGCAGCGGGATGCCGCCAAGGCGGGTGCGCCTCTGTCGCGCGAGCCGCTGTCGCTGCTCAAGGTGCAGCTGGCGGACCGTGTGAAGGTCATTGAAGACCTGCAGCACCGCGTGCAGGTGCAGCGCGAGGCCGCTGTGCTGCTGGCGCAGCGCATTGAAGTGCTTTCCACCAAACCCTGGCGTGATGCCCATGCTGCGCTGGAGCTGCTGCGCGCCGATGTCGCGCGCTGGCAGGAGCAGGCCCAGGAGCTCACGGGCGATGCGAGCTGGGCGAGCGTCGAAGCGCGGTTTCCCCCTTTGCTGGATGCCTCTCGCACCCAGTTGCTGGTGGTGTGGGAGGCTTTTCAGCCCGCAGTCGCCCAGGCGGCTGCAGCGGCAGAAGATGTCTCCGCGCCCCTGCCTCCTGTGCCGGTGTGGGCGGACGAATTGCGCGCTGCCCGTGGCCTGCCCACGGAGGCCGCCGCCGCTGCGGCTGCTTCAGCAGCGGCCAGCAAGCCAGCCCGTGTCGCCAAACCCAAGGTGGCGCCAGAGGTGATCGAAAAGGCGCACCAATTGGTGCGCGATGCTTTGGCAACGCTCGAAAAAGAAACCGCTGAAGGCCACGGCAAGGCCAGCGCTGGCGCAGCGGCTGCGCTGCGCGCCGTGCTCAAGGTGCATGGCAAACACATTGACAATGCCCTGGAGCAGCAGGTGCACACGGCGCTGGTGGCTGCCGGTGAGCTGGAAGGCTGGCAACGCTGGAGTGCCGACCAGGTGCGTGAAGACCTGGTGGCCAAGGCCGAAGCGCTGCTCAACCGCCCCGAGGGCCAGGCCCTGGGTGGCCGCAAGATGCAGGAGACCCTGCGCAATTTGCGAGACCAGTGGAAGCAGGCAGACCAGGGTGGTGCGCCTAACCACGCCCTGTGGAAGAAATTTGATGAAGCCTGCAACGCGGCGCACAAGGTGGTCGAGGCCTGGCTGGACAAGATCCGCACTGAAGCGGCCGAGCACAAGGCTCAGCGCCTGGCGCTGATCGAGGAGGTCAAGGCCTGGGCGCAAGAACACGCTGCGTCGGGCGACTGGAAGGCCATCAACCGCTCGCTGTATCAGTTCGGCGATCGCTGGCGCGAAGGCGGGCATGTGGGCGAGAAGATTTTTGCAGAGCTGCAGCCCCTGTGGAAACAGGCCATTGCCCTGGCCGCTGCCCCCCTGGAGGCTGCACAGAAGGAAAGCCTGGCGCGTCGCCACGCGATGATCGACGAGGCCACAGCCTTGGGCGCGGCACCCGCTTTGCGCATCGATGCCGTCAAGGCGTTGCAACAGCGCTGGCAGGCTGAGGCACAGACCGTGCCGCTGGACCGCAAGCACGAGCAAAAGCTGTGGGACGCATTCCGCAAGCCCATTGATGAAGCGTTCAATCGCAAGTCGGCGGATCGTGACCGTGCTGTCACCGAACTGAGTGCGCGGGACCGCGTCGTTCTGGACGCCTCCAAGGCCCTGGAGGCTGCCAACGCCACGGGTGATGCGCAGCAGATCCGTGCCGCGATGCAGGCGCTGGAGGCTGCATTGCGCGGCCAGGCCCAGGCGGCTGAAGCGGTCGCCACGGCCAACAAGGATGCCCAGTCGCATGCCGACGCGCAGGCGAGTGCTGCTCCAGCTGCTACTGAAATTGCAGCAGAGGCCTCTGCCGAGGCTGCGGAAGGTGGTGACACCGCTGCAGCCGCGCCTGCGCCGGCACCTGCAGCCCCCAAGCCTGCTGCACGACCTGTTGTGGCGGTGCGTGGGGATGACCGCCCTGGCATGAAGAAAGACGCTCCGGTGGCCCCCGGCCGTGGTGCGCGACCGGGTGACCGCCGCGATGGTCGTCCTGGCGACCGTGACGGTGCCCGCGGCCCACGCAGTGATGGCCGCATGGGCGATCGCGCTGACCGGGGAGGCCGTTTTGGTGATCGTCCAGCCTTCGAGGACCGTGGCCCTCGCTTGGGGGACACGGCATTCCGTGCTCAGCGCGAGGCGATGGAGCACGCACAGCTGGCTCTGAAGAAGTTGGCCGCACAGGCCCACGGCGAAGCCTTGACCCAGCTGTTGACCGCATGGGAAAAGCGCGATGCAGCGCTGGTCCCCGGCACGCAAGATCTGGGTTCGGGTGTGACGGCATCGGTGCGCAGTGCCTGGACACAGGCATTGTCGGCTGCGCCCAAGGGCGATGCGGCAGAAGCGCTGCTGCGCCTCGAAATGGCGGCCGAGGCCCCAACGCCTGCCGAGCACATTGCTGCGCGGCGCATGTTGCAACTGCAGTTGCTGACGCGCCGCAACGACCCTGCGCCCACCCAGACCTGGGGTCAGGATGTGGCGCGGGTGCTGGCGAGCAATAGCGATGCGGCGAACGCACGCCGTTTGCAGAACGTGCTCAAGACGCTGCTGCGCAAGTAGTTGAAGGGCCGGGGCGCGCGCCGCGGCGCGTGTACCCTCAGGGCAGCAGACAGAACGAAAAACGAGACCGCTGGCGGTCTCGTTTTTTATTTGCTTTGATGGTTTGAAAACAAAAAAGCCGTTGCGGATGCAACGGCTTTTTATATGTTTGGTGCCCAGGAGAGGACTCGAACCTCCACGATGTTACTCGCTAGTACCTGAAACTAGTGCGTCTACCAATTCCGCCACCTGGGCTTTCAGATCAGCCTCAAATTATAGGACAAGAAATTCGGGCTTCTGAAGAGTTTTCAAAAAAATGTGCCGTTGGCTCAAAAATCTTTGGCCGCAGCAGGGCACGCAAAACATATCAGCAAATAAAAAAGCCGCTGGGTGTACAGCGGCTTCGATATTTTGAAAACCAACGCTGGTTCTCGTTAAACTTGGTGCCCAGGAGAGGACTCGAACCTCCACGATGTTACTCGCTAGTACCTGAAACTAGTGCGTCTACCAATTCCGCCACCTGGGCATTTCAGGAAAGACTAAGATTGTATAACAAAAAATCCACCCCCGGCACGCAGCCAGCCACACATTTGTCGCAAGAGATCGAAGGCAGCGTGCAAGGGCACCGTGATGGACACGGTTTCGTCATCCGCGACGATGGCGAAGGCGACATCTATATTCCCCCGAACGAAATGCGCGCAGTCCTGCACAAGGACCGTGTGCGCGTGCGCATCGTGCGCCAGGACCGCCGTGGCCGTCCCGAAGGCCGCGTTGTGGAAATCATCGAACGTCCACCCCAGCCCATCATCGGCCGACTGCTGCAGGAAAGCGGTGTGTGGCTCGTGGCTCCCGAAGACAAGCGCTATGGCCAGGATGTACTGATCCCCAAGGGCGCTACAGGCGCCGCGAAGCCCGGGCAGGTCGTGGTGGTTGAGCTGACAGAACCTCCAGCCTTGTTCGGCCAGCCTGTGGGGCGTATTACCGAAGTGCTCGGTGAAGTGGACGACCCTGGCATGGAGATTGAGATCGCGGTGCGCAAGTACGGCGTGCCACACGAGTTCTCTGCAGAGTGTCTCGCCCAGGCCAAGGAGCTGCCCGACAAGGTGCGCGCGCAGGACAAGAAACGCCGCGTGGACCTGACCGACGTGCCCCTGGTCACCATCGACGGCGAAGACGCGCGCGACTTCGACGATGCCGTGTACTGCGAGCCCGCCAAGGTTGGCCGCAGCAAGGGCTGGCGTCTGCTGGTGGCGATTGCCGACGTGAGCCACTATGTGGAAACGGGCAGCGCCATCGACATCGATGCCTACGACCGTGCCACCAGCGTGTACTTTCCGCGCCGCGTGATCCCCATGCTGCCCGAGAAGCTCAGCAACGGGCTCTGCTCGCTCAACCCCGAGGTGGAGCGCCTGTGCATGGTCTGCGACATGCTGGTCACCGCCAAGGGCGAGGTGCACGCATACCAGTTCTATCCGGCCGTGATGTTCAGCCACGCGCGCTTCACGTACACCGAAGTCGCAGCCATCCTGGCCAACACGCGCGGCCCGGAAGCCAGCAAGCGCAAGGACCGTGTCAAGGACCTGCTCAACCTGCATGACGTGTACCGTGCGCTGCTCATCGCGCGCCAGGCGCGCGGCGCCGTGGACTTCGAGACCACCGAGACGCAAATTGTGTGTGACGAAAACGGCCGCATCGAAAAGATCGTGCCGCGCACCCGCAACGACGCGCACAAGCTCATCGAGGAAGCCATGCTGGCCGCCAACGTGTGCAGCGCCGACTTCATTGCACAGGGTGGCCAGCCGGGCCTGTTCCGCGTGCACGAAGGCCCCACGCCCGAGAAGCAGGAGATCCTGCGCAACTACCTCAAGGCCATGGCTGTGGGCATGACGATTGGCGACGACCCCAAGCCGGGCGACTTCCAGGCGATTGCTACGGCGACCAAGGATCGGCCCGACGCACAGCAGATCCACACCATGCTGCTGCGCTCCATGCAGCAGGCCATCTACACGCCCATCAACAGCGGCCACTTCGGCCTGGCGTTCGATGCCTACACCCATTTCACCAGCCCCATTCGTCGGTATCCCGACTTGCTGGTGCACCGGGTCATCAAGGCCATCCTGAGCAAGACGAAGTACGCGCTGCCGTCCTTGCCCACACCCGGCGAAGCCCATGCCAAGCTGGCCAAACGTCTGGCTGCGCGCGTGGCCGCACCTGGCACCAAGCCACGCAAGGATGTGAAACCGCCCAGCCGCGACACCCAGGCCTGGGAGGCCGCCGGCCTGCACTGCAGTGCCAACGAGCGCCGCGCCGACGAGGCCAGCCGCGATGTGGAAGCCTGGCTCAAGTGCAAGTACATGCGCGAGCACCTGGGCGAGGAATACAGTGGCGTGGTCAGTGCTGCGACGAGCTTCGGCATCTTCGTGACGCTGGACGCGATGTACGTCGAGGGGCTGGTGCACATCACCGAATTGGGCGGCGAATACTTCAAGTTCGACGAGGCGCGCCAGGAGCTGCGCGGCGAGCGCACCGGCATCCGCTACGCCATCGGCGCGCGGGTGCGGGTGCAGGTGAGCCGTGTGGATCTGGACGGGCGCAAGATCGACTTCCGCCTGGTGCGCGAAGGCGAGGAGCTGCTGGGCCGCGCGCTCAAGGACAAGGGTGTGGGCACCGAGGGGGCTGGTGGTGGCGCCCGCAAGGCGGGTGGTCGGTCCGGCGGACGCAAAGCCGACAAGGCCGCAGGTCCATCTGCCACCGAGCAGGCAGGCCTGACCCGCGAGCGGGCCGCGCGTTCGCCGATCCAGTCGCTCAAAGCCTCGGTCAAGAAGGCGGTGGCGGGTAAGTCCAGCAAAGGCAAAGCGCGCAAGCCACGCCGCGGCTGAGGTCGTCGAGCTGGTGGACCAATGCCCTCCAGCTCGTCTCATCATTGCTATTTAATTGATAGCTGCAAGCGCATATAGAACATGCGCTTGCGGCTATTTTTTATTGAAGTGTGCATGTTTGGCGGCTTGAGGGGCGCTCGATTGCTCCAGAAAGCGCGCATACCGTTGTGCCGTGTCGGCGGGGGCTTCCATCATGGGCAGGTGCCCGATGCCAGGCAGTGCGGCGATGTGTGCCTGCGGAAGCAGCTTCTGCACCGTCTGAAGGCCGCTTCGGTCGAACACGCGGTCGCTGTCGCCCCACAGGAACAGGGTGGGGTGCTGCTGCAGGCGGGCCAGGTGTTGTTCCAGCAGATAGCGGTCTTTCAGTTGCGCGTCCCACAGGCGGGTGTTGGATGCAGCGTTGCGCAGCGCGTCCTGCTCGGAGGCATGCAGGATGGGGTAGGGCAGGAAGGGGCGCTTTTCAAACACCAACTCCATCATCGCTTTGAAGGCGGTGGCATCGTGGGCCACCAGCGGGCGGTGCCCGGCGTCGATGAGGCGGTCCATGGTGCTGGGCTGGGGCGAGCGTATGCCGTGGGGCGCGCCGATGAAGGCCACGCTGGCTACGCGCTCGGGGTACCGCAGGGCAAAGAGCGCTGCGATCGTGCCACCCATCGAGTTGCCAGCCAGATGCACTTGCGCCAAGCCGAGTACATCCAGAAACGCGGCGAGGCGCGTCACGTGGGCGGCATAGTCGTAGGCTTGGTCATCGCGCCGCGTGCTTTCGCCAAAGCCCGCGATATCTGGGGCAATCACCCGGTACTGGCCTGTGAGGGGGCGCGCAAAATCGACCCAATGGTCCTTCTCCGCAAAAATGCCGTGCAGCAGAACAATGGGCGTTCCAGCATCTGCTCCACTGCCGACGGCCAGCGCGGGGTTTGGGGGCGTGCCGTTGTCCAGGTAGTGGATGGTGTGCATCGCCGCGTTGGTGGTTTTTTCTTCCAGGCCAGACAGATGGCGATTGGCCCTGAGCAGGGGCTCTTTGAACAGTGAAGGGGCCCCGTAGTAGAGGCCGGCTGTGCCCAGTACCAGTGCCGTTGCAACAGAAATAGCGATGCGTTTCAAGAAGCGTTCTCCAGGGATATGGCTGCGTACACGTCAGGGGCCCTGCTTGCACACCGGCAGGCCCCCTGACAGGAGAGGCAAGGCTACGGAGATCTCGGTAAAAAAACTTGTAGGTTTGGGCTATGCCGGCACGCAACACACTGACCCTGGGCACTGACCGCGCGCTCTACGTCGGGGAGATCCCGGCCACGGGCTGGCACTGCCATGCGTCGCCGGTGCTGTTGATGGGGCTCTCGGGCCGGTTTGCGGTGCACTGGGGGCCAGGGCGTATGGAAACCTGCCACAGCGCGTTGGTCGATGCCGGGGTGGAGCACCTGTTTGATCCCTGTGGTGAAGTGGTGGCGCTGGTGTACCTGGAGCCAGATTCGGCGCAGGCGCGCGGCCTGCGGGGGCTGTTCGGGCAAGAGGGGGGTGTGGTGGTGGACGTTGCAGTCCCGGTGGGCGCGCGCAGTGCCATGGAGGGTTATCTGCATCACTTCGACCTGCCCGCCTTGCTGCGGTGCCCGCTCGATAGCGAGGTGGCGCCGCTCGACCCACGCGTCGTCCGCAGCCTGCATGTGCTGCGCCATCCGCAGGCGGGGCGGGTGGCACGGGGTGACCTGGCCTCGGGCGTCCAGCTTTCGGCATCGCGTTTCAACCACCTGTTTCGCGCCGAGATGGGCGTGAGCTTGCGCACCTATCGGGTCTGGTCCCAGGTGCGGTTGGCGATGGCGGGGCTGGCGGTCAGCCCGCGCCTGACCGACGCGGCGCTACACGGCGAGTTTTCTGATTCGGCCCACTTCAGCCGCATGTTCCGGCAGACCTTTGGCATGACACCGTCGAGCGTGCTCAAGCCGCTCAGGAAGGTGACCTTGCTGGCCTGAGGCTCAGCTTCCGCCCACGCGCTGCGCCAGCGCACTGGCCGTCAGCGCCTGGCCTGCTGGCCAATCATCAGCCGCCTGGCCATGCTGGCACACCGCTTCACTCGCCGCGCGCAAGGCGCTGGCGCCTGCGGCCAGGTGGGCGCCCACCATGCCTGCCAGCACATCGCCCGTACCCGCCGTGGCCAGCCGCGCATTGCCCGTGGGGTTGATGGCCTGGACGCGGTCGGGTGCAGCGATCACGGTGCCCGAGCCCTTGAGCACGGCCACGCAGTTGAACTGGTTGGCCAGTTGCTGCGCGGCATCCAGCCGGTGGGCCTGGACCTCGGCCGTAGTCAGGCCCAGCAGGCGCGCAGCCTCCAGCGGGTGCGGTGTGAGCACCGTGGGTTGCCCGTGCTGTCCGCGTGCCACCACCAGCGCGTGCAGTGCGGCCTGGGTGGCGATGGTGTTGAGCGCGTCGGCATCCAGCACCAGTCGGGCCGTGCGGGTGATGACCTCGGGCAGCACGCGTGCGATGGCCTGCCCGCCGCCACAGCCGCAGACCACGGTGAGCTGTTCGAGCGCGAGGGCGTCAAAGCGGCGGAACATCAACTCCGGCTGCTGCAGGTCCAGTTGCAGATGCCCATCGTCCAGCAGGGCCACCAGCACCCGGCCCGCGCCGCTGTGAAGAGCGGCCGAAGCGGCCAGCAGTGCGGCGCCCGCCATCCCCATGCCCCGCGCTGCCAGTCCTTCGCCGCCCACCACTGCCACGTCGCCATAGCTGCCCTTGTGGCTGGCGTGGGCGCGGGGGGCGGGCAGGGCGGGGCCGGAGAGCCAGGCGTTGGGCGGCTCGTGCCCGGGTTCTACGCCCAGATCATCCAGCCAGACCTGGCCTGCTGCGTCCCGCCCGGCGGCGGTGAACAGGCCGGGCTTGAGGGTGAGCAGACTCAGCGTGTGGTGTGGCGGGGGCGCTTGGTGGTGCAGGTGGGGTGGGGTGTCGGGCGCCAGGCCTGCGGCAAACTGGCCGGTGTCCGCGTCCAGCCCGCTGGGCAGGTCCACGGCCAGCACGGGGGCCGGGCTGCGGTGCAGGGCTTGCAGGCAGGCTCTGAGCCTTGCGTCGGGCGCGCGTGCGGGGCTGTGGGGTGACGAAGAGACGCCAATGCCCAGCAGCGCATCAATGCACAGGTCGTTGGCCCCCAGCTCGTCGGGGGCAGTGTCTGCCCAGGATACGCCCGCATCCCGTGCGCGCTGCCAGGAGGCCCTGGCATCCGCCGGGGCCGTATCGGGCTGGCCCAGCCAGGTCACGACCACTCTGCGGCCACTGCGCTGCAGGTGCATGGCAGCCTCAAGTCCGTCACCCCCGTTGTTACCGGGGCCGCAGGCAATCCACACGGTGCGTGCGTGGGGTGCCAGCGCCTGGGCCAGTTGCGCCACGGCCAGGCCGGCGCGCTGCATGAGCGTGTGCGGGGGCAGGGCGGCTGCCGCCGCTTTTTCCAGGCGGCGTGTGGCGGCCGTGTTGAACAGGGGATAAGGCTGGTGGGCGGTGACGCGGTGCATGGGCTGCAAGGGGCAAGGGCTGCTGCCAGCGGCAGCGCGCCTGCCATTGTGCGCCGATGCCCCGTGGGGGCAAAGCGCAGGCTCTTAGAACCGCCGCATGCCCAGCCCGTCCAGCGACACCTCGGGTTCCCGCTGCGCGATCAGGTCGGCCAGTGCCCGCGCGCTGCCGCAGGCCAGGGCCCAGCCGCCAGCGCCATGGCCGGTGTTGAGCCACAGGCCCGGCACGCCGCTGGCGCCCACCACCGGGGCACCGTCTGGCAGCATGGTGCGGGCACCACGCCAGATCTGCAGGTTGGATGAGAGCTGCGCGCCCCCGGGGAACCAGTCGTTCAGCGTGCGGTACAGGCGCTGCAGTGTGGGGGTGTGGTGCTCGGCATCGGCCCCGGCCAGTTCAGCGCCACCGGCAATGCGCACGCGCTGGCCCAGGCGGGTGATGGAGATTTGCTGGCCCGCATCCACCACGCTGGCGCGGGGGGCGTGGGTGGATTCGCGCAGCGGGGCGCTCACGGAGTAGCCGTACACAGCCGCCATGGGCAGCCCCAGGCCCAGTGCGGGCAGCAGCGTGGCCGATGCCATGCCGGCGCACAGCACCACGGCATCAAAGCGTCGCAGGTCCGTTTCGCCCTGCAGCACCACGCCCGTGGGGCTTGTGCCGACGCGGTCTACACGGGTGTTGAACACAAACTGCACCCCTGCGCCTTGGATGCCCTGGCGCAGCAACTGTGCAAACAGACGGCAGTTGCCCGCGCGCGCATCGGGCAGGTGGATCGCGCCGGCCAGCGGGGCTTCGGGCGAGAGGCCAGGCTCGATCTGGCGCGCCACGTCGGCGTCGATCTCACGCAGGGCCACGCCGCTGTCGCGCAGCACTTGCAGCGCGGGTTGCAGGCGGGTGCGGTCTTCTTCGGTGCGCAGCAGCACCAGGCGGCCGTCGCTGGCTTCAAAGTCCAGCTCATGCTGGTTCGCAATGGCCTGCAGTCGAGCTTGGCTGTATTGCGCCAGGCGTTCGACCGCGGCGGCCGGGGCGCTGTGGCTGCGCGCCATGCTGCGCCAGCGCCGCAGCCAGGCCCAGTTGGCGCGGGTCAGGCCGCCAGCCAGCCGCAGGGTGGCCTGTGTCCCCATCAGTCGCAGCGGCTGGCCGAAGCCCGGCAGCGCCCAGGGGCTGAGCAGGTGGGGCGCCAGCAGCCCGGCGGTGGCAAAGCTGGCCTCTTCGGCGGCCGCACTGCGTTGTTCAAACACCGTGACTTCGTGGCCGTCGCTGGCCAGTTCGTACGCGGTGGTGACGCCGACAATGCCGGCGCCCACGATGGCAATCTTCATGAATTTGGGTGTTTTTGGCTTGTAGCGCTAGTGAATCATGCGCTGGTAGCTATTATTTTTGTAGTGTTTGCTCGATCTGCAGGCTGATGTTGAGCACCGTGTCATCCCTGAGCGCCCCGTGCCAGACCATCAGTCCGACCGGGAGTTCCCCTTGCACGTGGCAGGGGAGCGACAGCGCACAGCCGTCCAGCAGATTGACCACACTGGTGTTGCGCAGCAGCAGGTTGTTGACGCGGAAGAACTCGGCATCGCGGGCGGCGTCCCGGGCCTTGTCCACGCCATCTGCGTGGGCGACATCGGCCAGCAGTGGCGCCACGATGGGCACGGTGGGGGACAGCAGGGCGTCGTACGGCTCCATGTCGGCGATCATGCGTGCAATCCATTGCTGGCGCGCCTGCAGCAGGTCGATGTATTCCCAGGCCATCAGCGTGGCCCCTTTTTCGATGCGCATGCGCACCCGGGGGTCGTAGCGGCCGCCTGCGCGCTGCAGCAGCTCGCGGTGCCAGGCGTAGGCTTCTGGGGCGGCAAAGCCGTAGGCGGGCTGCTCCAGCACAGCGGGCAGGGCGATGGTGTCGATCTGCGCGCCCGCCTGGCGCAAGGCTTCCACACTGCGCTCAAAGGCGCGCGCCACGGGGGCGTCGAGCCCGTCCAGGAAGAGGGTGGACGGCACCGCCAGCCGATACTGGGACAGCGGCGCCAGGCTGCGCGTCACCCGCCGGGCGGCCAGCACCTCGTGCGCCACGATGGCGTCGCGCACGGTGCGCGTCATGGCGCAGGCGGTGTCCAGGGTGGTGGACAGCGGCACGGCGCCGGCGGTAGGCACCAGCCGGGCGGTGTTCTTGAAGCCCACGATGCCGTTGAGCGCCGCTGGAATGCGGATGGAGCCACCGGTGTCTGATCCCAGACCGATGAACGCCGCGCCAGTGGCCACCGATACCCCGGCGCCGGACGAAGACCCGCCGGGCACGCGGGGCGCGCCGGGCAGGGTGCCAAAGCGGGCATCCCAGGCAACAGGCGTGCCGTAGTGGGGGTTGACGCCCACGCCAGAGAACGC
The DNA here is from genome assembly GCF_001427445.1 of Acidovorax sp. Root568. Lineage (NCBI taxonomy): Bacteria > Pseudomonadati > Pseudomonadota > Betaproteobacteria > Burkholderiales > Comamonadaceae > Acidovorax > Acidovorax sp. Root568. The sequence goes on along the minus strand of NZ_LMGP01000003.1, from coordinate 109,193 downwards.
GAACTCCACCATGTTGGTGCGGCCGATCAGGCTGGCACCTGCTGCGCGCAAGCGGGCCACGGCCGGGCAGTCCTCGGATGCTGTGGGAGCGTCTGCGAGCGCGGTGGAGCCCGCCGGGGTGGGTTGGCCGGCCACGTCAAACAGGTCCTTCACCGACACCGCCAGCCCGGCCAGGGGCAACTGGGCCACACCCGGCTGCATCGCCGTGGTGCGTGCCTCGTCAAACAGCGTGCGCACAAAGCTGTGGGTGTTGGATGCGGCCTGGGCGGCGTCGATGCAGCGCTCGAGTTCGGCGGGCGCGGTGGTGGCGCCGTCCCGCAGTTGCTCACGGGTGGCGATCAGGTCAGGGAGCATGGGTGTGCTAGAATCTTTGGGTTTTGCTGGGAGCAGTAGCGCAGTGGTGCAAGGTTTGCACAACCGGCGTGGCCGCTGCGGCAAGACCAATCGCAAAGCAGCCCTGTCAAGGTGTTGCAGTGTTCGTGAGGATCACGGCACCGCAAATATTGGGGCTGATTTTAGACCTAACCTTTGGAGTATTTTTATGTCCGTTACCATGCGCGAAATGCTGGAAGCCGGTGTCCACTTCGGTCACCAAACCCGCTTCTGGAACCCCAAGATGGCCCCCTACATCTTCGGCCATCGCAACAAGATTCACATCATCAACCTGGAAAAGTCGCTGCCACTGTTCCAGGAAGCCCAAAAGTTCGCCAAGCAACTGGCTGCCAACCGCGGCACGATCCTGATGGTCGGCACGAAGCGCCAAGCCCGTGAAATCCTGGCCACCGAAGCGCAACGCGCTGGTGTGCCTTTCGTGGACCAGCGCTGGCTGGGCGGCATGCTGACGAACTTCAAGACCGTGAAGACCTCGATCAAGCGCCTCAAGGACATGAAGGCTCAGCAAGAAGCTGGCCTCGAGAACCTGAGCAAGAAAGAGCAACTGACGTTCTCCCGCGAAATCGAAAAGCTCGAAAAGGACATCGGCGGCATCCAGGACATGGCTGCTCTGCCCGACGCCATCTTCATCATCGACGTGGGTTTCCACAAGATCGCCGTGGCCGAAGCCAAGAAGCTGGGCATCCCGCTGATCGGTGTGGTTGATACCAACCACTCGCCCGAAGGCATCGACTACGTGATCCCTGGTAACGACGACTCGGCCAAGGCCGTGACGCTGTACGCCCGTGGCATCGCTGACGCGATCATCGAAGGCCGTGCCAACGCCGTGAATGAAGTCGTGAAGGCTGCAACCGCCGAGAGCACCGACGAATTCGTGGAAGTGCAAGAAGCCGCTGCCTGATAGCCCGGCTGCGCGATCCGTCGCGAACAAAAGCGGGGCCCCTGGTGAGCCCCCTTTTTTTTAGCCCGAATCTGAACTGACTGAACTGAATACTGAAGGAATAAAGATGGCTGCAATTACCGCAAGCATGGTGGCTGAACTGCGTGGCAAGACCGACGCCCCCATGATGGAATGCAAGAAGGCGCTGACCGAAGCCGATGGCGACATGGCCAAGGCGGAAGAGCTGCTGCGCGTCAAGCTGGGCACCAAGGCTGGCAAGGCCGCATCGCGCGTGACTGCTGAAGGCGTGGTCGCCAGCTACATCGACGGCACCACGGGTGCTCTGGTCGAAGTCAACAGCGAAACCGACTTCGTTTCCAAGAACGACAGCTTCATTGCCATGGCCAACGCCGCTGCCAAGCTGGTGGCACTGCACAACCCCGCCACGGTGGAAGCCCTGGGTGCACTGCCCTACGAGCAAGACAGCTTCGGCCCCACGCTGGAAGATGTGCGCAAGGGCCTGATCGGCAAGATCGGCGAAAACATGTCGTTCCGCCGGTTCAAGCGCTTCAGCGGCTCCAACCTGGCAGCCTACCTGCACGGCTCGCGCATCGGTGTGGTCGTCGAGTTCGACGGTGACGCCACCGCCGCCAAGGACGTTGCCATGCACGTGGCCGCCATGAAGCCCGTGGCCCTGACCAGCGCCGACGTGCCTGCCGACCTGATCGCCAAGGAGCGCTCGGTCGCCGAAGGCAAGGCTGACGAAGCCAACAAGGAACTCGTGGCTGCCGGCAAGCCTGCACAAAGCGCTGAAATCACGGCCAAGCGCATCGACGGCGCGGTGCAGAAGTACCTCAAGGAAGTCTCTCTGGCCGACCAGGTCTTCGTGAAGGCTGCCGACGGCAAGCAAACCGTGGCCCAGATGCTCAAGGCTGCCAACACCAACGTGAAGGGCTTCACCCTGTACGTGGTGGGCGAAGGCATTGAGAAGAAGGTGGACGACTTTGCTGCCGAAGTGGCTGCCCAGGTGGCTGCTGCCAAGGCTGCTGCCTGATCGTTCCCTGTAACCACCCCATCAAAGCCTCGTACCACTTACTGGAGAAATTTCCCATGTCCAACGCTGCACCAGCCCACAAGCGCATTTTGCTCAAGCTGTCTGGTGAGGCGCTGATGGGGGATGACGCCTTCGGTATCAACCGCGCCACCATCGTGCGCATGGTCGAGGAGATCGCCGAAGTGACCCGCCTGGGTGTCCAGGTGGCCGTGGTGATCGGTGGGGGCAATATTTTCCGTGGTGTCGCCGGGGGCTCGGTCGGTATGGACCGTGCCACCGCAGACTACATGGGCATGCTGGCCACCGTGATGAACGCCCTGGCCTTGGCCGACGCCATGGACAAGCAGGGCCTGGTGGCCCGTGTGATGTCCGCCATTGCCATCGAGCAGGTGGTCGAGCCCTATGTGCGCCCCAAGGCGCTGCAGTATCTTGAAGAGGGCAAGGTCGTGGTCTTCGCGGCCGGTACGGGCAACCCGTTTTTCACCACCGACACAGCAGCTGCCCTGCGTGGCGCGGAAATTGGCGCCGAACTGGTGCTCAAGGCCACCAAGGTGGACGGCGTTTATACTGCCGACCCCCAGAAGGATCCCACGGCGACGCGCTACACCAAGCTCAGCTTTGACGAGGCCATGTCCCGCAATCTGGGCATCATGGACGCGACTGCCTTCGCCCTGTGCCGTGACCAAAAGCTGCCCGTGAAGGTGTTCTCCATCATCAAACACGGCGCCTTGAAGCGCGTGGTGATGGGCGAAGACGAAGGTACGCTGGTTTACGCTTGATCACGATGGAAAGGCCTGCATCGCATGCAGGTCGGCCCGAGGAGAAAACATGACGATTGCCGACATCAAGAAGACTGCTGAAACCAAGATGGACCAGTCCATCACCGCGTTCAAGAACAACCTGCAGAAGATTCGCACCGGTCGTGCCAATCCGGCCCTGCTGGATACTGTGCAGGTCGAGTATTACGGCTCCCTGGTTCCGCTGAGCCAGGTGGCCAACGTGGCGCTGATCGATTCGCGCACCATCAGCGTGCAGCCCTGGGAAAAGGGCATGGGCGCCAAGATTGAAAAGGCCATCCGCGAAAGCGACCTGGGCTTGAACCCGGCTTCCATGGGCGACCTGATCCGCGTGCCCATGCCCCCCATGAGCGAAGAGCGCCGCAAGGAAATGACAAAGCTCGCGCGCAACGAGGGCGAGAGCGCCAAGATCGCCGTGCGCAACCTGCGCCGTGATGCCAACGAATCCGTCAAAAAACTGGTCAAGGACAAGCTGGCGTCCGAAGACGACCAGAAGCGCGCCGAAACGGAAGTGCAAAAGTTCACCGACAAGCACATCGCCGAGATCGACGCGCTGGTGGCCGCCAAAGAGCAGGAAATCATGGCGGTTTGAGCCCCCAGGGCTTGAACATTCCCATGTCTGTATCTCCGGTGGTGCCACACCACATTGCCATCGTCATGGATGGCAACGGCCGCTGGGCTACGCGTCGCTTTTTGCCGCGTCTGGCCGGCCACAAGCAAGGGGTTGACTCACTTCGCCGCTGCGCACGCGCTTGCGTGCAGCGCGGCGTTGGTGTGCTCACGGTGTTTGCGTTCTCTTCCGAAAACTGGAACCGCCCCGCCGACGAGGTCTCCGGCCTCATGGAGCTGCTGGCGATGGCGCTGGCGCGCGAGGTGCCCCAGCTCAAGAAAGAAGGCGTGCGTCTTCATTTTGTTGGCGAACGTGGCAGCCTTTCGCCCAAGGTGCGAGACGGCCTGGGTCAGGCAGAAGCCGCCACGGCGGACAACACCCGCCTGGTGCTCAACGTCTGCTTCAACTACGGAGGCCGCTGGGACATCGCGCAGGCGGCTGCATCGCTGGCTGCCCGTGGCGAGCCCATCACCGAGGCCAGTCTGCACAATGCGATGGGATTGGCCCACGTGCCCGACCCCGACCTCGTGATCCGCACCGGGGGAGAAATGCGGATCAGCAACTTTTTGCTCTGGCAATCGGCATACTCCGAGTTCTTCTTCAGCGACCGACTGTGGCCCGATTTCGATGAGTCCGCCCTGGACGAGGCCATCGACGCCTTCAGCCGCCGCGAGCGCCGTTTTGGCAAAACCTCTGAACAGATTCTGTCCGCGCATCCTGATCCGATGCCGGGTTGAGAACCTGAACAGGTTCTGAAAGCCCCCATGCTTCAACAGCGCGTCATCACAGCCCTTGTTCTGCTGGCCATCTTGTTGCCCGCGCTTTTCTACGCCAACACCATACCGTTCACGCTGGTCGTGCTGGTTCTGATGGCTGCCGGGGCTTGGGAATGGGGTCGTCTGAGCGGCTTTGGCCAAGCAGGCTCCGTGGCGGTGGGTGTGGCCTGTGTGGCCTTGTGCGCCGGGTCGTGGGCGCTGGGCTGGGTCGATCGCCCGTTGACTGCCCTGTGGGTGGTGGGCGGCGGGCTGTGGGTCCTGGCGGCTGCCTGGCTGCTCAAGGCCGGGGTGCCCGGCTGGCCCCGCATACCGGCCGGTTTGCGCCTGGTCGCTGGGGTGTTGGCCTTGTGGTTGGCATGGCTGGCGGTGGTGCAGGCACGCAATGTGGGCATCAATTTTCTGTTGTCGGTGCTGCTGCTGGTGTGGGTGGCGGATATTTTTGCTTACTTTGCGGGGCGTGCGTTTGGGTTGCGGTTTACCAAGGGCAAGTTGGCACCCTCGATCAGTCCTGGCAAGAGCTGGGAGGGCGTATGGGGCGGCCTGGCGGGGGTGATGGTGATGGCCTTCGTCTGGGTGGCGGCCGATGCCCGCTGGCAGGCGGCAGTGCCCAGTTTCTACAGCCGTATGGCGCAGCAGGGCTGGTGGTTGCTGGTGATTGCGGCGTTGTTCATGGTGGCCATGAGCGTGTCGGGTGACCTGGTGGAGTCGCTCATCAAGCGCAGTGCCGGTGTCAAGGACAGCAGTGGCCTTTTGCCCGGACACGGCGGCGTGCTTGACCGCGTGGATGCCTTGCTGCCCACACTGCCCCTGGCCATGATGCTCACGAGCCTGACGACCCCATGATGAAACAACGACTCACCGTTCTCGGCTCCACCGGCTCCATTGGGACCAGCACGCTGGATGTGGTGGCACGCCACCCGGAGCGCTTCGAGGTGTTTGCCCTCAGCGCTGCGACGCAAGTGGATCTGCTGCTGCAACAATGCGCGCAGTTTCGCCCTCGCTACGCGGTGATGGCCAGCGCATCCCATGCGGCGGAGCTGGCAGAAAAATTGCAGGCCAATAGCCTCCCGACAGAAGTGATACAAGCGCAAGATGCTCTTGAAATCATAGCGTCTCATGATGAGGTCGACGCCGTAATGGCGGCTATCGTGGGGGCTGCCGGTCTGGCTCCGTGTCTGGCTGCGGCGCGCGCGGGCAAACGATTGCTGTTGGCCAACAAGGAGGCCCTGGTGGTGGGTGGCGGGCTGTTCATGCAGACCGTGCGCGACGGCGGTGCCACACTGCTGCCCATCGACAGCGAACACTCTGCGATCTTCCAGTGCCTGCCAGAAGACCCTGCCACCTGGTCTGACCGGGTGGACAGCATCCTGCTCACAGCCTCGGGCGGCCCGTTCCGCCAGCGGGACCCTTCCACGCTGGCGCAGATCACCCCTGACCAGGCCTGCGCGCACCCCAACTTCTCGATGGGACGCAAGATTTCCGTGGATTCGGCCACGATGATGAACAAGGCCTTGGAGGTCATTGAGGCGCGTTGGCTGTTTGATCTGCACCCAGACCAGATCAAGGTGGTCATCCACCCGCAGCAGATCATCCACTCCATGGTGCAGTTCAAGGATGCTTCCATCCTGGCACAGCTGGGTACGCCCGACATGCGCGTGCCGATTGCCTGCGGCCTGTCCTGGCCCGAGCGCATTACCAGCGGGGCCAGCAAGCTGGATTTCTCGACCCTGAGCGCCCTCGCGTTTGAAGACGCGGACGCCATTCGCTTCCCGGGCCTGCACCTGTCCTGGCAGGCGCTGAAGGCGGCCGAGGGGACCACTGCCGTGCTGAATGCGGCCAACGAGGTGGCGGTGGGCGCCTTTTTGTCGGGTCGGCTGCGTTTTGACCATATTCATGCGGTCAACCTTGCAACTTTGGATGCAGTTTCGCCCTCCAAGCCCGATTCGCTCGCCGCGCTGCTGGATCTGGACACCCAGGCCCGCCATGCGGCTGAACATGTGGCGGGCCGTCTGGCTGCCTGACTGCCGGCCCACTCAGGAACCAACCATCCATGCTGCTTACTATCGCTGCCTTCATCGTCGCCCTCGGTCTTTTGATCGCAGTGCACGAATACGGGCACTACCGCGTGGCGGTGGCCTGTGGGGTCAAGGTATTGCGGTTCTCTGTGGGTTTCGGCAAGCCGCTATTGCGCTGGCAGCCCCAGGGGTCTCCCACGGAGTTTGTGCTGGGAGCCTTCCCATTGGGGGGCTATGTGCGCATGCTGGACGAGCGAGAGGCACCCGTTGCCGCAGAGGAGCGGCATCTGGCCTTCAACACCCAGCCCCTGCGCTCGCGAGCAGCCATCGTTGCGGCTGGGCCCATCGCCAATTTGTTATTGGCAGTGCTGCTGTATTCGGTGGTGAACTGGAACGGTGTCGAGGAGCCCCGGGCCATTCTGGCAAGCCCGGTCGCAGGCTCTGTCGCACACAGTGCCGGTTTGCGGGGCGGTGAACTGGTAGAGCGCGCCGCGTTGGGGGCAGAAGACCTGGAGCCAGTTCGTTCGTTTGAAGACCTGCGGTGGCTGCTGACCCGCGGTGCGCTTGAGGGGCTGAACGTGCGTCTTGACGTCCAGTCCGCCCATGGTGCGGGCCATCGTGAGGTTGTGCTCGACATGTCCCGGATCGACAGCCGTGAGGCTGATGCCCAGCTGTTTCGCAAGGTCGGCATCCTGGGACCTTGGACCCGCCCTGTGTTGGGCGAGGTCATGGCGCAAAGCGCAGCTGAGCGCTCTGGCCTGCGCCAAGGTGATGTGGTGCTCAAGGTGGGGCAGACCGATGTGGTGGACGGCCAGCAATTGCGCGAGTTGATCCGGCAGTCGGTGCGGGGCAACGAGCCATTGGCGCAGCCTTGGCGCGTTGAGCGTGGTGGTCAGGTGATGACACTGGACGTGTTGCCCGAGGCTGTGACCGAACCGGCTAATACGGTGGGGCGCATTGGCGCCTACGTGGGAGCTGCACCAGAATTTGTCACGGTGGACTACGGGCTGGTCGATGGTCTGTGGGGTGGTGTGGTGAAGACCTGGGATGTGTCGCTGCTGACCCTGCGCATGATGGGCCGCATGGTGATCGGCGAGGCGTCGCTCAAGAACCTCAGTGGCCCCTTGACCATTGCCGACTACGCAGGCCGCTCAGCCAGCATGGGGCTGACGCAGTATCTCATCTTTCTGGCACTGATCAGTGTGAGCCTGGGGGTGCTGAACCTGCTTCCGCTGCCAGTCTTGGACGGTGGGCACCTGATGTATTATCTTTGGGAGGGTGTCACGGGCAGGGGTGTGTCGGACGCATGGATGGAGCGATTGCAGCGTGGAGGCGTTGCTGTCCTGCTTGTCATGATGTCCATAGCTCTGTTCAACGATATCACCCGGCTCTTTGGCTAACACTTTTGCCGCGCTTGCCCTGCAACTGCGGCTCCCGCTTCATTCATGAAAAAACACATCAATCGCCTGGGCGTGCGTACCGCATCGGCCGTTGCAGCCATGATTTTTGCCGCCAATGCGGCATGGGCTCTGGAGCCATTCAAGGTGCAGGACATTCGCGTGGAGGGCTTGCAGCGTGTGGAGCCGGGTACCGTGTTTGCATCCATGCCCCTGCGGGTGGGTGACGACTACAACGACGAAAAAGGCGCCGCAGCAATTCGTGCGCTGTTCGGCCTGGGACTCTTCAAGGATGTGCGCCTGGAGGCCAGCGGCAACGTTCTGGTGGTGGTGGTCGAAGAGCGCCCCACCGTCGCCGACGTGGACTTTGCCGGTGCCCGTGAATTCGACAAAGATGCGCTCAAAAAAGCCATGCGCGAAGTGGGCCTGACGGAAGGGCGTCCTTATGATAAGGCGCTCACCGACCGCGCCGAACAAGAGCTCAAGCGCCAGTACATCAACAAGAGCCTTTACGGCGCCGAGGTGGTGACCACGGTCACACCCATCGAGCGCAACCGCGTGAACCTGACCTTCACGATCACGGAAGGTGAGCCCGCACGCATCAAGGAAGTGCGCATCGTGGGCAACAAGGCGTTCAGTGAATCGACGCTCAAGGGCCTGTTCGACCAGGACACGGGGGGCTGGCTGAGCTGGTACACCAAGTCCGATCGCTACTCGCGCACCAAGCTCAACGCCGACCTTGAAACCCTGCGCTCGTATTACCTGCAGCGCGGCTACCTGGAGTTCCGTGTGGACTCGACGCAGGTCGCCATCTCGCCGGACAAGCAGGACATCTCCATCACTGTCAATGTGACGGAAGGCGAACGGTATGTGGTGTCGGGCGTGAAACTCGAAGGCAACTATCTGGACCGCGAGGACGAGTTCAAGTCGCTGGTGACCATCCGCCCCGGTGAGCCCTACAACGCGGACCAGGTGACCGAAACCACCAAGGCGTTTTCCGAGTACTTTGCCCGCTTTGGTTTTGCGTTTGCCCGCGTGGAGGCTGTGCCCGAAATTGATCGTGAGAACAATCGCGTCAATTTTGTGCTGCAAGCCGAACCAGCACGCCGCGCCTACGTGCGCCGTATCAACGTCAGTGGCAACAACCGCACGCGTGACGAAGTCATTCGCCGTGAGTTCCGCCAGTACGAAGCCTCCTGGTACGACGGCGACAAGATCCGCCTGTCCCGCGACCGCGTGGACCGTCTGGGCTTCTTCACGGAAGTGAACGTGGAAACCCAGGAAGTGCCCGGCTCGCCCGACCAGGTCGATCTGGTGATCAACGTGGCAGAAAAGCCCACCGGCTCGTTGCAACTGGGCGTGGGTTTTTCCAGCGCTGAAAAAGCGTCTCTCTCGTTCGGTATCAAGCAGGAAAACATCTTTGGCTCGGGCAACTACCTCGGCATCGACGTCAACACGAGCAAGTACCGGCGCACATTGGTGTTCAGCACCACCAACCCGTACTTCACGCCCGAAGGCATCTCGCGCACGCTCGATGTGTACTACCGCACCGACAAGCCCTACGAAGACCAGGGGGGCAATTACCAGCTGGTCACCACCGGGACCTCCGTGCGTTTTGGTGTGCCTTTCAGTGAGACCGACACGGTGTTCTTTGGCGGTGGGCTGGAGCAGACCCGCATCAAGCCCGGCACGAACATCCCGGCCACCTACTTGTTTTACGCAGACAAGTTCGGCTACAGCAGCACCTCGATTCCATTGACTGTGGGCTGGTCCCGTGACGACCGGGACAGCGCCTTGGCGCCCAACTCCGGCCGTTACCAGCGCCTCAATTCCGAATGGTCTGTGGCAGGCGATGCACGCTACGTACGGGCCAACTATCAGTACCAGCAATACATCCCCCTCAACAAGCGCTTCACCATTGCGTTCAACGGCGAGGCCGGTTACGGCAAGGGCTTGAACGGCCGTCCGTTCCCGGTATTCAAGAACTTCTACTCGGGTGGTCTGGGCTCGGTGCGTGGTTTCGACCAGGGCACCCTGGGACCGCGTGATGTGACCGGGGCCTCGTTGGGTGGACCCAAGAAGATCACACTGAACACCGAGCTGATTGCTCCGTTCCCGGGTGCTGGCAATGACCGGACCCTGCGTGTGTTCACGTTCCTGGACGTGGGCAATGTGTACGGCGAGAACGACAAAGTTACCTTCAGTGACATGCGTGCCTCCGTGGGCCTGGGGCTGAGTTGGATTTCGCCGCTCGGTCCCTTGCGTTTGGCGTTTGCGCAGCCAGTGCGCAAGTTCGCCGGCGATAGAATCCAGAAACTGCAATTCCAGATTGGAACGTCTTTCTAATGAAATCCTTTTCTCGCCATCTCTCCGTGGCCTTGCTGCTCGGCACCGTTGCCATCGCAGCCCCTGCACAAGCGCAAGAGTTCAAAGCCGGTTTCGTCAACACTGATCGCATCTTCCGAGAAGCCACCACAGCCAAGGCTGCGCAGGCCAAGCTGGAGCAGGAGTTCTCCCGTCGCGAGAAAGAACTGGTGGATCTGGGCAACACCCTGAAGACTGCCAGCGACAAGTTTGAGCGTGAAGCACCCACCATGGCGGAGAGCCAACGCACCGCGCGCCAGCGCCAGCTGGTGGACCAGGACCGCGACTTCCAGCGCAAGCGCCGTGAATTCCAGGAAGACCTGAGCGCCCGCAAGAACGAAGAGCTGTCGCAAGTGCTGGAACGCGCCAACAAGGTGGTCAAGCAGGTGGCCGAGGCCGAAAAATACGACGTGATCCTGCAAGAGGCCGTCTACATCAATCCCAAGCACGACATCACCGACAAGGTGATCAAGGCCCTGAATGCCGCTGCTGCTGCCAAGTAAGCCGCTGCGCAAGACAGGTGGCGCGTGAGCAGTTTGCTTCTCGGGCACATTGTTGATGCGCTCGGTGGTTCGCTGGAAGGGGGTGCGCGGGAAACCGTCATTGCCCGCATTGCGCCACTGGAGGTTGCGGGTCCGGGAGACCTCAGTTTCCTGAGCAATCCCCGCTACCAACAGCAACTGGCCGCCTCCCGGGCGGCCTGTGTCATTGTGGCGCCTGCCATGCGCGATACCGCATTGGCGCGCGGCGCATGCATCGTGGCCGACAACCCGTATGTGTACTTTGCCCGCGCCACCCAGTTGTGGCGCCAGCGCAATACACCCGCGCGGACGTCCGGTGTGCACTCCAGCGCAGTGGTTGATCCCTCGGCGCAGGTCCACCCCTCGGCCACCATCGGTCCTCTGTGCGTGATCGAACGGGGGGCCTCGGTGGGCGCAGATACCGTGCTCAAGTCGCGCGTCACCGTGGGCGAGGGCTGCAGCATCGGCGCGCGTTGCATCGTCCATGCGGGTGTGGTGATCGGCGCCGATGGTTTCGGTTTTGCGCCGGAAAACGGGCAGTGGGTCAAGATCGAGCAACTGGGCGCCGTGCGCATTGGAGATGACGTCGAGATTGGCGCCAACACCTGCATCGACCGGGGTGCGCTGCAGGACACGGTGATCGAAGACGGCGTGAAGCTCGACAACCTGATCCAGATCGGGCACAACGTGCGCATCGGCAAGCACTCGGCCATGGCTGGGTGTGTAGGCGTGGCGGGCAGCGCCACCATCGGGGCGCATTGCACGGTGGGCGGTGGTGCCATCGTGTTGGGGCACCTGGAGCTGGCTGACAACGTGCACATCTCGGCCGCGACGGTGGTCACCCGATCTCTCACGCGGCCTGGCCAGTACACCGGCATGTTCCCCATCGACGACAATGCGCGTTGGGAAAAAAACGCTGCCACACTCAAACAATTGCACAGCCTGCGCGAGCGCATCAAGGCGCTGGAGCTGGCCCTCAAGGCAGCATGAACGGAAGAACAACTCGATGATGGATATTCACGCAATTCTCAAACAACTGCCCCACCGCTACCCGTTTTTGCTGGTGGACAAGGTGATCGAGTTAGAGAGCAACACCCGCATCAAGGCCATCAAGAACGTGACGTTCAACGAGCCCTATTTCATGGGGCATTTCCCTGGCCGTCCGGTGATGCCGGGTGTGTTGATCCTGGAAGCACTGGCCCAAGCTGCGGGCTTGCTGGCGTTCGATGCCATGGGCAAGGTGCCCGATGAGAACAACATTTACTACTTTGTCGGTATCGATGGCGCGCGGTTCAAGCGCCCTGTGGAGCCCGGCGACCAGTTGATCCTGACCATCACCATCGACCGCGTGCGCGGTGGCATCTGGAAGTTCAAGGGCGTTGCGAGCGTGGGCGAAGAGGTGGCCTGCGAGGCCGAACTCATGTGCACCATGCGCAACGTCGGTTGACCGGTTCAGGCCTGTTGGATCGTGAGCAATATCCACCCCACAGCCATTGTTGCGGACGGCGCCCGCCTGGACCCTACGGTCACGGTGGGGCCCTACACGGTCATTGGCGAGCATGTGTCCATCGGCGCGGGCACCACAGTTGGCGCTCACTGCGTGATCGATGGGCGCACCACGATTGGTGCTGACAACCGCATTTTCCAGTTCAACTCCATCGGCGCCATCCCGCAGGACAAGAAGTACGCAGGCGAGCCGACCGAGCTGGTCATCGGTGACCGCAACACAATCCGCGAGTTCTGCACGCTGAACCTGGGCGTGCCCCAGGCCGGTGGCATCACCACCGTGGGCCATGACAACTGGATCATGGCGTACACCCACATTGCGCACGATTGCCATGTGGGCAACCACACCACACTGGCGAACAACACCACGCTGGCAGGGCATGTGCACCTGGGCGACTGGGTGACGGTGGGTGGACTCACGGGCATCCACCAGTTCGTCAAGATTGGTGCCCACGCCATGGTGGGCTTTGCCAGTGCGGTGTCGCAGGACGTGCCGCCTTTCATGCTGGTGGATGGCAATCCCCTGGCCGTGCGCGGTTACAACGTGGTGGGGCTGCGCCGCCGTGGCTTTTCGGCCGAGCGCATTGCCGCGGTCAAGCAGATGCACAAGCTGATTTATCGGCAGGGCCTGACGCTGGAGGCCGCGCGTGCCGCCATTGCAGAGTTGGCGCAGTCCGCACCACAGGCCGGTGACGATGCGGCGATGATGGAGCGGTTCCTGGCCGACGCCACGCGCGGCATTGCGCGCTGAGGGCTGGGCGATGGCAGATTCCCCCCGCGTCGCCATGGTGGCGGGCGAGACGTCGGGCGACTTGCTGGCGGGCTTGCTCATCGATGGCATGCAGGCGCATTGGCCCGGGCTGCAATCCTGCGGCATTGGCGGGCCGCAGATGGCGCGCCGCGGTTTTATTGCCTGGTGGCCCAGCGACAAGCTGGCGGTGCACGGCTACAGCATGGAGGTGCTGCGCCGGTTGCGCGAGCTGCTGGGCATTCGCAAACAACTGCGCGAACGCCTGCTCAAGGACCGCCCCGACGTGTTCATCGGCGTGGACGCTCCCGATTTCAACCTGGGCCTGGAGGCAGATTTACGCGCTGCCGGCATCAAGACCGTGCATTTTGTGTGCCCGTCCATCTGGGCCTGGCGTGCGGATCGCGTCGACAAGATCCGCCGCAGCGCGGACCATGTGCTGTGCATCTTCCCGTTTGAGCCAGAGCTGCTCGCGCAGCACGGCATTGCCGCCACCTACGTAGGTCACCCGTTGGCGGGTGTGATTCCCATGGTGCCGGACCGTGCAGCCGCGCGTGCGCAATTGGGTCTGAAGGATGAGGACGAAGTCCTGGCCATCCTGCCGGGGAGCCGCTCTTCCGAGATCCAGTACATTGCCCAGCCATTCTTTGAGGCTGCAGCGCTAGTGCTTAAAGCACGACCAGCTATTAAATTGATAGTGCCTGCAGTGCCCGCACTGCGTGATCGCATCGAGCAGTTGGCGCGCGCGTGCGGTCTGGGCAATGCCTTGCAAATCACCACGGGCCAGTCGCATACGGTGCTCGCAGCGTGTGATGCCACGTTGATTGCCAGCGGCACCGCGACGCTGGAGGCCGCGCTCTTCAAGCGGCCCATGGTCATCGGCTACCACATGCACCCGCTCAGCTGGTGGCTCATGCGCCGCAAGCAGTTGCAACCCTGGGTGGGCCTGCCCAACATCCTGTGCCGCGAGTTTGTGGTGCCCGAGCTGATCCAGGACGCCGCTACGCCCCAGGCGCTTTGCGCAGCCACGCTGGACTGGCTGGACGCAAAGCGCCAAGATCCCCGAAAAATTGCAGCCCTGGAGCAGCGCTTTACGGCGCTGCACGAGAGCCTGCTGCGCAACACCCCCCAACTGGCTGCCGATGCGATCCAGAAAATCCTCGCTCCCGCTGCCTGAGCAGGCCTGCCTGCCCTGGCACCCGCCCGGCCTCGTGGCTGGCGTGGATGAGGCTGGCCGTGGCCCCCTGGCCGGGCCGGTGGTGGCGGCGGCCGTGATCCTGGACGACCTGCACCCCATTGCTGGCCTGGCCGATTCCAAGAAACTCACGGCCGCGCGGCGCGAGAAGCTCTACGACGAGATCCGCGCCAAGGCCCTGTGCTGCAGCATTGCCGAGGCCAGCGTGGAAGAGATTGACCAGCTCAACATCCTGCAGGCCACGCTGCTGGCCATGCGCCGTGCCGTCTTGGGGCTGCGGCTCAAACCGGCCATGGTGCTGGTGGACGGCAACCGGCTGCCCGTGCTGGATGTTCCTGCGGAGGCCATCGTCAAGGGCGATGCGCTGGTGCCGGCCATCTCGGCGGCCTCCATCCTCGCCAAGGTGCACCGCGACCGCTGGTGCGCGCAGGTGCATGACGAGTTTCCGCAGTACGGCTTTGCCGGCCACAAGGGGTACGGTACGGCCGTGCACATGGCCGCCTTGCGCGAACACGGTGCCTGCATTTACCACCGGCGCTCGTTTGCGCCGGTGGCCCAGAACCTGCGCGCCGGATCCTGACCGCGCGCTGAAAATTTGCCATGACCTCCTCGTCCGTGACCTCCATCCATTCCCGCGATAACACCTTCGTCAAGGATTTGCGCCGTTTGGCCCAGGATACGACGGCGTACCGCAAGCAGGGCCGTGTCTGGCTTGAAGGCGATCATTTGTGCCGCGCTGCGCTCGCACGGGGGCTGCGGGCATCGGTGGCGGTGTTTTCGGAGTCTTTTTGGCCGCAAGCGCAGGTGCAATATGCTGGTGCAGCTACAAAATTCATAGTCCTTGCCGATGCACTTTTTGCGGACGTGAGCGGACTGGAGTCGCCCGCCTCGATGGGCTTTGTCCTGGACTTGCCCGCACCGGCTTCACTCCAGCCCAATGCGCCCACCGTGGTGCTGGACAGGGTGCAGGACGCGGGCAATGTGGGTTCCATCCTGCGCAGCGCCTCGGCGTTCGGATTCCGCCAGGTGGCCGCCATCAAGGGAAGTGCCGCGCTGTGGTCGCCCAAGGTCTTGCGGGCTGGCATGGGGGCGCATTTCGCGCTGGACCTGATCGAGGGGCTGGCGCTGGACGACCTCGTTGCCCTGCAGGTGCCGCTGCTGGTCACCAGCTCGCATGCGGGTGACTTCCTGCACCGCGCCGCCTTGCCCTGGCCATGCGCCTGGGTGATGGGCCACGAAGGGCAGGGCGTCAGCCCGGCTCTGGAAGATAGGGCTTCGTTGCGCATCCGCATCGCCCAGCCCGGCGGCGAGGAGTCGCTGAACGTGGCGGCGGCTGCGGCCATCTGCCTGCACGCGAGCGGAGCAGGGCGCTGATCCTGCCCGCGTCGGCCGCAGTGCCATGGGCGCTCGGGGTGAGCCTTGGTCCTGCAGCTCATAGACGTTGGTATCAGGGTTATGCAAGGCGTGCATTGCAGAGGTGTCAGCGACGGAGGGTATAATCGGGAGCTTTTCTCGCAACAGCGTCGCCCGACCGCACCCAAAGCAACAACCCATCTGAGAGCAGCCATTGGCACCATCGCGCTTCGAGTGTGCGAGTGGTCTGCAGGCGCCGGGCGACCGTAACCATCCGGAGAACCCAGTGCTTTTGTCTCTCAAGGGAAACTTCCCGCCCGCCATCCTGGCGCTCGCAGACGGCACGGTCTTTATCGGTAACTCGATCGGTGCCACCGGCACCACGGTCGGTGAAGTGGTGTTCAACACCGCCATCACCGGCTACCAGGAAATCCTCACCGACCCCAGCTACTGCCAGCAGATCGTCACCCTGACGTATCCGCACATCGGCAATTACGGCGTCAATGCGGAAGACATCGAAGCCGACAAGGTCCATGCTGCAGGCCTGATCATCAAAGACCTGCCCCTTCTGGCCAGCAACTTCCGATCCACCGAAACGCTTTCGCAGTACCTCGTGCGCGAAAAGACGGTGGCCATTGCCAACATCGACACCCGCAAACTCACCCGCCTGCTGCGCGACAAGGGTGCGCAGAACGGCGCCATCCTGGGCCTGGCGGCTGGTGAGGCGGTGACGCAGGCGCGCATCGACGAAGCCCTGGCGGCTGCCAAGGCCGCGCCCAGCATGAAGGGCCTGGACCTCGCCCAGGTGGTGACCACCCCTGCGACCTATACCTGGGACCAGACCGAGTGGAAGCTGGGTGCAGGCTATGGCACACAGGCTGCGCCGCGCTTCCACGTGGTGGCGTACGACTTCGGCGTCAAGAAGAACATCCTGCGCATGCTGGCCGAACGTGGCTGCAAGCTCACCGTGGTGCCCGCCAAGACGCCCGCGGCCGACGTGCTGGCCATGAAGCCGGATGGTGTGTTCCTGTCCAACGGCCCTGGTGACCCAGAGCCCTGCGACTACGCCATCGACGCCACCCGCCAGATCGTTGATGCAGGCGTGCCCACCTTCGGCATCTGTCTGGGCCACCAGATCATGGCACTGGCCAGCGGCGCCAAGACCTTCAAGATGGACAACAGCCACCATGGTGCCAACCACCCGGTGAAGGACCTGGACAACGGCCGCGTGAGCATCACCAGCCAGAACCACGGCTTTGCCGTGGACATGGCCTCGCTGCCCGCCACGCTGCGCCCCACGCACATCAGCCTGTTCGACGGCACGCTGCAAGGGCTGGAACGCACCGACAAGCCTGCGTTCTGCTTCCAGGGCCACCCCGAGGCATCGCCCGGCCCGCACGACATCGCCTACCTGTTTGACCGCTTCACCGCGCTGATGGAGAAGAAATAATGCCAAAGCGCACAGACCTCAAATCGATCCTCATCATTGGCGCCGGCCCGATCATCATCGGCCAGGCTTGCGAGTTCGACTACTCCGGCGTGCAGGCCTGCAAGGCCCTGCGCGAAGAAGGCTACAAGGTCATCCTGATCAACAGCAACCCTGCGACGATCATGACCGACCCGGCCACCGCCGACGTCACCTACATCGAGCCCATCACCTGGCAGACGGTCGAGAAGATCATTGCCAAGGAACGCCCCGACGCCATCCTGCCCACCATGGGCGGCCAGACTGCGCTGAACTGCGCGCTGGACCTGTGGCGCAACGGCGTGCTCGACAAGTACAAGGTCGAGTTGATCGGTGCCACACCCGAAGCCATCGACAAGGCCGAAGACCGCCTGAAGTTCAAGGACGCCATGACCAAGATTGGTCTGGGCTCCGCGCGCTCCGGCATTGCCCACAGCATGGACGAAGCCTGGGCCGTGCAAAAGACCGTGGGTTTCCCCACCGTGATCCGCCCCAGTTTCACGCTGGGCGGTACCGGCGGCGGCATTGCCTACAACCCCGAAGAGTTCGAGACCATCTGCAAGCGCGGCCTGGAAGCCTCGCCCACCAACGAGTTGCTTATTGAAGAGTCGCTGCTCGGCTGGAAGGAGTACGAGATGGAAGTGGTTCGCGACAAGGCGGACAACTGCATCATCATCTGCTCCATCGAGAACCTGGACCCCATGGGCGTGCACACAGGGGACTCGATCACGGTGGCCCCTGCGCAGACGCTGACCGACAAGGAATACCAGATCATGCGCAACGCGTCGCTTGCGGTGCTGCGCGAGATCGGCGTGGACACGGGCGGCTCCAACGTGCAGTTCTCGGTCAACCCGAAGGACGGCCGCATGATCGTCATCGAGATGAACCCGCGCGTGTCGCGTTCGTCGGCTCTGGCCTCCAAGGCCACGGGCTTCCCGATTGCCAAGGTCGCGGCCAAGCTGGCCGTGGGCTATACGCTCGATGAGCTCAAGAACGAAATCACCGGCGGCGCCACGCCTGCCTCGTTCGAGCCTTCGATCGACTACGTGGTCACCAAGATCCCACGTTTTGCGTTCGAGAAATTCCCGACGGCCGACAGTCGCCTGACCACCCAGATGAAGTCCGTGGGCGAGGTCATGGCCATGGGCCGCACTTTCCAGGGGTCCTTCCAGAAAGCCCTGCGCGGTCTGGAAGTGGGCGTGGACGGCATGAACGAAAAGACCCAGGACCGCGAAGTGCTCGAAAAGGAACTGGGCGAGCCCGGCCCCGAGCGCATCTGGTACGTGGGCGACGCGTTTGCCATGGGCCTGTCGGTGGACGAGGTGTACGACCTTACCAAGATCGACAAGTGGTTCCTGGTGCAGATCGAAGAGATCGTGAAAATCGAACTCGAACTCGACCAGCTCGCCGCCGACAAGGGTGATGCGGCATTGGCTACGCTGGATGCCGACACGCTGCGCACGCTCAAGAAGAAGGGCTTCTCCGACCGCCGCCTGGCCAAGCTGCTCAAGACCACCGAGAAATCGGTGCGCGAAGCACGCCGCGCGCTGAACGTTCGCCCCGTGTACAAGCGCGTGGACACCTGCGCTGCCGAGTTCGCCACCAACACGGCCTACATGTATTCGACCTACGAGGAAGAGTGCGAAGCTGCGCCGACGGACAAGAAAAAGATCATGGTGCTGGGCGGTGGCCCTAACCGCATCGGCCAGGGCATCGAGTTCGACTACTGCTGCGTGCATGCCGCACTTGCCATGCGCGAGGATGGCTACGAGACCATCATGGTCAACTGCAACCCTGAAACGGTTTCGACCGACTACGACACCTCCGACCGCCTGTACTTCGAGCCGCTGACGCTGGAAGACGTGCTCGAGATCGTGGACAAGGAAAAGCCACACGGTGTGATCGTGCAGTACGGCGGCCAGACGCCGCTCAAGCTGGCGCTGGGCTTGGAAGCCGAAGGCGTGCCGATCATCGGCACCAGCCCCGACATGATCGACGCGGCTGAGGACCGGGAGCGTTTCCAGAAGCTGCTGGGCGACCTCGGGCTGCGCCAGCCGCCCAATGCCACCGCGCGTACCGAAGCCGAGGCTTTGGAAAAGGCCGCCACGCTGGGTTACCCCCTGGTGGTGCGCCCCAGCTACGTGCTGGGCGGCCGCGCGATGGAAATCGTGCACGAGCAGCGCGACCTGGAGCGCTACATGCGCGAGGCCGTCAAGGTGAGCAACGACTCGCCCGTGCTGCTCGACCGCTTCTTGAACGACGCCATCGAGTGCGATGTGGATTGCCTGCGCGACCCCGAAGGCAAGACCTTCATCGGTGGCGTGATGGAGCACATCGAACAAGCCGGCGTGCATTCGGGCGACTCGGCCTGCTCGCTGCCTCCGTACTACCTCAAGCAAGCCACGGTGGACGAGCTCAAGCGCCAGTCTGCTGCCATGGCCGAAGGCCTGAACGTGGTGGGCCTGATGAACGTGCAGTTCGCCATCCAGGAAGTGGATGGCAAGGACGTGATCTACGTGCTGGAGGTGAACCCCCGCGCGTCGCGCACGGTGCCGTTTGTCTCCAAGGCCACCGGTATCCAGCTGGCCAAGGTCGCAGCGCGCTGCATGGCGGGCCAGTCGCTGGCTTCGCAGGGCATCACCAAGGAAGTGACACCGCCTTACTTCAGCGTGAAGGAAGCCGTGTTCCCCTTCGTCAAGTTCCCGGGCGTGGACACCATCCTCGGCCCGGAGATGAAGTCCACCGGCGAGGTGATGGGCGTGGGCAAGACCTTTGGGGAAGCGTTCGTGAAGAGCCAGCTGGGCGCGGGCACCAAGCTGCCGACGTCGGGCAAGGTGTTCCTCACCGTGAAGAACAACGACAAGCCCCGTGCGGTGGACATTGCCCGCCAGCTGGTGGCGCTCGGCTTCGACCTGGTGGCGACCAAGGGCACCGCTGCGGCCATCGCCGAGGCGGGCGTCCCGGTGGTGGTGGTCAACAAGGTCACGGAAGGCCGTCCGCACATCGTGGACATGATCAAGAACAATGAGATTGTCATGGTCATCAACACGGTGGAAGAGCGCCGCAATGCGATTGCAGACTCGCGCGCGATCCGCACCTCGTCGCTGCTGGCCCGCGTGACCACCTTCACCACCATCTTTGGTGCCGAGGCGGCCGTCGAGGGCATGAAGTACCTGGACAAACTCGACGTGTATTCCGTGCAGGAACTGCACGCTCAACTGGCTGCCTGACCGGGTTTTTGCGGTGGCTTTTGCCGCCGCAAACACGGCATAATTGCAGCCGAACTAACACCGCCGCGCGGCAACGTGCGGCGGTTTCCTTTTGTAGATGTGCCATGTGCACCCGCCAGTGTTTTGCGGGGCGCAGCGTGGCGACAGATCGGTGGAAGTGCATTGCACTTTCACCGTTTTGACTTGTGGAGACTCAATCTCATGGCCACCATTCCAATTACCAAACGCGGCGCCGAAATGCTCAAGGAAGAGCTGCACCGACTCAAGACCGTGGAGCGTCCCGCTGTGATCTCGGCCATTGCCGAAGCGCGTGCGCAGGGCGACTTGAGTGAAAACGCCGATTACGACGCCGCCAAGGACCGCCAGGGCTTTATCGAAGGCCGCATTCAGGAGATCGAGGGCAAGCTCTCGGTGGCCCAGGTCATCGACCCCAGTGCGGTCGATGGCGGCGGCAAGGTGGTGTTTGGTGCCACGGTCGAGCTGGAGGACGAAGAGTCGGGCGACACGGTGAAATACCAGATCGTCGGGGAAGACGAGGCGGACCTCAAGCGAGGCCTGATCAATATTTCCAGCCCCATCGCGCGTGCCCTCATTGGCAAGGAGGAGGGCGACACCGCTGAGGTGCAGGCCCCCGGTGGCATCCGCCGTTATGAAGTGGTGGCGGTCAGCTACCAGTGATGGTGTGATGGCTGCCATGTGGCTGGGCATGCGCCCGCGACTTCCCGTTCTGGTGGCGGCCTTGTGGTGGGGCAGTCTCACCACCATCGGCTTTTTGGTGGTGCCGCTGTTGTTCGCCTATCTGCCATCCCCTTCCCTGGCGGGACAGATGGCGGCCCGGCTGTTTGCGGCGCAAACCTGGGTGGCTGTGGTGTGCTGTGTGGTGCTGCTGCTGCTGTCCAGACCTCGGCACGGGGTGACCCAATATCCGTGGGCACGTGCTGCCATGCTGTTCGTTCTGGGCGGCCTGCTGCTGGCGTTGCTCAACCAGTTTGGTGTGGCGCCCCGCATTGTGGCCCGGCAGGACTTGCGTCTGTGGCACAGCGTGGGGACAGTGATGTACGCGGTGCAATGGGGCTGCGCCTTGGCCGTGTTCTGGCAAACGCTTCGGCCAGGAGCGCACACGGCAGTGGAAGAGCGGTCCGCCAGCGATTGACGGTCAGGCAAGCGACTCGCTGACAGACCTGCTGCGGCGTGGACTTTTCTTTTGAGGACAAGCCGCGGCCCGCCCTCGCGCCTATTCGTGCCAGTGTTCCGCCACCCAGGTAGCTGGGCGGATGTAGCGGAAGCGGCGGTTGCGCCTCCCCGCCAGCGCATCCGGGGGATTGCATTCCCCGTGAAAAATCACGATGCGTGCGCCTTCGGGCACAAACGGAGCGCGCCAGTAATTGGTGGGCCACGGCGGTATCCCGTGGTACTTGAAACTGGGGCACCATGCAGCGGGCCAGTATTGCAGCTTGCCCTGCTTGTGCAAGAAGTCGGACAGGTAGGCCTGTTCGTTGCGAAACTCTGCGCGGATCTCCGCGAAGTGTTCGCGAAAATACGCCAGCACATCAGGATGGGCGCCAAGCTCGAAGCGGTAGACCGACGAGTTTCCCGTGATGCGCCATGGGCGTTTGTAGTCGTGAATGATCAGGAATTCGCCGGGCTGGGTGAAAAAATCATCCAGGCTGCCGGTGACGACCACGTCCACGTCCAGAAACAGGGCGGTGCCCCGCAGGCCATGCAAGTCTGCGCTGAACGTGGCCAGCTTGGTCCAGCCCCGCTCGGGAATGCCGGGCGGTAGATCCAGTGCAGGAATGGGCAGGCATTGCACTTCGCTACGGATTCCGGTGCTGTCATCGGTGAGGCAGACAAAACGGAAGTCTCCGCTCAGATGCCGGCGCACCATGGCGTACAGCCGGTTGACGTATTCGGGGCCGTATTTCGTGCCCCATTTCATGCAGAGGATGTGGCGCGTCGGCGCCATGCCGGCAGGTGCTGCAATGGTTGCAGATACTGCTTCAGCGGTCATCAGTCAGCCTGGCGCTTCTTGATGGATTTTTGCTTGGGCTTGGCGCGCTTGATTTGGCCGCCTGACGTGAGGCGCTGGTTGCCGAGCACACGCAACTGCTTGATCTCGGGGCGCTGACCACCCCGTTTGCTGTACTTCAGCACCTTGACATCGCGTGGGCCGGGCATCCGGTCTTCGTCGATGGTTCGCTCTTTGACAGGCTGGGGCCGCCACAGCACCAGCAGTTTGCCGATGTGCTGAATGGGTGCAGCGTTGAGTTCGGCGGTCAGCTCCTGGTACATCAGCTCGCGCGCCACGCGGTCGTCGTTGAAAACACGCACCTTGATCAGGCCATGGGCGTTGAGGGCGGCGTCGATTTCCTTCTTCACGGCAGGGGTGAGGCCATCGCCGCCGATCAGGACCACGGGGTCCAGGTGGTGGGCATTGGCGCGTTGTTCCCGGCGCTCGGCAGGAGTCAGTTGAATTTGGGGCATACCCGTATTATGTCTGCGGCCCGTGGTGGGGTGACTCCACCTCCCAAGTGCGGCAAGGCTTTCAAGTCACCAGCTACAGCGATTGTCGAGAGACAATACCGCCATATGAAAGTCAAAACCCAGAGCAAGAAGGTGAACAAGGCGTGGCTCAACGACCACGTGAACGACACCTATGTCAAATTGGCACAGAAGGAGGGTTACCGCGCCCGTGCCGCCTACAAGCTCAAGGAGATTGACGAGCAACTGGGCCTCATCAAGCCTGGTTATACGGTGGTCGACCTGGGCTCCACACCGGGGGCGTGGAGCCAGTATCTGCGCAGGCGCATGTCGCCCGCGGGCGCCGCAGCGGGGCAGCTCAACGGGGTGATCATTGCGCTGGACATTCTGCCCATGGACCCCATTGAAGGCGTCACCTACTTGAACGGAGACTTTCGCGAGCCCGAGGTGCTGGAGCGCCTGGAGCGGGCGCTCGACGGCCGGGTGGTGGACGTGGTGGTGTCTGACATGGCGCCCAACCTGTCGGGCATCGAGTCGGCCGATGCAGCACGGATTGCGCATTTGGTGGAGTTGGCTGTGGATTTTGCGTGCAACCATTTGAAACCGGAAGGCGCCCTGGTGGTCAAGCTGTTCCATGGCAGCGGATACAGCGATCTGGTCACCCTGTTCAAGCAGACCTTCAAGGTCGTCAAACCCTTGAAACCCAAGGCGTCGCGCGACAAGTCGTCAGAAACTTTCCTGGTGGGCATGGGGCTGAAAAAGCAGCCTGTCTAGGCTTGCCTCAGGTCAAGAATCCGTGAACTTTGGCTGCAAAGCCCGCGCTGATTCCATGGGCGTGAGGGGGAATAGAGCTGGTCCCGTGGCTTGAAAGACCTAAAATGGGCCGCACATGCGTGCCATGACGGCAGTGTGTCCGTTTTCTGTTCCCTGCAACTGGAGCCCCGCTTGAACAATCAGTGGTTTTCAAAAATTGCCGTATGGCTGGTCATTGCCATGGTGCTGTTCACGGTGTTCAAGCAGTTTGACACTCGCAGCGGCGCCAGTGCAGGCCACGTCGGGTATTCCGAGTTTCTGGACGAAGTCCGCAACAACCGCATCAAAAGCGCCACCATTCCCGAAGGGCTGAGCGGTGGCGAGATTGTTGCGGTCACCACCGATGATCGCAAGATCCGTACAAACGCTTCGGTGCTGGACCGTGGTCTGGTGGGTGACCTGCTGAATCACAACGTCAAGTTTGACGTGAAGCCTCGTGAGGAAGGCTCCTTGCTCATGACCCTCCTTGTCAGCTGGGGGCCCATGTTGCTGTTGATTGGCGTGTGGGTGTACTTCATGCGCCAGATGCAAGGTGGCGGCAAGGGCGGCGCCTTCAGCTTTGGCAAGAGCAAGGCGCGCATGCTGGACGAGAACAACAACCAGGTCACGTTCGCTGACGTGGCCGGTTGCGACGAGGCCAAGGAAGAAGTCAAGGAAGTGGTGGACTTCCTCAAAGACCCGCAAAAGTTCCAGAAGCTCGGCGGCCGTATTCCCCGTGGCCTGCTGCTGGTGGGACCTCCCGGCACTGGCAAGACCCTGCTGGCCAAGTCCATCGCTGGCGAAGCCAAGGTGCCGTTCTTCAGCATCTCCGGCTCCGATTTCGTGGAAATGTTCGTTGGCGTGGGCGCGGCGCGCGTGCGCGACATGTTCGACAACGCCAAGAAGAACGCTCCCTGCATCATCTTCATCGATGAAATCGACGCGGTGGGCCGCCAGCGTGGCGCTGGCCTGGGCGGTGGTAACGACGAGCGCGAGCAGACCCTGAACCAGATGCTGGTCGAGATGGACGGCTTTGAAACCAACCTGGGCGTGATCGTCGTGGCAGCCACCAACCGCCCTGACATTCTGGATGCCGCCCTGCTGCGTCCAGGCCGTTTTGACCGCCAGGTGTATGTGACGCTGCCCGACATCCGTGGCCGCGAGCAGATCCTGAACGTGCACATGCGCAAGATCCCGATTGGTCAGGATGTGGCACCTGGCATCATCGCCCGTGGTACCCCCGGCATGAGCGGTGCCGACTTGGCCAACCTGTGTAATGAAGCCGCCCTGATGGCTGCCCGCCGCAATGCGCGCACCGTGGAGATGCAGGACTTCGAGAAGGCCAAGGACAAGATCCTCATGGGTCCCGAGCGCAAGAGCATGGTCATGCCCGAGGAAGAACGCCGCAACACGGCTTACCACGAGTCAGGCCATGCGCTGATCGGCAAGTTGCTGCCCAAGTGCGACCCCGTGCACAAGGTCACCATCATTCCCCGCGGCCGTGCTCTGGGCGTGACGATGAGTCTGCCCGCGCAGGACCGTTACAGCTATGACCGCGAATACATGCTCAACCAGATCAGCATGCTGTTCGGTGGCCGCATTGCCGAAGAAGTGTTCATGAACCAGATGACCACCGGCGCCAGCAACGACTTCGAGCGCGCGACCCACATCGCCCGCGACATGGTCACGCGCTACGGCATGACCGATGCCCTGGGGCCGATGGTTTACGCCGAGAACGAAGGCGAAGTGTTCCTGGGCCGCTCGGTCACCAAGACCACCACCATGAGCGAACAGACCATGGAAAAGGTGGACATGGAAGTGCGCCGCATCATCGACGAGCAGTACAACCTCGCCCGCCGCCTGATCGAAGAGAACAGTGACAAGATGCACGCCATGGCCAAGGCCTTGCTCGAATGGGAAACCATCGATACCGAACAGTTGGACGACATCATGGCGGGCAAGGAGCCTCGTCCTCCCAAGGACTGGACGCCACGCACCCCTCCCTCTGGTGGTGATAACTCCAGTGGCGGCACTCCAGCTGTAGCCACGGATACTGCACCGACGGCAGCCTGACCGGGCTCGCGGTCCAGCCGTTTGAACGGGGCCTTGTGCCCCGTTTTTCATGGGGACCATCGTTTTTTCTTGCGGAATGCTTTGTCGAGCCGCTA
This sequence comes from Acidovorax sp. Root568, assembly GCF_001427445.1. Taxonomy (NCBI): domain Bacteria; kingdom Pseudomonadati; phylum Pseudomonadota; class Betaproteobacteria; order Burkholderiales; family Comamonadaceae; genus Acidovorax; species Acidovorax sp. Root568. The sequence goes on along the minus strand of NZ_LMGP01000003.1, from coordinate 83,448 downwards.
TTTCGAAATCTGCACGGGTGTGATCGGCATGATCTGGCAAACCTCTCGCTTCGCAATTGACTTGGTCCGTCCCCAGGTCATGGGCATCGTCAACGTCACTCCTGATTCTTTCTCCGATGGTGGGCGCCATGGCTCCACGGCTGCTGCGCTACGGCATTGCGAACAGCTGTTGAAAGAGGGCGCAGATATTTTGGATATCGGTGGTGAGTCCACCCGCCCGGGCAGCCCTGCTGTGCCGCTGGATGAGGAGCTGTCTCGTGTCGTTCCCTTGGTGCGTGAGGCTGTGGCGCTGGGTGTCCCGATTTCAGTGGACACCTACAAGCCGGAGGTCATGCGTGCTGTGCTGGATCTGGGGGCTGACATCGTCAACGACATCTGGGCCCTGCGGCAGCCAGGAGCTGCGGCAGCGGTGGCTGCGCACCCGCAGTGTGGTGTGTGCCTGATGCATATGCACCGCGACCCGCAGACCATGCAACAGGCGCCCATGGGGGGGGATGTGGTGCCTCAGGTGCTATCATTTTTGCAGCTGCAGGCGCATAATCTACTAGCGCTTGGCGTCGAAAAGGCTCGTATCCTGCTGGATGCGGGCATTGGTTTCGGCAAAACGGTGGAACAGAACTTTGCGTTGCTGGCACGACAGTCCGAGCTATTGGCTGCTGGCTACCCGCTGCTGGCGGGATGGTCGCGCAAGTCATCGCTGGGTACGATCACCGGGCTGGAGGTGAGCCAACGCATGGTACCCAGTGTGGCCGCCGCCTTGCTCGCGGTGGAGCGGGGCGCGTCGGTAGTGCGTGTGCACGATGTACGCGAGACGGTGGCGGCACTGGCAGTGTGGTCTGCGATGCAGCGATCTGGCTGAGGGGCCGGTGATTCGAGAGCAGGTAGTGGGGCGCCAGGTCCTCGCCTTTGACAACAACATACTGAGATCCGTACGAGGAGACGCCAGAACATGACACGCCAATACTTTGGAACCGACGGCATCCGCGGCACTGTGGGGCAGCCGCCCATCACACCGGATTTCGTGCTGCGCCTTGCCCATGCAGTGGGTCGCGTGTTACGCCGCACGGAAGAGCGGCCCACAGTGTTGATCGGCAAGGACACCCGCATCTCGGGCTACATGCTTGAAAGCGCGCTGGAGTCTGGCTTCAACTCGGCAGGGGTGGATGTGGTGCTGCTGGGGCCGTTGCCCACGCCAGGCGTGGCTTACCTGACTCGCGCCCAGCGCGCCAGTCTGGGCGTGGTCATCAGCGCCAGCCATAACGCCTACCCTGACAACGGTATCAAGTTCTTCAGCGCGCAAGGCACCAAGCTGTCGGACGCCTGGGAGCTGGCGGTGGAAGCCGCACTGGCCGAACCGCCCGTCTGGGTCGATTCGGCCAGCCTGGGCAAGGCCCGGCGCCTGGATGATGCGGCCGGGCGCTACATCGAGTTTTGCAAGAGCACGTTTCCCCAGGACCTGACGCTCAAGGGCCTGAAGATTGTGGTGGACGCTGCCCACGGAGCCGCGTACCAGGTGGCGCCCAAGGTATTCCACGAGCTGGGTGCGGAGGTGCTGTCGATTGGCTGCGCACCCGACGGCCTCAACATCAACCACGAGGTCGGTGCGACACACCCCGACGCGTTGGTGCGCGCTGTGCGCGCGAACCATGCCGACTATGGCATTGCCCTGGATGGGGATGCAGACCGGCTGCAGATTGTGGACGCCACTGGGCGGCTGTACAACGGTGACGAGCTGCTGTACCTGATGGCGGCAGACCGCATGGGCCGTGACGAGCACGTGCCTGGCGTGGTGGGCACGCTGATGACCAACATGGCGGTAGAGGTGGCGCTACTAGCCAAGGGAGTGAAGTTTGTACGCGCCAAGGTCGGTGACCGGTACGTACTGGAAGAACTGGCGCGCCACCACTGGGTGTTGGGCGGGGAGGGGTCCGGGCATCTGCTGGCTCTGGACCGACACACCACCGGCGACGGTTTGGTCAGTGCCCTGCAGGTGCTGCAGGCTTGTGTGCGCAGTGGCCGCACGCTGGCGCAGCTGCTGGCAGGCATCACGCTCTACCCACAGGTCTTGCTCAACGTCCGATTGGCGCCAGGGCAGGACTGGAAGGCCAACCGTTTACTGGCAGAGGCCACGCAGGCGGTGGAGCAGCAGTTGGGCCCCTCGGGTCGCGTACTGATCCGCGCCAGTGGCACCGAGCCTCTGCTGCGTGTGATGGTGGAGGCGCGCGACGCGCAGTTGGCCAGCTCTTGCGCTCAGCGCCTGGCCGACGCAGCCCGCGCGGGTTGAGGTCTTGGTCTATCGGCGGAGTGGAGCAGCTTCCGTCGCGCTGGAAGGGGTCTTGAGGCCGCTCAGAGTGCTGGTGTGTGTTGCCGCATGAAGCGTTCCAGCTGCTCCGCGGGCAGTGGCGTGCTGAAGTGGTAGCCCTGCGCTTCGTCGCAACCTTGTTCGTGCAAAAAGGCCAGTTGCCCCTCGGTTTCCACACCTTCGGCGGTAGTACGCATGCCCAGCGCCTGCGCCATGCGGATGATGGCGCTGACGATGGCGCGGTCGTTGCTGTCGTTGCCCAGGTCGCGCACAAAGGATTGATCGATCTTGAGCTTGAAGATCTGGAACCGCTTGAGCTGGCTGAGTGACGAATAGCCCGTGCCGAAGTCGTCCATCGACATCCGCACTCCACGAGCATGCAACTGGTCCATGGTGGCCACCGCCGCATGGGGGTCGTCCACTGCCACCCCCTCCGTCAGCTCCAGTTCCAGCGAGTCGGGGGGCAGGTCAAACTCCGCGAGCACCCGGCTCACCAGTTCTGGCAGCTGTGGCTGGCGAAATTGAATGGCTGATAGGTTCACTGCCATTGTGAGTTCGGGAAACCCGCAGCTGCGCCATGCCTTGAGCTGGGCCAGCGCTGTGCGCAGCACCCACTCGCCGATCTGCAGAATCTGGCCGCTGTCTTCGGCGATGGGGATGAACTCTCCCGGAGAAATCGCACCGAGCTGGGGGTGTTGCCAGCGCAGCAGGGCTTCCACACTGCGCACAGTACCCGTGGCCAGGTTCATCTGTGGCTGGTAGTGCAGGTGGAACTGTTCGCGCTCCAGCGCACGGCGCAATGCGTTTTCGAGCTGCAGGGCCCGTACCGACTGGGCCTGCATCTCGGGGGTAAAGAAGCGAAAGGTGTTGCGTCCGTCCAGCTTGGCGCGGTACATGGCCACGTCTGCCGACTGGGTCAAAGTATCGAAATCGTGTCCGTCCTGGGGGAACAGCGCAATGCCCATCGACGGGGCCATGGTCAGCTCGTGGTGATCGATCTGGTACGGCTGACGGGATGCCTCCTGCAACTTGCTGGCAACCCGGGCTGCACCCCGTGCATCGGCGCCTGGCAAAAGCAGGATGAACTCATCCCCTCCCAGGCGCGACACCGTGTCCTTGTCGCGCACCACCGCACGCAGGCGCTTGGCAATTTCGACCAGCAGCACATCGCCCACCCGGTGGCCCAGAGAGTCGTTCACGTGCTTGAAGTGATCCAGGTCCAGGAAGATGACGGCCAGCGGCGTCTGGTTCTCCTGCGCCACCCGAATGGCCTGCTGCGCACGTTCTGCCAGCAGGGCACGGTTGGGCAGACCGGTCAACGCATCGTAGTGGGCCAACCAGTAAATGCGCTCCTGGTCGGCCTTGCGGTCATTGATTTCACGGTGCAGATTTTCCACTGTCTCGCGCAGCTCGCGCGTGCGGTCTTGCACCTGCCGCTCCAGCTCCTCATGGGCCTGGGCCAGCACCGCCTGCGCGCGTTTGCGGTCGGTGATGTCCATGGTGATCCAGATGGTCCCCTGGGCAGGGTCGGCGGGATCGATGCATTTGCTGCGCACTTCGCAAATCACAGGAGTGCCGTCCTTGCGGCATAGCTCCACCTCGCCCTCGTACGACTGTCCGGCCACCAGCGAGGGGTAGCAGCGGTCGCCGACTTCTTGCCAGGCAGCATCGCTGGCGTACCAGCGACGCGACGAGCTGCCCATGAGTTCGCCCGGCTCAAAGCCCAGCATCTGTTCAAAATGGTGGTTGCAGCGGGTCAGATGCCGGTCTCGCAGAAAGACGATGCCGACCATCGCGCTGTCAAACAGCAACTGCTTTTCCCGCACAGCGGCATTCAGCGCGGCGTGGGCACGCTTTTGCTCATCGATGTCGTCCACGATCCAGATCGAGCCTTCTCCGGTGTCGTGCGGATTGATCAGGCGCCCCGTGAGGCTGCCCCAGAACAGTGTGCCGTCCTGGCGACGCAACTGGCGTTCAATCCGGAATGACTGCCCTTGGGCAAGCGCGGGATAAGCCGTGCGCCCGAGGTCGCGGAATGCATCCCGGTCTGGATAGAAGGCTTCGGTGTTGAGCCCTACCAAGTGGGCGGGGCTGGCATAGCCGAAAATTTCGGCATACCGCTGGTTGCAGCGCACCACGCTGCGCTGGCGCAGGAACACGATACCCACTCCCGCGCTGTCCAGGAGGGTTTGTTGTTCACGCAAGGTGCGTTGCAGGGGGGTGTCAGGGGGCACTCCGGCGCGCTGCGAGGGCGGAGTGCTGAACAGCGAATACATAAGACCAGAACAGGCGGCAGGGCCAGACGGCCTCAGAAAATTGTGCCAAAGTGTAGCAGCGGCAGCTTACAAGCCGTTTGAGGGTATGCCTCAGGTACAGCGCTGCAGGTTCTGCCGTACGGCTGATGCAAGTGCAGTCGCCAGGAGCTCTGGCGCGAGAGGGTGCAGAGACACTTTGCCCGGCTTTTTTAGCGTCCCAAGTGTTCCCGCAGATAGGCCTCAAAGGCATCGGCCGCCAGAGGGCGGCTGAACAGGTAACCCTGGCCTTCGTCGCAGCCCTGGGCGCGCAGAAACTCCAGCTGGCCATCGGTCTCCACCCCCTCGGCGGTCGTCTGCATGCCCAAGGCCTGCGCCATGCGGATGATGGCGCTGACAATGGCCCGGTCATTGGCGTCGTCGTCCAGGTCGCGCACAAACGACTGGTCGATCTTGAGCTTGTAGATCTGGAAGCGCTTAAGGTAGCTCAACGATGAATATCCCGTGCCAAAGTCATCCATCGACAGCCGGACGCCCCGGTCGTGCAATTGGTCCATCATGGCCAGTGCAGCAGCGGGGTCGTCTACCGCAGCTCCCTCGGTCAGCTCCAGCTCCAGCCGACGCGCAGGCAGTCCGGCTTGTTGCAGGCAGCGTGTCACCATCTCGGGCAACTGGGGGTGACGGAACTGCACCGCCGACAGATTGACTGACACAGCCCGCAGTGGCAATTGAAGGTCCAGCCAGCGCTTGGCGTCATGCACGGCAGTGTTCAGCACCCACTCGCCAATTGCGACGATCATGCCGCTGCTTTCTGCCACAGGGATGAACTCCGCCGGGGACACCATGCCCAGCTCGGGGTGGCTCCAGCGCAGCAGCGCCTCGGCACCGACTACTTGGCGCGTGGTGAGTGACACCTGGGGTTGGTAGTGCAGCTCGAACTGGTTGCGTTCCAGTGCCCGGCGCAGTGCGTTTTCGATCTGTAAGGCTCGGGCGGTCCGCGCCTCCAGGTCGGCGGTGAAAAAGCCAAAGCGGTTGCGCCCGCTTTGCTTGGCACGGTACATGGCGGCATCAGCGCGCTGGTACAGGGTGTCGAACGAGTCTCCGTCCGCCGGATACATGGCAATGCCTACGGACAGGGTGGTGGTGAGTTCGTAAGGCTCCACCTGAAACGGCTGCGCCACGGCCATCAGCAAACGGTTGGCTACGTCGGCCGCCTGCAGGGCCGAGGCAGCGGGTAGCAGCAGCAAAAATTCATCCCCTCCCAGGCGCGATACGGTGTCCTGTGTGCCCAGCAGGGACTCCAGCCGTCGCGCTACTGCCACCAGCAGGATGTCGCCAATGCGGTGCCCCAGCGAGTCGTTGACGTTCTTGAAGTGGTCCAGGTCCAGGAACAGCAAGGCCAGCGTTCCGCCCCGCGCTTGCTCTTGTTCGATGTGGCGTTGGGCGCGCTCTGCCAGGAGCGCACGGTTGGGCAGGTCAGTGAGGGGGTCGAAATGCGCGAGGCGCTGGATGCGGTCCTGAGCCTCGCGTTGCAGGGTGATGTCGCGGAACAGCGTGATGGAGTGGGTGGTGCTGCCATTGCCATCGCGCACGCGGCTGACGGACAGCCACTGGGGGTAGGTCGATCCGTCCTTGCGGCGGCCCCAGGCTTCGCCTTCCCAGTGCCCTTCTTTGGTGAGATGGGTGTACACCAGGTCGGCATCGAAGTCTCGGGTGGACTCTGCCACCGTGAGCAGGCGCATCGACTGACCTACGGCCTCCGCTTCGGAGTAGCCGGTGATGCGGCTGAATGCCCGGTTGATGCGCACGATGGTCTGGGCCGCATCGGCAATCACGATGGCCTCGCCGCTCTGGTCAAACACCTGGGCAGTCAACTGCAGTTGTTCTTGCGACCGCTTGCGTTCAGAAATGTCGCGGGACAGCACGATGAACCTGGGTTTTCCTCCCGCTGATCCTACCTTGCGGGCCGCAGAAAGTTCGAACCAGGTGGGCCCCAGGCCAGGCAGGTCCAGCATGATCTGGCGTCCGGTGGACCATCCCTGGGATTGCGCTTCATTGAGCACATCCATCACCGTCAGTGCAGCCAGGGCGGGTAACACCTCGGTGACATTGCGGCCGATCAATTGCTCAGCAGGGCCCATGAGCAACTCGGCACGAGGGCTGTGCACGCTGCAATAGCGGCCGTCCTGGTCGATTTCAAACAACGGATCGGGAATTGCATCGATGGTGGCGCGCAGCTGCTGCTGTGTGGCCTGGATCTCGGAGGTCCGCTGGGCCACCTGTGTCGCCAGACCGCGCTCGTGCGCCTTCAATTCGACGAGCAAGCGCGCCAGGTAGCCCATCAGCAACGCAAACAGCAAGCCCAAGGCGCAGCGCAGAGCCAGCACATCTGGCGCACCCCATCCCTTGACGGGTGTCAGGCTGAGCGTCCACTGGCCATTGGGCAGGGTCAGGGATCGGCCAACAGCGTCACCGGTGGGCGGAGGGTCAGACATCGCGATGGTCTGCTCCTGGTTGTTATCCGGGCGGACACGCCACAATCGATAGTGAAAACCCCGTTCCTTGAGCTGGGGCAGCCGGGCGGTGGCCAGCACCTCGGGCAGACGGATGGTGACGTAAGTAAAACCCCAGAAGCTCCGGCGCCCCAGGTCATCTTCCAGGTACACCGGTTGGCGCCCCACGACGCCCAGGCCGCCCTGGACCAACTCCATGGGCCCCGCCAGCGTCAACACGCCGGACTCGCGGGCGCGGGCTGACTCCGCCCCTTGGCGGGGGTCGTTGAGCTGGTCAAAACCAATCGAATTTTCGTTGCCTGCACGGGGAACAACCTGCTGCACTACCCCTCCCGGGGACAGGCCCATGGCCGCGATGCCCGGGTAGAAAGGCAGCATCTGCACGCCGATTTCTTCGAATTGGGGAACGTTCCCGTGGCCCTGGCGCACCAGCGCCACCAGGGTGTTGTTGGCCGACAGTGCCAACTCGATGGCGCGCTGCAGGGCCTGGACATGATCGCCCGCCACATCGGCGGCTTGGGTGCGCTGCTGCGCACGTTCCTGGCGTTCCAGCGTCCAGATCAAAGCACCAGCGCAGGCTGCTGCCAGCACAAACACAGCCACAAAGGCTGCGATGGGGCTGCGTGTGGGGGGCAGGGCGGGGGACGGCACGGCGGAGTTCCTCAGTCAATTATGCAGGCCATTGGTGAGGGCCCGTGCCAATGGAAAGCGCGCATTGTCATGGCGTTGACACGCCGAAGACATGGCGATGTCATGCGCGGCTTTCACACTCCCGGCCAGGAAAGCGGATTCCCGCTCTGTTTGGAAATTCCTGCTGTGCCCGTTCTTACCGAAGGAGACGTTGTCCATGAACGACCTGCCCACTTTGATGCAGTTGTCCACATCGCCGGAGGCTACAGGTACCGGTATTGTTCAGCCTTCTGGTGTTGTGCCGGGCGCTGTGCATGCTATCCCGGCGCGTGGTGCTATCGAGGTGACTTGGGCCAGGCATCTGGATGAGGTCCGTGAGGCACAGCGCTTGCGGTTTGAGGTGTTCGCGGCAGAGATGGGCGCTCGATTGACGACCCCCATCCCTGGCCACGACGTGGACCTGTTTGACGACTATTGCGAGCATCTTCTGGTGCGCGACGCTCCGAGCCAGCAAGTCATTGGGACTTACCGGGTGCTGACGCCAGCGCAGGCCAAGCGGGTGGGCGGAACTTACAGCGATACCGAATTCGACTTGACGCGCTTGCGCACGCTGCGCCCGCGCATGGTGGAGCTGGGCCGCAGCTGTGTGCATCCCGACCACCGCCACGGCGGCGTGATCATGGCGCTGTGGAGCGCGCTGGCGGACTTCATGGTGCGCAACGAACTCGACACGATGATCGGCTGTGCCAGCATTCCCATGCTTCACAATGGCGTGGTTAGTGGCGACGCGGCGGCCAGCATCTGGCAGCAAGTGCGAAAGACCCATCTGGCACCCATCGAATACCACGTGCTGCCGCGCCTGCCGTTGCCCGTGGAGCATCTGGACGGATCCATTGCCGTGGACCCACCGGCCTTGATCAAAGGCTATCTGCGACTGGGCGCCCGTGTACTGGGTGCACCGGCGTGGGATCCGGACTTCAATACCGCCGACCTGCCCATGCTGATGCGGCTGGCCGACCTGCATCCCCGCTACCGCAAGCATTTTCTGGGGGCCTGACCGGTGCGTGCCGCGTTCGACGCCCTGGGCCCTTGGTTGAACGAGTCCCAAGTGCCGCAGGATGCAGAGCCCGACGCCCTTGTGGCGTTCGCCGGTCAACGCCGGTTTCGTGCGGTATTCATTTCGGATTTGCACCTCGGCACGCCTGGGTGTCAGGCTGAAGCGCTTCTGGATTTTCTGAAGCACCATCCCAGCGATCATCTGTACCTGGTGGGAGACATCGTGGATGGGTGGCAGTTGCGCCGCCGTTGGTTCTGGCCACAGGCGCACAACGATGTGGTGCAAAAGCTGTTGCGCCGCGCGCGCAAGGGGTGCCACGTGGTGTTTGTTCCTGGTAACCACGACGAATTTGCCCGAGCCTTTGTGGGGCATTCTTTTGGCGGTATCGAGGTGGTGTCCGATGCTGTGCATACCACTGCAGATGGGCGCCGCCTGTGGGTCACGCATGGTGACCACTTTGATGGTGTGATCCAGTGTGCCAAATGGCTCGCCTACGTGGGTGACAACCTCTATGAATTCACGCTCAAGCTGAACCGCCATCTCAATATCCTTCGGGCGCGGATGGGGCTTCCGTATTGGTCTTTGTCAGCTTACCTGAAAGGCAAGGTAAAAAAGGCGCTCAACTACGTCACCGATTTTGAAGTGGCGGTGGCCGCAGAGGCCCGTCGCCGCGGGCACGACGGAGTGGTCTGCGGACATATCCACCGCGCGGAGATGCGCGAGATTGGTGGCACCTTGTATTGCAACGATGGCGACTGGGTGGAGAGCCACACAGCACTCGTCGAGCACCTTGATGGTCGGCTGGAGCTGTTGCAATGGCCCGCTGTGCCTGCCGCCAATCTGTCCAGCCAGGCCACACGGGTGTCCGCATGAAGATTGCGCTGCTAACTGATGCATGGCTGCCACAGGTCAATGGCGTGGTGACCACTTTGGTCGAGTTGGTGCGAGAGCTGGAAGATGCCGGGCACGACGTGCAGGTGCTGCATCCTGGTCAGTTTTCTACCCGTCCTTGTCCCGGTTACGCTGGCATTGATCTAGCGGTGCGACCCTACAAGTCACTTGCCCAGAAGTTGGACGCCCTGCAGCCAGATGCCATTCATCTGGCGACTGAGGGGCCGCTGGGCTGGGCGGGGCGTCGTTACTGTCTCAAGCGTGGCCTGGCGTTCACCACAGCCTTTCATACAAGGTTTCCCGAGATTCTTCAGGCGGCCTTGCGCATACCACTGGGTTGGGGTTATGCGCTTTTCAGGCATTTTCATCGCCCTTCGTCGGGGGTGATGGTTCCTACGCAGGGTGTCTTGCAAATGCTGCAGCAGCGGGGCTTTCGCCAACTGCGGTTGTGGACGCACGGTGTGGACACCCAGGCGTTTCGCTTTCATGGTGAGGTCTGTCAGAGTCCACTCACTGGCGTTCTGGCGCATCCTGTGGCGCTGTATGTGGGGCGCATTTCATATGAAAAGAACATCGATGCCTTTTTGCAGATGGACATGTCGGGCACGAAGGTGGTGTGTGGTGTAGGCCCGCTCGAGGCGCGGCTGAAAGCCAAGTACCCGCAGGTACGCTGGCTTGGCATTCTTGACCGGGAGGCGCTGGCACAGGTCTACGCCTCGGCCGATGTCTTTGTGTTTCCGAGCCGCTCCGAAACCTTTGGGCTGGTCATGCTGGAGGCAATGGCTTGCGGCACGCCGGTCGCTGCCTTTCCTGAAGACGGTCCACGGGAGGTCCTGGGTGCTGGGGACGGCAGGGTACCGATGGGCGGCGTGTTGCACGCGAGCCTTCTGGCGGCCACGCAACAGGCCTTGTCCATACCGAGGTCCGAAGCACGAAGCCGGGCGCTGGAGTTCACCTGGGCACATGCGGCCAGGCTGTTTCAACAGTACCTGGTGCCAGCCCGCTCCAGCTCGCAGGGAGTTTTCGTGTCTGTCACAAAGTCTGTCACGCAGTTGTCATCTGGGCGTTAAATACTGCAGCGATTCCGCAATTGCTGTACGCGCGTATCCATGCTGCCCCTGCCTCCTGTTGATTCCATCCCTTTGCAGCGCGAGCACCCCGATGCTGTCGGGGACTCCTCGCACGCCGTGTCACATGACAACGATTTTGCGGCTGTGGGGGCTGTCACGGGCGTTGCCCCCCACATGTTTCTGGACCGCGACCACAGCATCCTGGCATTTAACGAACGCGTGTTCGACTGGGCGGTTCGCACAGATGTCCCGCTGCTGGAGCGGCTGCGCTACCTGTGCATCGTGTCATCCAACCTCGACGAGTTTTTCGAAGTACGTGCTGCAGCGCACATCACGGCGGCCAAGAAGGGCGAGACCAAGGGGCTCTACACCGCAGCGTCGTTCGAGGCCCTGTCCGCTCAGGTACACGACCTGGTAGAGCGGCAATACGCGCTGTACAACGAAGCACTGGTTCCCGCATTTGCAAAGCATGGGATACGCATCGTGGCGCATGGTGATCGCTCCGCAGAGCAGAGGCGCTGGGTGCACGAGTATTTTGCGCGCGAGGTCCGTCCCCTGTTGATTCCGGTGGGACTCGACCCGGCCCACCCGTTTCCGCAGGTGGCTAATAAGTCGTTGAACTTCATCGTGCGTCTCAAGGGGCATGATGCCTTCGGCCGCGAGAACGAAATCGCCATCGTCAAGGTGCCGCGTGCACTGCCCCGTCTGATCCGTATGCCAAAGAAGGTTGCGTCCGACGGGGCGTTGTTCGTCAGCTTGTCCAGCATCGTGCGTGCCCATTTGGAAGACCTCTTTCCTGGCCGCGAAGTGACGGAGTTTTCCCAGTTTCGTGTCACACGCCACTCCGATCTGGCACTGGACGAAGAGGATGTTCGTAACCTGCGCACCGCCTTGCGGCAGGGCCTGCAGCACCGTCATTACGGACAGGCTGTGCGCCTGGAAGTCTCTGCGGGTTGCTCTCGCTTCCTGTCCGACTTCTTGTTGCAGCAATTTGATCTGCCCAACGCGGCCTTGTACCGTGTACATGGTCCTGTGAACTTGGTGCGCCTGAATCAGCTGGTGGACTTGGTGAACGATCCTGCGTTGCTGTTCCCGCCATGGAGTTCCGCTTGGCCACGTCAGCTCCAGCCAGGGGTGTCCATCATGGGCCAACTGCGCGAGCGCGACGTGTTGATCCACCAGCCGTTCGAGAGCTTTGATGGTTTGCTTGCGTTCCTGCGAGAGGCTGTGAACGACCCGGACGTGCTGGTCATCAAACAGACCATTTACCGCACGGGCGCCGACTCCGAACTCATGGACCTGCTCAGCGAGGCGGTACGCCGAGGCAAGGAGGTGATGGCGGTAGTGGAGCTGAAAGCACGCTTTGACGAGGAGGCCAACATCAATTGGGCAGAGGCGCTGGAGTCGATTGGGGCGCAGGTGGTCTATGGCGTCGTGGGCCTCAAGACCCACGCGAAGATGCTGCTCGTCACGCGCCGTGAAGGGAGGCAGTTACGCCGTTACGGCCATCTCTCCACTGGCAACTACAACGTGCGCACGGCCAAGCTGTATACCGACCTGAGTTACCTCACGGCAGATGAAGAAACCACTGCCGATATGGACGGTGTTTTCAATCACCTGGCCAGCCAGAACCGGCCTCCCAAGCTGCGCAAGCTCATGCTGGCACCGTTCCATTTGCATCGCCGGATGATCGAAAAAATCGAGCGCGTGGGATTGGCTGCCAGCCGCGGGGAAGACGCACGGATCGTTGCCAAGATGAATGCCCTGACCGACGAGGGATTGATGCGGGCGTTGATCCTCGCTGGGGAGCGCGGCGCACGCATCGATCTGATTGTGCGCGGGGCCTGCATGCTGGCTCCGCAGGTGCCGGGAGTGACGGACAACATCCGGGTGCGCTCGGTGATTGGTCGGTTCCTGGAGCACACGCGTGTTTTCTATTTCCGCGCGGGGGGCGAAGAAGACCTCTATCTGTCGAGTGCCGATTGGATGAACCGCAACATGATGCGCCGCGTCGAGCTGGCGTGGCCGGTGACTGACCCCAAGCTGCGCCAGCAGATCATTGATGAATGTTTGGTGGCCTACCTGTGTGATGACCGCGATGCCTGGACGTTGAATGCCGCAGGCGTCTACGACCGCGCTGTGCACCCGGTGGACGGTAGTGGTGCCCAAAACGCGTTGATGGTGCGCTATGGGCCACGGCCTGCTCTGGGTCGCGAGGAGCCAGGGGTCGCATGATGGATTTGATCCTTTGGCGTCATGCCGAGGCGGAAGAGGCAGAAGACGGTAGCGATGATCTTGCACGCCCGCTCACGGCCCGGGGCGAGAAGCAGGCGGCGCGCATGGCGGCCTGGCTTGATCGTCAACTGCCGGAAGGCCTGAGGGTAGTGGCAAGTCCAGCGCGGCGGACTGAGCAAACTGCCCACGCTTTGGGCCGCAAATTCAAGATGCGCGCCGAGTTGTTGCCTGGCGGTACACCACAGGATTTGCTAGAGCTCGTACAATGGCCGCGTGCCAAGGGCGCTGTTCTGGTGGTGGGGCACCAGCCCATGCTGGGCCAGACCGTTGCCCAGTTGTTGCAACTACAAGCCCCCGAGTGCCCTGTGCGCAAGGGCTCCGTGTGGTGGTTGCGCCAGCGCCAGCGCTGGGATCAAAGCCAGACCGTGCTCATGGCAGTGCAGTCACCGGAGTTTCTTTAGCTTGCCCGGCGATGTCCGAGGGCCCGAAGCCGTGCCCCTGGACACGCCGTGTCTCGGGACAGGTTTACTTGCGTCCTGCTTTGCCGCTGGCCTTGGTCGTTGCCTTGGCTGGGACAGTTGGCACGGCTTCAGCTATGTCGGCCTTTGGGCGACCGGTCTTGATGGAAGGCACCGCTTGCAAAGCGCTGCGCAACGCGCTGTCTGGCAGACCTGCCAGCACCTTGAGCCCTGCGCGCAACAGCTCGCTTTTCTTGACGGGGTGGGCCAGTGCTGTGGCACGGTCTTTCAGGGTGTCGAGCACCGCGTACTCGTCTTTGGGGATGGTGAAGCTGTCACGGACCAGCTTGGGCTTTTTGCCCTTGGGCTCGGTGGCCTTGGTGGGTTTCACTGCGGAAGCTGCCTTGGTCGCGGTGGCTGGCTTGGAGGCTGGCGCCTTTTTTGCGGGCTTTGCAGCCTTGGATGCCTTTGGAGCCTTGGGTGCCGTTTCCGGCTTGGTTGGCTTGGCGGGCTGGGCAGCGGGCGCGGCGGGGCTGGGGGTTGTGGTGGCAGTGGTCATGACAGAAGATTGATAAACGGTATAAACAGTTTATATCGTTTATTGTTTTCCCTCAAGGCATGCCCACAGCCAGCTCCCAGGGGGTTTTTTGCCAGGCTTGAATTTCTTCGCGTAGAAGGTGGGCCGACTGTGGGTATGCCATGGCCCATCCCGGGCGAGCGCTGACCTCAAATCGCTGCCTGTCCAGCTGCAACGACAGTCCTTTGGTATCGGGCTCCCGGCGTGCATGGCAGAGCGCCACGGCCAAGCGCAAGCACAAGAGCTGCAGCACAAAAATCGGATCGCCGAGTTCCACCCCCAGCTTTCGTACCTTGCCCCGCTGCCCCTGCACCAGCACTCCCAGGCGGTGCAGTTCTGGCACCGCAAAACCAGCGGCGTCAGTGTTGTCGAGAATGTAAGCGCCGTGTCGGTGGTAGTCGCTGTGGGAAATGCGGCAGCCAATCTCATGCAGGCGGGCTGCCCAGTCCAGCTTGCGGCTGGCACGTTCGCTCCCGGGTGGAGCAGCCTGGTCAAACAGTGCGCAGGCGGTGCGCGCCACGCGGTCTGCATGCTCCATGTCCACGCCAAACCGCTGCATCAGCCCTTGGACGGTGGTGGTGCGAAGGTCGGTGCCGGGTTGCTCCCGATCCAGAAGGTCATACAAGGCGCCCTGGCGTAGTGCCCCTTGCGCCACCTGCATCTCGTGGATGTCCAGCAGGTCAAAAACGGCGCGCAGCACGCTGATTCCCCCCCCGATGACTGCACGGCGCTCTTCCTTGAGTCCGTCCATGCGCAGCCGGTCGGCACTTTGGGCACGGAGCAAACGCTCCCGCAGCCAGTTCAGCCCATCGCGGGTGATCAGACCCTGCGAACCTCCTGCGGCGGACAGAATGTCCCCCACGGCGCCCGCCGTGCCAGACGACCCATAGGCAACATCCCATGCATCGGGGCGAAAAGTCTCCAGCGCCTCATCGAGTACCGCCTTGGCAGCAATCTCCGCCGCCAGGAAGGCCTGGGCAGAGAACTCTCCCTTGGCAAAGTACCGTTGTGACCAGGCGACGCTGCCAACCCGGAAGGAGGCCACCGCGTGGGGCGTGAACTGCTCGCCGAGGATCAATTCGGTGGACCGACCTCCGATATCCACCACCAGGCGGCGCTCGTCCGACTGAGGCAGCAATCGGGCTACACCCTGGTAAATCAACCGAGCTTCTTCCGGGCCAGACACCACGTCGATAGGGTATCCAAGCACCTCACTGCCGCGTGACAGGAATTCTTCGCGATTGCGCGCTTCACGCAGTGTTTGAGTGGCCACTGCACGCACCTGCGCGCGGGGAAAGCCCGCCAGGCGCTCGCCAAAGCGCGCCAGACAAGCCCAGCCGCGCTCCATGGCGTCGCGAGTCAGGTTCCGATCTTCATCCAGCCCGTTGCCTTGGCGCACGGTTTCCTTGAGGTATTCCACCCGCTGGACGTGTCCGAACTCATAGCGCCCGATTTCCAGGCGAAAACTGTTGGAGCCGAGATCGACTGCGGCGAGGCGTGTGCCGTTCTGCATGTGTGTTTGGTGGGAGCTGCGTGCGGCATCGTACCGCGATGCGCGTGGCCTGATCCGAAGCGCGGGCCGCCATCGGCTGGGCGGGCAAGTGACCGGAAGATGGCTGGAGTGTGACGAGGTTGTGTGACGCATTCATGACGCCAGCGATGCCGCGTCATGAGGGGTGTTGCAATGGTCTGAGGTTGGTTATTTGTGTCACTGAATTGTCACGATAGGCCTCTAGAGTTCGCTGTGTTCCTGTTAACCCCTGCCGAAAGGTACCTCATGAAACGCGTATTTCTCAAAACCGTCGCAGTAGCTCTGGCCGCCCTGGCAGTGGGCAACGCCTTTGCGGCAGACATCACCGGCGCCGGCGCTACGTTCCCCTTCCCGATGTATGCCAAGTGGGCTGAAGCCTACAAGAAGGAAACCGGCGTGGGTCTGAACTACCAGTCCATCGGTTCCTCGGGGGGTATTCGCCAGATCCGTGCTAAGACCGTGGCTTTTGGCGCTACCGATGCCCCTCTGTCGGGCGCTGAACTGGAAAAAGACGGCATGGTGCAGTTTCCTGCCATCATCGGCGGCACCGTGCCTGTGGTGAACCTGGACGGCTTCAAGCCAGGCGAACTGCGCGTGACCGGCACCGTCCTGGCCGAAATGTATCTGGGCAAGATCACCAAGTGGAACGATGCCAAGCTGGCTGCCCTGAACCCCGGCAAGACGCTGCCTGACCAGAACATCACCATCGTGCACCGCGCGGATGGCTCTGGCACCACATTCAACTGGACCGACTATCTGAGCTCTGTCAGCAAGGAATGGGCGGACACGGTGGGCAAGGGTGCTGCAGTGAAATGGCCTGCTCAGTCTTCGGTGGGAGGCAAGGGCAATGAAGGTGTTGCGGCCAACGTGACCCGTGTGAAGGGTGCCCTGGGCTACGTGGAGTACGCCTACGTCAAGAAGAACAACATGACGTTCCTGCAACTGCAGAACGCTGATGGCAAGTATGTGGCGCCCGACGATGCCACCTTTGCAGCGGCTGCTGCGAGCGCTGACTGGTTCAGCGTGCCTGGCATGGGTATTTCGATGGTGAACGCCAAGGGTGCCAACAGCTGGCCCGTGAGCACGGCATCCTTCATCCTCATGTACGCCGACCCCGCAGACAAAGCCCAGTCAGCCGAAGTCCTGAAATTCTTCGACTGGGCCTTCAAGAACGGCAAGACCATGGCTGCTGACCTGGACTACGTGCCGCTGCCCGACGCTCTGACGGCGCAGATCCGTTCCAAGGTCTGGTCGCAAATCAAGAAGTAAGCGGTTTGCCCCAGAATAGTGCCCATCGGCCGGCTGGTCTGACCGATGGGCGCTGGTTTGTGGGGTCTCCAGAAGCCAGATGGGAGTCAACATGAGCGTGGGAACCACCATGAGTTCGCAACCCGTGTCCGTCAAGATGACGGACGCCCCCACACCGTCCATGGTGTCGATTGCCAAGAGGCAGCGCCTGCAGGACATCGTTTTCCATCGGCTGACCCAGAGCCTGTCGCTGCTGGTGCTGGTGGCGCTGCTGGGCATCATCGTCTCGCTGTTCATCTACGCGTGGCCAGCTTTTCACAAGTTCGGCATCCAGTTCATCTGGCGCGCTGAGTGGGACATCATCAATGAAGAATTTGGTGCGGCGATTGCCATCGTCGGCACCCTGGCCAGTGCAGGCATTGCACTGCTGATCGCCGTTCCACTGGCATTCGGCATTGCGCTGTTCCTGACCGAAACCTGCCCTGTTTGGCTGCGCCGCCCGCTCGGCACGGCGGTGGAATTGCTGGCGGCCGTTCCGTCCATCATCTATGGCATGTTCGGCCTGTTCGTGTTTGCGCCATTGTTTGCAGACCATTTCCAGGTACCCGTGCAAAAGCTGCTCGGCTCCATGCCGCTGGTCGGCTTCCTGTTTGGCGGCAGTACCAACGGCTTTGGCATCCTGGCCGCGGGCATCGTGCTGGCCTTCATGGTGTTGCCTTTTGTGGCTGCCGTGATGCGCGATGTGTTCGAGATTGTTCCCCCCATCCTGCGCGAGTCCGCCTATGGCCTGGGTTGCACGACCTGGGAGGTGGTGCGTCGCGTGGTGCTGCCCTACACGCAGAAAGGCGTGATTGGCGGAGTGATGCTGGGCCTGGGCCGGGCCTTGGGCGAGACCATGGCCGTCACTTTTGTGATCGGCAATGCCAACCGCATGCCCACCTCGCTGTTCTCGCCAGGCACTTCCATCGCATCCACGCTGGCCAATGAGTTTGGCGAGGCGGCTGACTTTCATTTGTCCACGCTGTTTGCCCTGGGCTTCCTGCTGTTTGTGATCACGTTTGTGGTGCTGTCAGCCGCCAAGATCATGCTGCTGCGCGCCGAGAAGGCCAAGGGCCTGTAAGCCCTGCAGCCCGCTCCCGACCCTCTTCAGAGACGAGCTCCATGGAATTCAATCAACAACTCTACAAAAAGCGCCAGCGCTCCAACGCCATTGGCCTGACCCTGTCACTGGGCGCCATGGCACTGGGCCTGTTCGTGCTGCTCTGGATCCTGAGCGTGCTCCTGTCCAACGGTTTTGCCGCTTTGGACTGGAACATGTTCACGCAGTCCACCCCTGCGCCCGGCTCCGACGGCGGTGGCTTGGCCAACGCCATCGTGGGCAGCCTGCTGATGGTGGGCTTCACCGTGCTGGTGTCCACGCCCATCGGCGTGCTGGCGGGGGTGTACCTGGCCGAATACGGGGACCAGAGCAAGACCGCCGAACTGACCCGCTTTGTGACGGACATCATGCTGTCGGCCCCCTCCATCGTGCTGGGCCTGTTCGTATATGCCATTGCGGTCGCTACCGTGGGCAACTTCTCGGGCTGGGCGGGCAGCCTGGCGCTCTCGCTCATCGCCGTGCCGGTGGTGGTGCGCACCACTGAGAACATGCTGCGCCTGGTGCCCGGCAGCCTGCGCGAAGCGGCCTTTGCCCTCGGTGCACCGCGATGGAAGGTCTCGACCATGGTCACCCTGCGTGCTGCTCGCAGCGGCGTGATGACTGGCCTGCTGCTGGCTGTGGCCCGCATCAGTGGCGAGACAGCACCCCTGCTGTTCACCGCGCTCAACAACCAGTTCTTCAGCACCAACATGAATGCGCCCATGGCCAACCTGCCGGTCGTGATCTTCCAGTTTGCGCTGAGCCCGTACGAGAACTGGGTTCGCCTGGCCTGGGGCGGTGCGCTGCTCATCACGCTGTCGGTGCTGATCCTCAACGTCGTGGCGCGGGTGTTCCTGCGCGAAAAGAACCGCGTGTGATTTCGTTGGCTGATGCTGCCAACGCCATCGACAAGACTGCCTCCATTTTCAGGAATTGACAATGAACGCCACTGCTACCGCCACTGCCAGCAAGAACGCGCTGGAGCTGCGTAACCTGAGCTTTTTCTACGGCAAGTTCCAGGGCCTGCGCAACGTGAGCCTGGACATCGCCGAGCACAAGGTCACTGCCTTCATCGGCCCCTCGGGCTGTGGCAAGTCCACGCTGCTGCGCACGCTCAACCGCATGTACAGCCTGTATCCCGGCCAGCGCGCCGAGGGCTCCATCAGCTTCTACGGCCAGGACATCCTGGACCCCAAGCAGGACATCAACCTGCTGCGCGCCCGCATCGGCATGGTGTTCCAGAAGCCCACGCCGTTCCCCATGTCCATCTACGACAATATCGCGTTTGGCGTGAAGCTTTACGAGACGCTGAGCAAGAGCGAGATGGACGACCGCGTGGAGTGGGCACTGTCCAAAGCCGCTCTGTGGACTGAGGTGAAGGACAAGCTGCACCAGAGCGGCCTGTCGCTCTCCGGCGGCCAGCAGCAGCGCCTGTGCATTGCGCGCAGCGTGGCGGTGAAGCCTTCGGTGCTGTTGCTCGACGAGCCCACCTCGGCGCTGGACCCGTTGTCCACCGCCAAGATCGAAGAGCTGATCGACGAGCTCAAGCACGACTACACCATTGCGATCGTGACCCACAACATGCAGCAGGCCGCCCGCTGCAGCGACTACACCGCCTATATGTACCTGGGCGAGATGATCGAGTTCGGTGCGACCGAGCAGATCTTCTTCAAGCCCGAGCGCAAAGAAACCGAAGACTACATCACCGGCCGTTTCGGCTAAGGAGACAGCAGATGCCCGATAAACATCTTTCGTCCCAGTTCGACAGCGAACTCAACAGCGTCTCTGCCCGCGTCATGGAAATGGGCGGCTTGGTGGAGTCGCAGATTCGCCAGGCGGTGTACGCTCTGTCGCAATTCAGCCTGGAGGCCGTGGAAACGGTGGCTTCGATGGAGACCCGCATCAATGCGATGGAGGTCGAGATCGACCAGGAGCTGTCCTCCATCATCGCCCGCCGCCAGCCCACCGCGCGTGACCTGCGCCTGCTGCTGGCCTTCTCCAAGGCCACGGCCAATCTGGAACGCATGGGCGACGAAGCCAACAAGATGGCGCGCATGGTGCGCTCCATCATCGAAGGCGGCGCCCCGCGCTCGTTGCCATCGAGCGACCTGCGGGTGGCGGCCGAGCTGGCCTCGGGCCAGCTGCGCAAGACGCTGGATGCGTTTGCACGGCTGGACGTGAAGGCGGCGGTCGCCATCCTCAAGGAGGACGACCTCATCGACAAGGAGTTCGACGGCTTCGTGCGCAAGCTCATCACCTACATGATGGAAGACCCCCGAACCATCTCGCCCAGCCTGGATCTGCTGTTCCTCGCCAAGGCCATCGAGCGCATTGGCGACCATTCCAAGAACGTGGCCGAACTCATCATCTATCTGGTCAAGGGCAAGGACGTGCGCCACACAGCCCTCGACGAGATTGAGTCGGCAGTGCTGTAAGTACGGGGCGCTGAAATCACCATGAGAAAGCTTCCCCGTGTCCTCATCGTGGAGGACGAACCCGCGATTGCCGAACTGATTGCAGTCAACCTGCGCCACAACGGTTTCCAGCCCTTCTGGGCGGAAGATGGCGACAGCGCGCAGCGCGAGCTGGATGCCGTGCTGCCCGATGTGATCCTGCTCGACTGGATGCTGCCGGGGCAGAGCGGTCTGTCGCTGGCGCGCAAGTGGCGTGCAGACAGCCGCACCAAGCCCATCCCCATCCTCATGCTCACCGCGCGTGGGGATGAGCCGGACAAGGTGGCCGGGCTGGACGCCGGTGCCGACGACTACATCACCAAGCCCTTTTCCACGCAGGAGCTGCTGGCCCGCATCCGCGCGGTCCTGCGCCGCCGCGCACCCGAGCAGGTGAGCGACAGCGTGAGCATTGGCGAGCTGGTGCTGGACGCCGCGACCTACCGGGTCACCTTCCAGGGTCAGCCCCTGAAGGTCGGGCCTACGGAGTTCAAGCTGCTGCATTTCTTGATGAAGCACGCCGAGCGTGTGCACAGCCGCTCACAGCTGCTCGACAAGGTGTGGGGCGACCATGTCTTCATCGAGGAGCGCACGGTGGACGTGCATGTCAAGCGCCTGCGCGAGGCCCTGGGTGCAGCGTCCGTGATGGTGGAAACGGTGCGCGGCGCGGGCTACCGGCTCACTGCACAACCCCAGGTGCCGCTGTCGGCCTGATGGGGCAGGCGGGCTGCCGCCTGTGAGTGATGCGACGCGCTCGATGGCTGCTGTGCAGCGGGCCACTGCGGTCGGCGTGCATCGGTGGTGGCGATGGATGGATGTGATGGATCAATGGGCGCGCGTGTCGCGCCCCTGGCGTTTCTGAGAAGGCTTTGCAATCCGCATGCTGTGGCGTATTTCGTTTTTCCTGCTGTGGCAGTTGGCGGGTGGTGGCCTGGGGTGGTGGCAAGGCGGGCCCTGGGGCGCCGCACTGGGGGCCGCCATTGCTGCCTGGGCGTGGTTCGTGTGGGACCTGCTGCGGGGCGTGCGGGTGTTGCGCTGGCTGCGCACTGGCGACCTGGCATCGGTGCCGTCCATGCGTGGCATCTGGGGCGAGGCGGCGGACCGTGCGCGGCGTCTGCTGCGCAAGCAGGAGGCGCAGATACGAGACAGCCAGGACCGTTTGCAGGAGATCCTGGCAGCCCTGCAGGCCTCCCCCAATGGCGTGGTGCTGCTGGATGCGCAGGGCCGCATCGAATGGTGCAACCAGATGGCAGCCAACCAGTTTGGCTTTGATGCGCAGCGCGACGTCATGCAGTCCATCGGCAATCTGCTGCGCAACCCTGAATTCACGGCTTACTTCGCTGCCAAGGACTTCACCAGCGATGTGGTGCTGGAGGGGCGCCTGAGCACGCCGTCGCGGCCCGTACGCATCTCGGTGCACCTGCACCCCTATGGCGATGGCCGCACGCTGCTGCTGTCGCGCGACGTGACGGCGCTGGAGCAGGCCGACGCGATGCGGCGCGACTTTGTGGCCAATGTGTCGCACGAAATCCGCACACCGCTCACGGTGCTGACCGGTTTTGTCGAAACCTTGCAGACCCTGCCGCTGAGCGCCGACGAGCGCTCGCGCTACCTGGGCATGATGGCGCAGCAGGCGCAGCGCATGCAAAGTGTGGTGCAGGACCTGCTCACGCTGTCGCGTCTGGAGGGCAGCCCGCTGCCCGGCATGGCTGAATGGACGCCTGTTCAGTCACTGATGCAGCGTTGCGAGGAGGAGGGCCGCGCCCTGTCGACGCTGCTCACACAGAACCAGCAGCGTCCCCATGCGATGCGCTTTCCGCCGGCCGATCTGCTGCGGGCCGAAGGCGAGATTGCTGGCGTGCCTGCCGAACTGCAAAGTGCCTTGTCCAACCTCGTCAACAACGCGGTGCGCTACACGCCCGGCGGTGGTTCCATCGAGGTGCAGTGGCTGCGCAAGGAGGATGGCAGTGCCGTGTTCTCGGTGCACGACACCGGCCCCGGCATTGCGCCCGAGCACATCCCGCGCCTGACGGAGCGCTTTTACCGGGTGGACCGCAGCCGTTCACGCGAGACCGGGGGCACCGGCCTGGGCCTGGCCATCGTCAAGCATGTGCTGCAGCGCCATGGCGCCACGCTGGACATCGCGAGCACGCTGGGCAAGGGCTCGGTGTTTTCGGTCACTTTCCCGGCCAACCGTTTGCGGGGTTTTTCCTTGCCGGGTTGATGGCTCGCCAGAGCATGGCGACGAACAGCAGTGCGGTGACTGCGAGCGCCGCCGCGCTGGCCGCCCAGAAGGGAGTGGGCGAAGCCACACCCGACCAAGGCCCGCTGCCCCCATACGCCAGCCAATAGCCGCCCGCCAGGCCAGCCCCCCACAGCAGCGCGCAGTACACCACCAGTGGCGCCAGCGTGATGCGGTAGCAGCGCAGCACAAACACGCACAGCGTCTGCACCGCATCGGCAGCGTGGTACGCCGCCACCCAGACCAGCACCGTGCCGGCCACGGCTGCCACGCTGGCGTTGTCGGTGTAGATCTGGCTGATCGAGTGTCTTGCTATCAATAATATAGCTGTCAAGGCAATACCCACTAGCGCAGCGAGCGAAAAACCCATCAAAACCACCTGACGGGCTCGCTGGGGCTGCTGTGCGCCCAGCCAGTAGCTCACCCGCGCGCTGGTGGCGATGGACAGCGACAGCGGCACCATGTAGAGCACGGCAGCCATGTTGGCGGCGATCTGGTGGGCGGCCGCCGAGGTGGTGCCCTGGCGCGCGATGAACAAGGCCATCAGGGTGAAGGAGGTCACCTCCACCATCACGGCCAGGCCTGCCGGAATCCCGAGTCTGGCAAAGCCTGCAATGGTGGGCCAGTGCGGGGGCTCCATGCGGCGCCACAGCCCCAGGGGGGTATAGATGTCCTGCGTGCGCAGCAGCCACACAGCCAGCGCCAGCATGCTGCAGTTGACGACCAGCGTTGCCCAGGCGCAGCCCACCACCCCCTGTGCAGACAGGCCCCCGCCGCCAAAAGTGAACCACACCGACAGCGGCAGCTTGATCAGCAGTGAGCCCACCTGTAGCCAGGTGACCAGACGCGGATGGCCCAGGGCCTGGTTGAGGGTGCTGTAGATCCGGAACAGCAGGGCGGGTGGGAGTGCCAGTGCCAGCACAGCCAGGTAGTTTTCTACCTGCGGGCGAAGCGCAGGGGGGACCTCCGTCCAGCGCAGCAGCGCGCCTGGCGATAGCAGCACCGCCATGCCCACCACTGAAGCAGCAGCGCACAGGTACAAGGCCTGTCGCAGTGATCGGCCTACGGCCTCAGGCTGTTGCGCGCCGCGCTGTTCGGCCCACACGGGGAGGAGTGCCTGCAGCACGCCGATCAGTGCGACGTACACACTGATGAAGATGGCCGACCCCACGGACAGCGCGGCCAGCGACGATTCGCTGTAGCGCCCCGCCACGATGGTGTCCGTCACCCCGAAGGCCATGACCGCCAATTGCCCCGCCAGCACGGTCACGGCGTGCCGGGTGATGGTGGACAGCTCCGACATCAGCGGGCCGGGGCCGCACGACGGAACAGCAGCAGGTTCTCGTTCTTGTCGGTGGGGCGGGGCAGGGTGGCCCGGGCTTCCCACAGCTCAGCGCGGACCATGCGCTCGGACGCGGGCCAGGAGGCGCTGTCCACCAGCAGCCACTGGCATTCATCCTGCAGACCCGCGCGCTGCAGCGACAGCTGTCCATGGAACTGCAGAGCCGCCACCTGAGCACGGTTCAGCCCCACGGTCTGAATGCACCCGGGCTCCGGCCCCAGGGCTGCCACCACACTGCGCACCTGCGGACCATAGCTGCGTGCGTAGTCCAGCAGGGGCAGCCACAGGGTCATCAGCAAAAGCCAGCCCAGGGCAGCACCACCTGCGGGCAGCACCAGGCTCTTCCAGATGGGGGCCCGGTTGCGGGATGCGCGCCACCACGCCAGACCACACCAACCCACAGTGGCCGCCACGGCCACCAGCAAAGCCAGTGCAGAAAACTGCGGCACGAACCCGGGCGCCAGCTTGGCCACGTTGGCGGCAGGTTTGGCAGGCACCCCGGTCTGCATGGCAATCCAGATCACCCAGATGGCGAGGGCCGATGCGGTGAAGAACAGCAGCGTGAACCAGTCGATCAAGGCCCCCACGCTGCGGCGCAGCGTAGGCAGGGCAAAGGCTGCCAGCGCAGCCAGGGCGGGCAGGCCCAGCAGCAATGCCCGGTCGGCCGGCTGGGTGGTGATGGTGGCGCCAATCGACACCAGAGTGAACCACAGGGGCAGCAGCAGGTGTCGTTGGCCGGGGCGGCTGAAGATCTGCTGGCGCCAGCGCCACAAGGTCCACAGTGCCAGTGGCCAGGCCGGCCAGCCAAACCACAGCAGCAGGCGCGCCAGGCTCAGCCAGTCCTTGCCACCACCATCGAACCCCACAACACGCCAGCGCCACAGGTCCAGACCCTGGGCCAGGGCAGCAGCCGCCAGTGTGGCTGCTGCCAGCACGGCGGCCCAGCGCCAGCGGCGGTCGGTGTTGCCAGCGGGCGCAAACAGCGCCAGCAACGCGCCACCCATGCCCAATAAGGCCGTAAGGGCGGGGGCTCCGGACAGCGTGAGCCCGGCCATGCCCAGCACCAGGGCCACGGCCGGCGCCACGGTGCGGTGAGGCATGGCGGCCACCGCAAAAAACAGCAAAGCGGTGCAGCCAAGCTGTGCCAGATAGCTCGTGACCTCATGCGAGAGCTGCGCCAGACCCAGGCAGGCGATCAGCGCCAGCAAGGCGCCATCGGCAATGGCACGCGCATAGTCCAGTGGGGAAGCCTCGCCGCCAAAAGCAAACGCAACCGGTTGGGCGCCCGGGCTGCGGGCCAGGTAGTACACGCCATACCAGGTGGCCATCAGGGTGATGACCAGAAGCGCGATGAACGGTATGCGGGCCGCCATCTCCGGCGACAGCCAGGCCGGTGCCATCTGTGCAGCCCAGGCCCCCAGCCAGTAGGGCAGCAGCCCTTCGGTTTCGGGGGGCATGCCACCGAGCAGCGGACTGAGCCAGGGAGTGCGCCCCCGGGCGAGCTCCAGCATGTAGCCAAAGGCGGTGACGTCTGCGTTCTTCCACGGATCCCGGCCCACAAAGCCGGGCACTACGTAGGCAATGCACAGCAGCAGCAGCGCCCAGCGGGGCAGTGGGCTGACGGCGTTCTGGGTAACGATGGCGGGGGTGGGTGGAGTCACGCGGCAGTGGGTGGCTGGGCAAAGGAGCCACCGAGAATAAAGGCAAAACCCATGAAAAAAGGCAGCCCGGTTGCCCGGGCTGCCTTTTTGGCGGGATCGCAGGGGCGAATTACTTCGCTGCGGTCTTGCCGAAACGGTTGCGGAAGCGCTCCACGCGGCCACCCATGTTGTCCACGGACTTTTGCGTGCCGGTGTAGAAGGGGTGCGACTCAGAAGAGGTATCCAGCTTGAACAGCGGGTATTCCTTGCCTTCGTGGGTTTCAGTTTCCTTGGTGTTCACGCACGAGCGGGTCACGAACTTGAAACCGTTGGACAGGTCCACGAACAGAACTTCGCGGTAGTTGGGGTGAATGCCTTCTTTCATGATCTTCCTTTGAGTCAACTGCGGGAGCCGCACCGGCCAGTCCGATGTACTTTCCGCAAGAAAAAGCCCTCTATTATTGCACAGACGGCGATTTCTTCATTTTCAGGCTTCCAACGTTCGTTCGAAACCGCCATAGCCCACGCGAGAACCGCCGCGCAAGCGTCTCAGGGGGGGTTACCCTCCTCGCCGCATCATGTCGAAGAAGTCCACATTGGTCTTGGTGGCCTTCATGTTCTTGATCATGAGCTCCATGGACTCGATCTCGTCCATGTTGTACATGAACTGGCGAAGGATGCGGGTCTTTTGCAGGATCTCGGGGGCCAGCAGCAGTTCTTCGCGGCGGGTGCCGCTCTTGTTGAGCTCGATGGCAGGGAACACGCGCTTTTCGTACAGGCGGCGGTTCAGGTGGATTTCGCAGTTGCCCGTGCCCTTGAATTCTTCAAAGATCACTTCATCCATGCGGCTGCCGGTATCGACCAGCGCCGTGGCGATGATAGTGAGCGAACCACCTTCCTCAACCTTGCGCGCAGCGCCAAAGAAGCGCTTGGGGCGCTGGAGTGCGGCGGCATCCACACCGCCAGACAGCACCTTGCCGCTCGACGGCACCACGTTGTTGTAGGCGCGGGCCAGGCGGGTGATGGAGTCCAGCAGGATGACCACGTCCTTCTTGAGCTCGACCAGGCGCTTGGCGCGCTCGATCACCATTTCGGCCACGTGCACGTGGCGTGCGGCGGGCTCGTCGAAGGTGGAGGCGATGATTTCGCCTTTGACCGTGCGCTGCATTTCGGTCACTTCTTCAGGGCGCTCGTCCACCAACAGCACCATCAGGTGCACGTCGGGGTTGTTGGCCGTGATGGCGTGGGCGATGTGCTGCATCATCACCGTCTTGCCGCTCTTGGGCGGCGCGACGATCAGCGCACGCTGGCCGCGGCCAATGGGCGCGATGATGTCGATGATGCGGCCGGTGATGTTCTCTTCACTCTTGACGTCGCGCTCCAGTCGCATCTGCTCCTTGGGGAACAGGGGCGTCAGGTTCTCGAACATCACCTTGTGCTTGTTTTGCTCTGGGGGGCCGTCGTTGACCTTGTCGAGCTTGGTCAGTGCAAAGTAGCGCTCGCCGTCCTTGGGCGTACGCACTTCGCCTTCGATCATGTCGCCGGTGTGCAGGTTGAAGCGACGCACCTGGCTGGGGCTGATGTAAATATCGTCCGTGCTGGCAGTGAAGCTGGTGTCCGGGCTGCGCAGAAAGCCGAAGCCATCAGGCAGGATTTCCAGCACACCGTCTGCAAACACCTGCTCACCCGCCTTGGCGCGCTTCTTGATGATGGCAAACATCAACTCCTGCTTGCGCATGCGGCCCGTGTTTTCGATTTCGAGTTCTTCGGCCTGCTTCAGGACTTCAGACACGTGCAGTGCCTTGAGTTCGTTTAAGTGCATGGATTGACTCCTTGGCGGAGCTGGTATGAATCTTGGGGGAGGTGGGCTGATGCCGAATGGGCTGCTGTTTGCAGGTCCGGCTCGCCAGGGATCTTGGTCCGGCTGCCAATGCGTGCAGCCCGGTGATCTGTGGGAATTATGACAGGAAAAAATGCGGGGGTCCCAGGGGCGCAAGGTGTGGGCTTGCGCAACTGCCAGCGTGTTGTTTCCCCGCAGGTCTATCGCTTAACAAAAAAGCCCCATCGGCAGTCGTGCCGAGGGGGCTTGGGGCAGTGGGTCAGGCCAGTTGTTGGTCGATGAAGGCGGTCAACTGTGCCTTGCTCATCGCGCCGACCTTGGTGGCTGCCAGTTGGCCATCCTTGAACAGCATCAGGGTGGGGATGCCGCGGATGCCGAACTTGGCGGGAATCTCGCGGTTCTCGTCCACGTTCATCTTGGCGATCTGCAGCTTGCCTTGGTAGGTGCCTGCGACTTCGTCCAGGATGGGCGCAATCATCTTGCAGGGGCCGCACCACTCAGCCCAGTAGTCCACCAGCACGGCGGAGCCCGGTTGGAGCACGTCGGCTTCAAAGCTGGCGTCGGAGACATGTTTGATGAGTTCGCTGGCCATGGCGGAATTCCTTGATTTTGGGCGGGTTGCGACCGGTGTACGTTTAAAGTCTGGGCATTGTGACAGAAACCAATCCCACGTTCACCGGTGTGGCCGGGTCTTGCGACGCTATGACAGTCATAGCGAAAAGCGATCAAACCAGTGGATTTGCAGCCGCAAGCACCGCCCTCTGGCAACGCGCACTGGCCCGGGTGGCCGCGCATGCCCAAGCCCATGGTGCCCATTTGGCGCGCACGGTGGTGCTGGTGCCCTACGCCCAGCTCATGCCCTGGGCGCAGCGCCATTGGGTTCAGCAGTTCCCGCAGAGCTTTGCACCACGTTTTGAAACCACCCGCAACTGGGCTCGCCAGCTGCAAGCTTTCGAGCCCACGGGCGACGACCTGGCGGGCGACGTTGCGCGCGACACGCTCACGGCCCGCACCTTGCTCGACCGCGTGGGGCAGGGCGGGCAGCGCGAGGTGCTGGCCACGCCACTGCAGGAGGCTGCAGCCCAATTGGCCCCGGTGATTGCTGCCGTGCCCCCAGCCCTACGCGCTGCCTGGGGTGACGAGGCACGGAAGCTGCTGGCCACGCCGGAAGAAGGTACCGCCCTGCATTACGAGGCCCTGGTGGCTCGCTTGGCGCTGGAATGGGCACTGGCATCGCGCTACGCGACCGATGTGCTGTTTGAGCCCGGCGTTCGCGGGGCGGTGGATGCGCTGGTGGTGTTGGAGGGATTTCAGTCTGACACGCTGACCCGGGCCCTGCAGGCGCATTGGGGCGAACAAGGTTTGTGCATTGCGCTCCCCGCGTTGGTCGGTGATGCGGGTTCACCACCGCAGTGGGCCCTGCACGCCGCAACGGACGCCGAAGACGAGGCCCACCGTGCTGCGGCCTGTGTGCTGCGTCATGTCGAGCAGGGGCGGGTGCCCGTGGCCCTCGCGGCCACTGACCGCGCACTGATCCGCCGTGTCCTGGCCCACCTGGACAGCAGTGGCGTATTGGTGCGCGACGAAAGCGGCTGGATTCTGTCCACCACGCGCGCCGCTTCACGGGTCATGGCCGTGCTGCAGGCCGCTGCGTGGAATGCCTCTTCCAACGAGGTGCTGGACTGGGTCAAACACACCCCAGCGCTGATGACTGGCGAGGTCAATCGCCTGGAGCAATGGCTGCGCAAAGGTGTGGTGCAGCACTGGAGCGCCGCCGCCCAGTGGGGTTTGAAGGGCGACGTGGGTGCGCAGCCCCACCTGGCCCGCACCGTGGCCACCGTAGAAGCATGGCGCAACACCCTGCGCGCTGCACGGCCGCTGGCGCAGTGGCTACCCGCTTTGCGCACGGTGCTGGAGCAGGCCGGCCAATGGCAGGGTCTGCAGGCCGACCCTGCTGGCATGCGGGTGCTGGCCGCCTTGCGCCTGCAAGACGGTCAGCAGTCAGAGCTGGACGGCTGGGGCGACAGTGCGGGCCGCCGCATGACACTGGCCGAATTCACCCGTTGGGCCAAAGACGTGCTGGAGGCCGGGCGCTATGTGGCCGCGCAGGCGGCTGGTGCCCCCGTGGTGGTGGTGCCCATGCCGCAACTGCTGGGCCGCCCCTTCGCCGCCGCCGTGTTGCCGGGTTGCGACGAAAAGCGCCTGCAACCTGCTCCCGAACCCACTGGCGACTGGACACAGGCCCAGCGCGAGGCCTGGGGCCTGCCTACGCGCCAGTCGCTGGAGGCTGCCCAGCGTGCCGCCTGGGCCCATGCCCTGCGCACGCCGGTGGTGGATGTGCTGTGGCGCACCGGTGACGAAGGCGGTGAGCCCCTGCTGGCCAGCGCGCTGGTGCTGGCCCTGCAACTGGATGGTGCCGCCCTGCCGGGAACCGATGAGCGCGGTGCGCGCGAGGTGGTCGCCACTCCCACGCTACGCCCCTTGCCTGTGGGCCAGGCGCTGCCGGTGACCCACCTGTCATCCACGGCGTATTCCGATTTGCGCCACTGTCCTTACCGCTTCTTTGCCCAGCGCCAACTGGGCCTGCGCGAGGCCGACGAGCTGGATGCCGAAGTGGACAAGCGGGACTTTGGCACCTGGCTGCACGCGGTACTGCAGCACTTTCATGAAGCCTTGCTGGCGGAGCCGACCGATGGTCTGGATGAGCGACGTGTGCGCATGGACGCCGCCGCCGAGGCCGTCACCCGCGAGCAGCGTTTGCAGGACGGCGACTTTCTGCCCTTTGCCGCAGGCTGGACGCAACTGCGCGACGGCTACCTGCAATGGCTGGCAGGGCATGAGCAACAGGGCGCCACCTTCCGCCAGGCCGAGGTCAAGGCCCGCCAGCCGCTGGGCGATCTGGAACTCATCGGCACCATCGACCGCATCGATGGGGTCTCGTCCACTGGCGAGCCTGCGGTACTGGTGATTGACTACAAGACCGAAAGCGACAGCGTGACCCGCCAGCGCATCAAGGCTGGAGCGGAGGACACCCAACTTGCTTTTTACGCGGCCTTGTTGAGCCACGACACCCTGCGTGCGGCTTATGTCAACGTAGGCGAGCGCGGCGAGACGCAGCTACACGAACAGGACGAAGTGGTGCACCTGCGCGATGTGCTCATCGAAGGCATCCAGCACGACATGGCCCGCATCGCCGCCGGCGCGCCGCTGCCCGCGCTGGGCGAGGGATCGGTGTGCGAGTTCTGCGCCGTGCGCGGCCTGTGCCGCAAAGACTACTGGGCGGACGCTGAACAGGCGTTGCCCGCGCAAGAGACGCCATGACCGAGAGCCATTCACCACCCGCCCAGGCCGCTTACGAACACAACGGCCGCCCCGTATCGCGCGAGGCCTTCTACGCCATCGCCTGCGACCCTGCCCGCAGCGTGGCGGTGGAGGCCTGCGCCGGTGCGGGCAAGACCTGGATGCTGGTCTCGCGCATGCTGCGGGCGCTGCTCGACGGCTGCGCGCCGCACGAGATCCTGGCCATCACCTTCACCAAGAAGGCGGCCGGTGAAATGCGCCAGCGTTTGCAGGAGTGGATGGAGCAGTTCAGCCACAAGCCGCTGGAGGAACTCACGGCCGAGCTGGTTGCAAGGGGAATCAGCCCCCAAGGTGCACTGGACAAGCGCGAGGCGCTGCAAAATTTATACCGCCAGCTGCTCACTGCAGGCCGCCCGGTGCAGATCCGCACCTTCCACAGCTGGTTTGCCGCGCTGCTGGGCACGGCGCCGCTGGCGCTGCTGCAACAACAAGGCCTGCCCGCGCACTTTGAGCTGCTCGAAGACGATGCCGAGGCCGTGCGCGAGGTCTGGCCCCCGTTTCTGCAGACCGTGGCCGACAGCGCCAGCCTGCGTGCCGACTACGAAGCCGTGGTGGCCCGCCATGGCCGCTCGCAAACGCACAAGGCCCTGGCAGCGGCGCTGGCCAAGCGGGTGGAGTTCGATCTGGCCGACGAGGCGGGCGTGGTGGATGCCTCGGTGCCGCCGTTCCAGCAGGCCTACCCCGAACTGGCCGCTTTATCCGAGCCTACCGAGGCCCTGCAGACCGAAGCCGCCCAGCAGCGCTGGCGCAACCGTGCCAGCGCCTTGGGCGCCGAGTCCAACAAGACCCCGCAAAAGGCGGCGGACGCCATCATCGACGCCCTGGCCTGCACCGACCTGAACCAGCGCCTGGACCAATTGCGCCGTGCGATGTTCGTGGCCAAGGAAGACCGCCTGTCGAAGAACCTCGAGAAGTTCCCCGCCGCGCAAGAGGCCGAGCCCGAACTGCAGCGCCTGCTCACCGCCCGCCGCCAGCACGAGGCCTGGCAGCACCAGCAGCGCATGGCCCGGCTGGCGCGTTGCCTCATCGCGCAGTTTGTGGCCGTCAAGCAGCAGCACGGCTGGGTGGACATGAACGATGTGGAGCGCACGGCCCTGGTCATGCTGGCGGACCCGGTGCTGTCGGGCTGGGTGCAGGAGCGGCTCGATGCCCGCATTCGCCACCTGCTCGTCGATGAGTTTCAGGACACCAACCCGCTGCAGTGGCAGGCGCTGCACGCCTGGCTGTCGGGCTATGCGGGCTCGGGCGGCGGGTCTACCGCGCCCAGCGTGTTCATCGTGGGCGACCCCAAGCAGAGCATCTACCGCTTTCGCCGCGCCGAGCCGCAGGTGTTCATCGCCGCGCAGGCCTTTGTGCGTGATGGGCTGGGCGGCGATTTGCTGAGCTGCGACCACACACGCCGCAACGCGCAGGGCGTGATCGGTGCCGTCAACGCCGTGATGGGTGAGGCCCAGGCGCAGCACGAGACCAGCGGATTCCGCGACCACACCACAGAATCCAAGCATCCCGGCCAGTTGCTGCGCCTGCCCGCCATCACCGATGCGGACGGCGACAGCCAAGGCGCAGGCCGCGACGCCCTGGCCTGGCGCGATAGCCTGACCGAACCCCGGCACGAGGCCGAAGAAACCCAGCGCATGCGCGAATGCACCCAGGCCGCCGCCTGGGTGGCCGCGCAGATCGCCAGCGGCACGCCGCCCAAAGAAGTGCTGGTGCTGGCCCGCAAGCGCGACCGCCTGGCCAGCATGCAAGACGCCCTGCGCGCCCTGCACCTGCCCTGTGTGCAGCCCGAAAAAGCCGACCTGTTTGACGCGCCCGAGGTGCAGGACATGGTGGCGCTGCTCGACGTGCTGGTATCGCCCACACACGACCTGTCTTTGGCCCGCGCGCTCAAGTCACCCCTGTTTGGCCTGGGCGACGACGCGCTGGTCGCGCTGGCGTTGTTGCGCCGCCAGCCGGAACACGCGGGCTGTAGCTGGTTTGATTTGCTATTGAAAAGTGAGCTTCTGGCGCATGAATATCAACCGCTTGGAGCCGTTTTAGCCCAATATCAGACGTGGGTGGGTACTTTGCCGCCCCACGACGCGCTGCACACCATTTACGAACAAGGTGACGTGCTGGCCCGCTTTGCTGCCGCAGCTCCTGTATCCCAGCGCCAGTCCGTGCAGGCCAATCTGCGCGCACTGCTGGCGGCATCGCTGCAGCACGACGGGGGGCGCTACCTCACGCCCTATGCCTTTGTGCGGGCCATGAAAAAGGGCGGTGTGCGCGCCCCAGGCCGGGCGGATGCGCAGGCCATCCGCTTGCTGACGGTGCACGGTGCCAAGGGGCTGGAGGCCGATTGCGTGCTGCTGCTCGATACCGACACCCGTCCACAAAAGGCCGAGACCATGGGCGTGCTGGTGGACTGGCCTGGCGAGCAGGCCGTGCCGTCTGCCTTCGTCTTTTTGGCCAGCGAATCGAGCCCGCCACCCAGCGCAGTGGATGCGCTCGCCGCCGAGCAGCAGGCCCGCAGCCGCGAGGAACTGAACATGCTCTACGTGGCCATGACGCGTGCCAAGCATTGCCTGGCCCTGTCATCAGTACAGCCCGGTAACTCGGCCCCCGGCAGTTGGTGGAATCGGCTCGCTCCCTTGGTCACTGAAGTGGACACGCAGGCGTTGGCCCCCGCAGAACATGCCGTGGCGGCCGTAGCGCCCGCGCAGACCTTCACCATCCCCTGCCTGCCCGCGCTGCCCGAGGCGCTGCGAAGCGCGCGCGTGCAAACCGATGCGGGATTGCCGGGCGACAGCCCTGTGGCCATGCCGGGCGACGGAGAGTCCACCCCCTTGTCGCGCCAGGGCGATGCCATGCACCAGTTGCTGGAGCAAGCCGGCGTGGCTGGTGCCCCACTGGCCGACTTGCGCGCCCAGGGTTGGGCTGCCGCGCGCATTGCCCGCCTGGCTCTGGACCACGACATTGCCCCCGCTGCCGCCGAGTTGGCTGCCCGCATGGCGCAGGCCATTCTGGCGGGCGAGGGGGCCTGGGCGTGGGACGCTGCCCTGGTGCAGACCGCCATCAACGAAGCCCCGCTGCACTATCAGGGGCAGAGCCTGCGCATCGACCGCTTGGTGCAGCGCCGCGCGGCACACGCCGGCGATGCAGAGGCCGGCTGGTGGGTGCTGGATTACAAAAGCGCCACCCAACCCCAGCGCCAGCAGGCACTGGTGGCCCAGTTGCAGCGTTACCGCGAAGCCGTACAGGCCCTGATGCCGGGCGAGGTGGTGCATGCCGCCTTTCTCACGGGCGATGGGCGGTTGGTAATGGTGGGCGATGCGCAGGGCTCAGCAGGGGCATCGGCGGCCCAGGCCCCCGCGGTGGGGCATACTCGCCCGCCCGTTGCCCCCATTGCGCCGGTTGCCCCAGCACAACCAGAGCGCGCGCCCACCGCGCCAGGCCCTGCGGATTCTCCGCAAGGCTCCCTGTTCTGACGTGCCGCCCCTGCGACGCGCTTCTTTATTCAGCAAGGCCCTCACGTGTCCCACCCCCTTCCTCCTTCCGATACATCCCCTGCACTTGCCCAGTCTGCGGAGGCTTTGCAGTGCGACGTGGCCGTCGTCGGCGGTGGCCCGGCGGGTCTCATGGCCGCAGAGGTGTTGGCCCAGGCGGGGGTGGCCGTGCACGTGTTTGACGCCATGCCTTCGGTGGGCCGCAAATTTCTGCTCGCGGGCAAGGGCGGGCTCAACCTCACGCATTCCGAGCCCCACACGCCTTTTGTGAGTCGCTATGCCGGGCGCGAACCACAGATTGAGCCTCTGATTCAGGCTTTTGGCGGCCCCGAGATGCGCGCTTGGGCGCAAGGGCTGGGGGTGGAGACCTTTGTGGGCACTTCGGGCCGCGTGTTCCCCACCGACATGAAGGCCGCGCCGCTGCTGCGCGCCTGGCTGCAGCGCCTGCGCGGGCAAGGGGTTCTGTTCCACATGCGCCACCGCTGGCTGGGCTGGGCCGAGGAGGGGGCTCTGCGCTTTGCCGCACCGGCAGGCGAGGTGCGGGTGGCCGCCAAGGCGGTGGTGCTGGCGCTGGGCGGCGGCAGCTGGGCACGCCTGGGGTCTGATGGTGCCTGGGTGCCGCTGCTGGCGCAGCGCGGCGTGGTTGTGGCTCCGCTGCGCCCGTCCAACTGCGGCTTTGATGTGCTGCGTGCAGACGCACCTGCGGGCGAGACGCGCCGCGCCTTTCTGCAGGAGCTGCTGGGCCGCACGCCTGCGCCCACCGTGGGCTGGACGCCGCATTTTGCCGAGAAGTTTGTGGGCCAGCCCTTCAAGACCGTGGCGCTCAGCTTTACCGACAGCCGGGGCCACAGCTTCAGTCGTCGGGGCGAGTTTGTGGTCACGGCCACAGGGGTGGAGGGCAGCCTAGTCTATGCCGCCTCGCACCTCCTGCGCGACGAGGTGGAGGCCCATGGCCACGCCACGTTCCACCTCGATCTGCTGCCCGACCATGCGCCTGAGCGCGTGCTGGTGGAAGTGCGCCACCCGCGCGGTTCCCGGTCGCTCTCCAGCCACCTCAAGAGCCGCCTGGGCCTGGATGGCATCAAGGCGGGCATCCTTTATGAACACCTCGGCAAGGAAGGCATGAACGACCCCGTGGCACTGGCCCATGCCATCAAAGCCTTGCCCATCACCGTGGTGGCCACGCGCCCGCTGGACGAGGCCATCAGCACGGCGGGCGGTGTGGCTTTTGAAGCGATGGACGCGCACCTCATGGCGACGGCGTTACCAGGTGTGTTCTGCGCGGGAGAAATGCTGGACTGGGAGGCGCCCACCGGGGGCTATCTGCTGACCGCCAGCATGGCCAGCGGCCGTGTGGCGGGAGAGGGGGCGCTGCGCTGGCTGGGGCAGTCCGCCGCGGCTTGAGTGGGCGTGAGGCGCCCGGCGCGCTACGGAAATGCTGGAGATGGGAATTTTCGCGCGACCGCGCAAAAAAAGAAGAAGTTGACGAGCCTTACCCCCGGCACTGACTCCACAGTTAGGGCTGCTTGGTTCCCCACCTGACCCGGTTGGCCGCTTCACCATGCGAGGAGGCCCGTCACCGCTGATTGTACGTCGGATGGAGGCCCTGATTTTTCAGTGGCTGTTTTGTTTGCCCTGGTGGCGCCAGGGGCGCATGGCCCAGCCCGTAGAATCGACCGCATGTCCTACCTCGTGCTCGCCCGCAAGTACCGTCCCCGCAATTTCACCGAGATGGTGGGGCAGGAACATGTGGTCCAGGCCTTGTCGAATGCGCTGACCCAGCAGCGCCTGCACCACGCCTACCTGTTTACCGGTACGCGCGGCGTGGGCAAGACCACGGTGTCGCGCATTCTGGCCAAGTCGCTCAACTGCCAGGGTGCGGACGGCACTGGCGGCATCACCGCTACGCCCTGCGGCGTGTGCCAGGCCTGCACCGACATCGACAGCGGCCGCTTTGTGGACTACACCGAGCTGGACGCGGCCTCCAACCGGGGCGTGGACGAAGTGCAAAGCCTGCTGGAGCAGGCGGTCTACAAGCCGGTGCAGGGGCGCTTCAAGGTCTTCATGATCGACGAAGTGCACATGCTGACCAACACGGCGTTCAACGCCATGCTCAAGACGCTGGAAGAGCCGCCTGAGTACCTCAAGTTTGTGCTGGCCACGACCGACCCGCAGAAGGTGCCGGTCACGGTGCTGAGCCGCTGCCTGCAGTTCAACCTGCGCCCCATGGCGCCTGAAACCGTCCTCTCGCACCTCACGCAGGTGCTGGCGACCGAGAACGTGCCTGCCGAGCCCCAGGCGCTGCGCCTGCTCTCACGCGCTGCGCGGGGCTCCATGCGCGATGCACTGTCGCTGACCGACCAGGCCATTGCCTTTGGCAGCGGCCAGCTGCAGGAAGCCGGTGTGCGCCAGATGCTGGGTGCGGTGGACCGCTCCTATGTGTTCCGGTTCATCGAAGCGCTCGCCCAGGGTGACGGGAAAACCGTGGTGGAGACCTCGGACACGCTGCGCATGAACGGGCTGTCTGCCGCCTCCACGCTCGAAGAGATGAGTGCCGTGCTGCAGCGCATGGCCGTGTTCCAGGCCGTGCCCCAGATGGCCGGTGCCGTGGATGCCGACGACCCCGAGGCTGCTGAAACAGCCCGCCTGTCTGCACTGATGCCCGCCGATGAAACGCAGTTGCTCTACAGCATGTGCCTGCACGGGCGCGGCGAGTTGGGCCTGGCGCCCGACGAGTACGCGGCACTCACCATGGTGCTGCTGCGTCTGCTGGCTTTCAAGCCCGTCAGCGGTGCAGGGGGCGCCGGCGAATCGGCTGAAAAAAAAACTCTGACGCGGGCTGAAACGCCCCCCTCAGGCGCTGTTGCATCAACTGCAGCAGCCCCTGCTGCAGTGGTGGCCACGCCAGGGCCTGTGGGAGGGGCAGCGGTGAAGCCCCCCCAGGCCCTGTCTGTACCGTCGGCGCCTGCAGCTCCGGTGCGTGCTGCCCCGCCAGTCCCGTCTGCGGCCCCCGCGCCTGCAGTCCCGGCCCCCGTTCCGGCAGTGGCTGCAGGCACCGCATCTTCTGGCGGCGGAGACCATCCGTCAGAGTCGTTCAACGATTCTGAGCCACCCCCATGGCCAGGTTCTGACGAGCCCGGTACTGTGACCACTGCGGCTGCACCCGCTGCCACGGCGTTGCCGGTACGCACCACCGAGAGGTTTGATCAAAATCCCGGCGTAGCGCAATCATTCAAAGCACAGAATGCTCCTGAATATGTAGCAATCCCAGTGCGTGAGTCCCCGGAGCCCGGCGAACGGTTGCAGCCGCTTCCACTGTCTGCCCCGACCCCGGTATCTGCCCGCTACACCCCCACCGAAGAGGGGGACGTCTGGCATGCCACGGTGCAGCAACTGGTGGCAACAGAGGCCATCACGGCGCTGGTGCGCGAACTGGCCCTGCAGTCGCAGCTGGTGGCGCGCGATGGTGGTCACTGGCTGTTGCGCGTCGAGCGCGAATCGCTCAACCAGCCCACGGCGCGCGAGCGCCTGCGTGCGGCCCTTGAAGCTGCGGGCCATGCGACCCAGATCAGCGTGGAAGTGGGCGTGGTCATCGACAGCCCCGCCCGTCGCAACGCCGCCGCCGCCGCCGAACGCCAGCGTCGCGCGGAAGAAATCGTGCACAACGACCCCTTCGTGCAATCGCTGATGCGTGACTACGGCGCGAGAATCGTGCCGGGCAGTATCAAACC
This sequence comes from Acidovorax sp. Root568, assembly GCF_001427445.1. Lineage (NCBI taxonomy): Bacteria > Pseudomonadati > Pseudomonadota > Betaproteobacteria > Burkholderiales > Comamonadaceae > Acidovorax > Acidovorax sp. Root568. The sequence continues at coordinate 45,456 of NZ_LMGP01000003.1, read as the reverse complement.
TGCATGACGGACAACCTCTGTTACTCATTTCACTAGAAACTGAAAAGGAAACCACACCATGTTCAACAAAGGACAACTCGCCGGCCTCATGAAGCAAGCCCAGGCGATGCAGGACAACCTCAAGAAGGCCCAGGACGAACTGGCTTTCATCGAGGTGGAGGGTGAATCGGGCGCGGGTCTGGTGAAGGTGGCCATGACCTGCAAGCACGACGTCAAGCGCATCACCATCGACCCTAGCCTGCTGGCCGAGGACAAGGACATGCTGGAAGATCTGGTGGCGGCTGCGTTCAATGCGGCGGTGCGCAAGGCGGAGGAGACATCTTCGGAGAAGATGGGCAAGCTGACGCAAGGTATGCCAGGCCTCCCCGGCGGCATGAAATTCCCTTTCTGATACTGGCTACCGAGCGGGCCATCTGCGTCGTTGGGCGGTGCTCGCCATCCTCACGTACTTCAAGTACGTTCCGGTGGCTGTGCTCCGTCCGCCTAGCAGCTGATCCCGCTCGCTACCCCCTTGAGGGTGGGGGTCAAGGCAGGGGTGAATTCCCGTTGTTTTCCCACATCCGTTTGGGCTTGGCCTGTTGAGCCTCGCTCCACTGCTTCGTACGACCTTACGCGCCTTATCTCCAGCCTTTCCATGTCCACCACCAACTCCCTCGACGTTCTGATCCAGGCGCTGCGCCGGTTGCCGGGGGTGGGGGTGAAGTCTGCGCAGCGCATGGCGTTTCATCTGTTGCAGCACGATCGCGAAGGGGCGCTGACCCTGTCGCGGGCGCTCTCGGAAGCGGTGGGCACGGTGCACCACTGCGCGCGTTGCCATACGTTCACCGAGGCCGAGGTGTGCAGCACCTGCCTGGACCCTGACCGCGATGCCACGCGGCTGTGCGTGGTCGAAACGCCCGCTGACCAGTCTGCACTGGAGCGCACGGGGGCCTTCAAGGGGTTGTACTTCGTGTTGATGGGGCGGCTCAGCCCGCTCGATGGTGTTGGTCCCAAGGAGATCGGCCTGCACAAGCTCATGGAGCGCGCCACGGATGGCACCGTTCAGGAGGTGATCCTGGCCACCAACTTCAATGCCGAGGGGGAGGCGACTGCGCATGTGATCAGCGAGGCGCTGAAGAGCCGTGGGTTGCATGTCACGCGGCTCGCGCGCGGCGTGCCTGTCGGTAGTGAGCTGGAGTACGTGGACCTGGGAACGATCGCGCATGCGCTGGTGGATCGCCGGTGATGCCAAGGCGCCTGCCAGCCCGTCGTCCTGACAATGTCTGCGGCTAAAATACTCTCAATTTAATAGCTACCAGCGCTTGTATTTGCTGCGCTGTTGCCCTCAAAAGCCTCGAAAATGAATACCACCTTGCACGTCGCGCGGTTCACCGTGGCCTATTGGTGCGTGCTGTTCGCAGCACTGCTGCCCATCGCTTGTGCCTGGTTGGCCAAAAGTGGCAACTTTGGCAAGTCCCGCAAAGAAGGCGGTTTTGACAACCACGATCCGCGCGGCTGGCTCTCGCGGCAGACCGACTGGCGCGGACGTGCCAACGCAGCGCAGGCCAACAGCTTTGAAGCGCTGCCGTTTTTCATCGGCGCGGTCATCATTGCGCACCTGCTGGGGGCGGGGCAGACGTTGCTGGACCTGCTGGCGTTGTTGTATGTCTTCCTGCGCATCTTCTACGTGATGATGTACGTGGCCGACATGCCGATGGCCCGCAGCGCAGTCTGGGCCGGCGGTTTTCTGGTCAATATTGCCATCCTGTTCATCGGTTACCGTTGAGCGCCCCGGGTGCGCGCCACCCGTCTTGCGGTGTGCTGCGGTTGAAGGCTGTCTATCGCGGTACGTAGTAACCCGCAGGGATTCACCCTGATGCGGGTTCGCCTGTGCTGCGGCACGATTGTTGCAATGCAGCATTGTCTTTTTGCCTGATTCCATGTCTCTGCCTCCACTCACCCGCCGCGCCTTTGGCGCCGTATCTGCCTTGTCGGCGGCTGCGGTGTGGGCGCCTGCCATCCGGGTGCGTGCGCAGACCGATGGCGCTGCTCTCGGGCGGGTGACCGTGGCGGTGGGAGGGCAGGGCGTTCTGTACCACCTGCCGCTGGCGCTGGCCGATGCGCTGGGGTACTTCCGCCTCGAAGGCCTGGACGTGGTGGTGCGGGACTATTCGGCGGGGGCGCTTGCTTGGCAGGCGGTACAGGACGGTGCGGCAGATGTCTGTTCCGGTGCCTTCGAGCACGTGTTGCGTGCGCAGGCGCGAGGTCATGCGTACCGCGCGCTGGTGCTGCAGGGGCGGGCCCCGCAGCTGGCGCTGGGTGTGTCACTGCGGTCGGTGCCTGCGTACAAGGACCTGGGCGACCTGGCGGGGCGCAAGGTGGGGGTGTCGTCGGTGGGCTCATCCACCCACCTGGCAGCCAGCCTGATGCTGATGCGTGCGGGCGTGCCGTTGCGCGATGTGGGTTTTGTGGGGGTGGGCTCGGGCACCAATGCCATGAACGCGCTGCGTTCCGGCCAGGTGCATGCACTGTGCCATGCCGATCCCATCATGACCTTGCTGGAGCAAAAGGCAGATACCCGCATCGTGGGCGATCTGCGCTCTCTCAAGGCAGGGCAGGACATGTTCGGTGGCACCATGCCCGCCAGCTGCCTTTATGCCCCGCAGGCCTTCATCCAGAAGCAGCCTGCCCAGGCCCAGGCATTGGTCAATGGCGTTGTGCATGCGCTCAAGTGGCTGCAGACGGCAGCACCGGCAGACCTGGTGAAGGCGGTGCCTCCCGCCTACCTGATGGGTGACCGGGGGCTCTATCTGGCGGCGTTCAGCCGGGTGCGCGAGACCTACTCCACCAACGGCCTGATGCCGGACGAAGGCCCGGCTACTGCACTGCGGGTGTTGTCGCGCGCGCTGCCCGAACTGGCCGAGGCCAAGGTCGAACTGGCGCGTACGTCCAGCAACGATCTGGTGCGCAAAGCCCGCCAAAAGTACAGCGTCTGACAAGCCGCTGCGGCGGGAGACCCCAAGGGCCTGCTTACCTCTCCTGCGAGACTGTCAACAGGCTCTGAGGGCCCTGGCATCGACTACAGTGTCAGCCGCCTGCCCACCTGCCACTGCACCGCAATCACACCGTGCGATACGCATCGCGCAGGCTACGTACGCAGCAGTTGTGCTGCGCCATTCCCGTGCCATTTTTCAAGGACTATCCACCATGTCGCTGAGCCTCAGCATCGGCCCGCTCGTCTCCCTGATCGCAGGCATCCTCATCCTGGTCATGCCGCGTTTGCTCAGCACCATCGTGGCGCTTTATCTCATCATCATGGGAATCCTGGGGCTGCTGGGCATGCACACGCTCCGGTTCTGATGCAGGGGCCCAGCGACCGGCCAATCAATGCCGGGCTTCGCCGGGCCCAGGTGGCTTTGCTGAGGCGCCTGCGTCTCAGCGGCGCTTGACCTTGGAGGGGGATCCGCCACGCCGCGCAGGCGCTGGAGCCTGGCGTTTGCCCGCGGGGGCGGCCGATGCGCGAGCGCTGCCGCCGCTGCTGCGCGCCTGACTCTGGCGCACCGGCAGGTACACCACAATCTGCTGGCCCACCTTGAATGCGGCATTCGCCCGCACATCGTTCCAGTCCGCCACGTTGGCGGCTGCCAACTTGTAGCGCCGCGCAATGCTGGCCACCGTGTCGCCCTTGCCGGCCCGCACCGTGGTGCGACGGGTGACGATCTCGGGGGTAAGGCTCAGTTGGCCGTTGTCGGCCAAGTGGGACGACACGTCTTGCCGGGTGGTCGTGGAGCGGGGCACCATCAGCGCCGAGCCTGCTTTGATGAGCATGCGCGGCGGGATGTTGTTCATGCTGCGCAGATCCGCCTCGCTCATGCCGGCACGTTGTGCCGCCTCGGCCACCGTCATGGTGGTGGGCACAGACCACACGGTCCAGCTCGCGTACTGGCCTTCACGCTTGGCCTCCAGGTTGCGCTGGAAGACCTTGGCGTTGTCCCAGGGCAGCAGGATTTGCGGCGTCCCGGCGGCGAGGATCACGGGTCGCTTGTACGACGGGTTGAGGGCACGGAAGTCTTCCTCGCGAATACCCGCCAGTGTGGCCACCAGCGACACATCGATGTCGTGCGTGATGTCCACGGTCTGGAAGTAGGGGTGGTTCTCGATCAGGGGCAACTCTGTGCGGAAGGCATCGGGGTTGGCCACGATGTTCTTGACCGCCTGCAGCTTGGGCACATACATGCGGGTCTCCGCAGGCATGTTCAGGTCGGTGTAAGTGGTGCCCAGTCCCAGCTTCTGGTTGCGGGCAATGGCCCGGCTTACGCTGCCTTCACCCCAGTTATAGGCCGCCAGGGCAAGGTGCCAGTCGCCAAACATGCCGTAGAGTTTTTGCAGGTAGTCGAGTGCCGCCCGGGTGGACGCCAGCACGTCGCGACGGTCGTCGCGGAAGGCGTTCTGCTTGAGGTCGAAATAATTGCCCGTAGCGGGCATGAACTGCCACATGCCTGCGGCCTTGGCGCTCGATACCGCTTGGGGGTTGAACGCGCTTTCAATGTAGGGCAGCAGCGCCAGTTCGGTCGGCATCCCCCGGCGTTCCAGCTCTTCAACAATATGGAACAGGTACTTGCTGGAACGCTCCGTCATGCGCTGCATGTAGTCGGGGCGCGTGGCATACCACTGCTCGCGGTCCTGTACCAGCTCATGCTGCAGGTCGGGCATGGCAAAGCCACGCCGGATGCGGTCCCACAAGTCGGCGGGGGCTGAGAGCGATGCCACCTCGCCACTCGTGGCTTGCGCGGCAGTGATGGGTTTGAGCGGGCCGTTGGGGATGACAGGGGTGTGGGGCGACGCAGGGCCCTTGGTGCTGGTGGTGTTTCCGCTGGCGGACGCCTGGTCGGGCGTCGAGCCCGTAGTGGCGCAGCCTGTCAGCCACAAAAGGCCGGCCAGGCAGGCAATGTGCAAAATTTTCATCGGAACTCGTTTTTCCATTGACGCAGCGCGGCCAGCACCGCTACGGCGTCGTCAAGGGGCACCTGCGCGTCGTAGCCCTGGGCGGCTTGCGCCACCGGGCCCTGCCGCACGCGCAGAAAGGGGTTGATGTCTCGCTCAAGCGCCATGTGCGAAGGCAGTGTGGGCTGGTTCTGCTCCCGCAGGGCTTCGCATTGGCTGCTGTAGTGGAGCAGGGCGGCGTTGCCAGGTTCCACGGCCCGCGCAAACTTCAGGTTAGACAGTGTGTACTCGTGGGTGCAACACACCCGGGTGTTGCCAGGCAGTGCCGCCAGCCGGTCCAGCGAGTCGAGCATTTGCGCAGGTGTGCCTTCAAACAGCCGGCCACAACCGCCTGAGAACAGCGTATCACCACAAAAAAGCAGGGGCGCTCCGTCCATCTCGCGACAGTAGTAGGCAATGTGGCCCGCCGTGTGCCCTGGCACGTCCATGACCTGGAACTGAAACCCCAGCGCGTTGACGGTATCGCCTTGCGCCAGCCGCTCCAGCGGCTCGGGCATGCGCTCCCGCGCTGGGCCATACACCCGTGCACCGGTGGCTTGGCGCAGGGCATCGACTCCGCCGACATGATCGGCATGGTGGTGCGTGACTAGAATGACTTGCAATGACAGGCCCCAGCGGTGCAAGGCCTGCTCCACCGGCGCGGCTTCTCCCGGGTCCACAACGATGGCCTGGCGGCCGTCGTGCAGCATCCAGATGTAGTTGTCGGTAAAGGCGGGCAGCGGTAGCAAGTTCATGAGCGATCAAATTATAGGTTTGCACCACTGGTTCGACTCCCCCCCTGGCCGCTACCTGCTCGCATGGGAGCAGGCACGCTTTGACGAGGCGGTGGCCGATATTTTTGGATATCACAGTCTCCAGCTCGGCATGCCGCTGCTGGACGGCCTGCGCGCCAACCGCATGCCCCACCAGTGGCTGGCGATGGGGCAGGAGGCCGTGGAGAGCTCCATCGCCTTTGTGGAGACCGGTGATGACGATGGGCCGCTGCAGCGCCGCGCGGTGGACCTGCTCACCGAGCCTGTGGCCTTGCCCTTCCCCGCAGCGAGCCTGGACCTGCTGGTGTTGCCCCACACGCTGGAGTTGAGCATCGACCCCCATGCCGCGCTGCGCGAGGTGGAGCGGGTGCTGGTGCCCGAAGGGCGTGTGGTCATCAGCGGCCTGAACCCCACCAGCCTGTGGGGCCTGCGGCAGCGGCGTGCGCGGCTGTACCAGCGCCTGGGGCGGGGCACGCTGTATCTGCCCGACGTGGGCGAGTTCATCGGCTATCGCCGCCTGCGCGATTGGCTGCGGCTTTTGAACTTCGAGGTCGAATCTGCCCGATTTGGCTGTTATCGTCCAGCGGTGCGCAGCGCGCAGTGGCTGGAGCGTTTTGGCTGGATGGACCCTTTGGGTGAGAAATGGTGGCCCATTCTGGGTGCCGCGTATTTTCTGGTGGCCGTCAAACGGGTGCATGGCATGCGTTTGCTGGAGCCCGCCTGGCGCACCCACCGCCAGCGTGCTGCGGGCACCGTGCCCATCGCCAACCGGGTGTCTCAAAGTGGGGTGAATCCTTCGCGCACTGCGCCCACTGCAGCCCGGCACAAGCCTTGAGCACAGCCTTCCGCGGTTGCCGTGGGCTTCCATGCCCCGTCATGGCAACCATCCACCTCATTGTCAGGAACAGAGTTTGAACCAGGTAGAGATTTACACCGATGGCGCCTGCAAGGGCAATCCGGGCCCCGGCGGGTGGGGCGTGTTGCTGCGCTCCGGTGCGACCGAAAAAGAGCTGTTTGGCGGCGAATTGGGTACCACCAACAACCGCATGGAGCTGATGGCGGTGATCGAGGCGTTGTCGGCCCTCAAGCGCCCCTGTGCCGTGACGCTGTACCTGGACAGCGAGTACGTGCGCAAGGGCATTACCGAGTGGATCCATGGCTGGAAGGCCAAGGGCTGGCGCACGGCCTCCAAGCAGCCGGTCAAGAACGTGGAGCTGTGGCAGCGGCTGGATGCGCTGGTCAGCACCGGCGGCCACCGCATCGAATGGCGCTGGGTGAAAGGGCATTCGGGCGACCCGGGCAATGAGCGGGCCGACGCGCTGGCCAACCGGGGCGTGGACCAGGCCCTGGGCCGCAGGTAGATCCATTGCCAGCTGCTTACCGCATGCAAGCCTCTTCGGAGGCTTTTTTTGTGCCCGCGTCCGAGGCGGCCAGTACGGCCATCACGCCCCAGCGGCGAATGCTCCGGGATATTGCTGCGGGTGGCTGCGGCTGCACACACCCACTGTTACATTGTGTGACTGCGCATCCCACCTCACTGGATTGATTGACCCATGGCGTCCAAGAGCAAGTACAAGTACCTCGTTTTCGCTGTCATCGGCATCGCTGCCGCATCGGGCGCTGCCTGGTGGCTGCAGAAGCCCGTGCAGCCGCAGCAGCGTGCCGAGGTCGGGGCGGGCGGTGCAGGCGCTGGCGCATCGGCTGGTGGCACCGCGCCCGCTGGTGCTGGCCGCCCCGTGGCCGTGGAAACGGTGACCGTGCGGCAGATGGCGCTGCGCGACGATGCCGAAGCCGTGGGAAGCCTGCGGTCGCGCCAGAGCGTGATGCTGCGGCCCGAGGTGGGCGGGCGTATCACCCAGCTCAACTTCCGTGACGGCCAGCGTGTGCGGCGCGGGCAAGTGCTGGTGCAGCTGGATGACCAATTGCCGCGTGCGCAGATCCAGCAAAGCCAGGCCGAGTTGTCGATTGCGCGGGCCAACCACAAGCGCAATCAGGAGCTGGTGGCCCAGGGCTTCATCAGCCAGCGTTCGGTGGACGAGAGTGCGGCCAACCTGGAAGTGGCCCAGGCCAAGCTGGCTTTGGCCCAGGCCACGGCCCAGCGCCTGAAGATCCTGGCCCCGTTCGATGGTATCGCAGGCATTCGGGGCGTGAACGTGGGCGACTACCTCAAGGACGGGGCCGATATCGTCAACATCGAAGACCTTGATGCGGTGTATGTCGATTTCCGCCTGCCCGAGCGGTTGCAGGGCAAGGTGCGCCCGGGGCAGACCGCGCAGGTCACCTTTGATGCACTGCCGGGCGCGCGTTACGCCGCCGTGGTGCAGGCCATCAGCCCACAGATCGATGCGGATGGGCGGGCCATCGCGGTGCGTGGCTGCATCGACAACCGCCGCCTGCAGCTGCGCCCCGGCATGTTCGCGCGGGTGACGACCGTGTTTTCCGAACGCAGCGACGCGCTTGTGGTGCCCGAGGAAGCCATCGTGCCCGACGGCACCAGCCCCTATGTGCTCAAGGTGGTGGAAGGCAAGGAGCCCAGCAGCAAGGTGACGCGCCGCACGCCGGTCAAACTGGGCGTCCGTTCACCTGGGTGGGTGGAGGTGGTGGACGGCTTGAGCGCCGGAGACCTGGTGGTCACGGCGGGCCAGCAGCGCATCCGCAAGGACGGCACCGAGGTGCGCGTGGTGGAGCTGGGCAAGCAGGGCAACGGTGGTGCGGCGGCCGCGGCAACGCGGCCGGCTCCGGGCGCTTCAGGTGCTGCGACTGGGGCGGGCCAAAAGGCATCGCCGGTGGCTGATGCGCCTGCGCAGAGCACCTCTGCGGCATCGGCATCTCCATCTCCTTCTGCCGCCCCCTCGGTGGCCCGCGTGATGGCGGCTCGCAGCGAACCCGATCCGCTGCCCGGCCCCAACCCTTGCCAGCTGGCCGGAACCTCCAGCCGGTCCACGCCCACTGGCAGCCGCCCTCCCGTCTGACGGACTGCCGTCCTTACCCTCTGATGCCTCTGGACTGCCATGCAACTCGCTGAAATCTCCATCCGCCGGCCGGTGTTTGCCACCGTGCTGTCACTGCTGGTGCTGTTGATTGGCGCGGTGAGCTTCACACGCCTGTCGGTGCGCGAATACCCCAAGATCGACGAACCCGTGGTCACCGTCAGCGTGCGGTATGCGGGCGCGTCGGCCGAGGTCATCGAATCGCAGGTGACCAAGCCGCTCGAAGACTCCATCGCCGGTATCGACGCCGTGGATGTAATCACCTCCATCAGCCGGGCCGAGCAAAGCCAGATCAGCGTGCGCTTTCGCCTGGAGAAGGACGCTGACAACGCTGCCGCTGAAGTGCGCGACCGCACCGCCCGTGTGCGCAACCGCCTGCCGCTCGCGGTGGATGAGCCCGTGATTGCCAAGGTGGAGGCCGATGCATCGCCCGTGCTGTGGCTCGCCTTCAGCAGCGATACACGCAGCCCGCTGGAGATCAATGACCTGATCAACCGCATCGTCAAACCCCGGTTGCAGACGGTGACCGGTGTGGCTGATGTGCCGATTTATGGCGAGCGCAAATACGCCATGCGCGTGTGGCTGGACCCCGAGCGCATGGCCGGCTATCGCTTGACCACGCAGGACGTGGAAGATGCCATCCGCCGCAACAATCTGGAGCTGCCAGCAGGCCGCATTGAATCGCAGCAGCGCGAGTTCAGCGTGACGTCCCAGACCGACCTGAAAACCCCGGCACAGTTTTCCGACATCGTGATCCGCACGGTCAATGGGTTTTCAGTGCGCGTGCGTGATGTGGCCCGGGTGGAAGAAGGCCCCGCCAGCGACCGCAGCCGCGTGCGGCTCAATGGCCGCGACGCGATCTCGGTGGGTGTGATCCGCCAGGCCACGGCCAACCCGCTGGAGCTGTCCAAAGGCGTGCGCGCCATGATCCCCTTGCTCAAGGCCGACCTGCCGCCAGACATCGGCATCGACATTGCCAACGACAACTCGCTGTTCATCGACCGCTCCATCAAGAGCGTGTACTCCACCATCATCGAGGCCGTCGTGCTGGTGGCCCTGGTAATCTTTGTGTTCTTGCGCACGTTCCGTGCGTCCATCATCCCCATCATCACCATCCCGGTCAGCCTGGTGGGCAGTTTTGCGCTGATGTCGCTGGCCGGCTTTTCGATCAACACGCTCACGCTGCTGGCGCTGGTGCTGGCCATTGGCCTGGTGGTGGACGACGCCATCGTGATGCTGGAGAACATCTACCGCCACATCGAAGAGGGGCTCGACCCGTTTTCTGCCGCCATCAAGGGCGCACGCGAAATCGGCTTTGCCATCGTGGCCATGACGCTCACGCTGGTGGCGGTGTATGCGCCACTCGCATTCACACCCGGCCGCACGGGGCGCTTGTTCGTGGAGTTTGCGCTGGCGCTGGCCGGGGCCGTGGTGGTGTCGGGCTTTGTGGCGTTGACGCTCTCGCCCATGATGTGTTCGCTGCTGCTCAAGCACAACCCGAATCCCAATTGGTTTGACCGCTCCATGGAGCGTTGGCTCACCGCACTCTCGGATGCCTATGGCCGCTTGCTGCGCTGGATCGTCACGGCCCGCTGGAGTGGTGCGGGCGCGGGGCGCAGTGGCGTGCGGGGTGCGCTGTTCCAGGCCCGCTGGATCGTGCTGGGCGTCATGGCCCTGAGCGGCGCGGCGCTGGTGCTGGTGTTTCCCAGCATGCGGCAGGAGCTGTCGCCGCTGGAAGACCGAGGCACCATTTTGGCCAGCGTGACCGCGCCCGACGGCGCCACGCTGGACTACACCAACCGCTATGCGCTGGAGCTGGAAAAGATCGGTAACACCTACCCCGAATTCGACCGCGTGTTTGCCAACATCGGCAACCCCACGGTGGCACAGGGCAGTGTCATCTACCGCACCGTGGACTGGGAAAAGCGCGACCGCACCACGCTGGCCCTGGCCAAGGAGCTGCAGCCCAAGGTGGCGGGCCTGCCCGGCGTGAACGCCTTTCTGATCACGCCGCCATCGCTGGGCCAGGGCTTCCGCTCGCGGCCCCTCACCTATGTGATCCAGACCTCGGACAGCTACGAAAACCTGAGCAAGGTGGTGGCCGCGTTCATGGCCGAGATTGCGCAGAACCCCGGCATCGTGTCCCCCGACGTGGACCTGCGCCTGAACAAGCCCGAGCTGCGCATCGAGGTCAACCGTGAACGCGCCGCCGACCTGGGCGTGAGCGTGGAAGTGGTGGCAAAAGCCATCGAGACCATGCTGGGCGGCCGCACCGTCACACGTTACAAGCGCGATGCCGAGCAGTACGACGTGATCGTGCAGACCGAGGCCCGGGGCCGCACCACGCCCGAAAACATCGACACCATCTATGTGCGCGGCCGCAACGACGCGATGATCCCGCTGACCAGCCTGGTCAACGTGCGCGAAAGCGTGAGCCCGCGCGAGCTGAACCACTTTGGTCAGCGCCGCTCGGCCACCATCACGGCCAACCTGTCGTCCGACTACTCGCTGGGCCAGGCCATCACCTTCATGAACGAGACGGCGGCCAAGGTGCTCAAGCCCGGCTACACCACCGACCTGAACGACACCTCGCGGGAGTTCAAGAACTCGCAAGGCGCGCTGGGCGTGGTGTTTGTGCTGGCGCTGGTGTTCATCTTCCTGGTGCTTGCCGCGCAGTTCGAGAGCTTCATCGACCCGCTGGTCATCATGGTGTCGGTGCCGCTGTCGATGATCGGCGCACTGCTGGCGCTCAAGTGGAGCGGCGGCTCGCTCAATGTGTATTCGCAGATCGGGCTGATCACGCTCGTGGGCCTGATCACCAAACACGGCATCCTGATCGTGGAGTTCACCAACCAGCTGCGCGAAGAGGGCATGGAGATGGTGGACGCGCTGGTCAAGGCCTCGGCCCAGCGACTGCGCCCCATCCTGATGACCACGGGGGCCATGGTGCTGGGCGCCATTCCCCTGGCTTTGGCCACGGGCGCTGGCGCCGAAACGCGCACCCAGATCGGCTGGGTGATTGTGGGTGGCATGTCGCTGGGCACGCTGCTCACCATTTTTGTGGTGCCCACCATGTACACGCTGTTTGCCCGCAAGGCGGTGCCAGGGGCCAACACAGCGGTGGCCGTGGATCAGCCAGCCCACCCAGTGCACCCGCACGACTATGTGGCCAAGTAGCCTTCAGTGGGAGTGCAAAGTGAGCTGCCAAAACAGCAGAAGCAAAGCAAGACAAGAAAGGGCCCGGCAGGGCCCTTTCTGCTTTCTGTTGTGCAGTGCCAGCGTGAGGAAGGTCTGGGTCCAGCGGGTTGCAGCGCGGGTGGCTTAGGCCAGCACCGCCTGCACCGCGTTCTGCAATTCCTGGCCGCTCTGCGGGCGTACCAGGCGCGCCACTTCCTTGCCGTCTTTCATAAAGACCAGTGTCGGCCACAGCTTCACGCCGAACGTGCGGCCCAGGCGCTGGCCAGGGCCGTCTTCCACCTTGACGTGGGCAATGTCCGCGCGGTCTTTCAGGGCGGTTTCGATCAGTGGCTGGGCGCGCTGGCAGTGGCCGCACCAGGGGGTACCGAACTCGACCACCGTGGCGCCGGGCAGGCGGTCCACATCGTTTCGGGATGGGGGTTGTGCAAGGTGTTGGGCGGCGTAGGGCATGGCGTGATTCGCGGTTTTTGAACAGGGCGAGAGGCTGGTTTCAGGTTACCTTGACGGCCGATGCCATGCACCGGCTGGCGGCGCATTGCCGTGTCAGATCACGCCCTCAAACACCATCACATCCACGGCGTCGCCTACCGCTACATTGCCCTGCCCGTGGTGCAGCACGATGAGCCCGTTGGCCTGCACCATGGAGCTGAGCACGCCTGAGCCCTGGTTGCCGGTGGTGCGCACCTGCAGCGTGCCGTCGGCCGCGGTGGTGACCAGGCCTCGCTGGTACTCGGTGCGGCCGGGCTTCTTGCGCATGGGCTCGGTGCTGATGGCGCGCAGCAGCGGGGGCGCCGCGCGGGTGCTGCCCATCATGCGCAGCAGGGCGGGGCGCACAAAGGCGAGAAAGGTCACCATCACCGCCACGGGGTTGCCGGGCAGCCCAAACAGCACAGCGCCACCGGTGGGTGCGTTGATATTATTTTGATAGCTGTCAGCGCTTGATGCACTAGCGCTTGAGACCGAAATGGCTTGATTTTCTGCGTTGCCGATGCGCCCCACGGCCATGGGGCGGCCCGGGCGCATGGCGATGCGCCAGAAGGCCACGTCGCCCAGCTTTTTCATCATGGTGCGGGTGTGGTCGGCCTCGCCCACACTCACGCCGCCGCTGGTGATGATGGCGTCGGCCTGCTGGGCCGCCTGACGAAAGGCAGCTTCGAGCAGTGCAGGCTCGTCACGCACCACGCCCAGGTCAATCACCTCCACCCCCATGCGCGTGAGCAGGCCGAACACGGTGTAGCGGTTGCTGTCGTACACGGCGCCTTCGCGGGGAGCCTCGCCCAGGCTCAGGATCTCATCGCCGGTGGAGAAGTACGCCACCCGCAGCCGGCGGTACACCGTGACGGTGGGCAGGCCCAGGCTGGCCACCAGGCCCAGGGCGGCGGGCGTCAGCAACTCGCCACGGGCCAGGGCCACGCGGCCTTCCATGATGTCCTCGCCCTTGAAGCGGCGGTTGTCTCCGGCGCGCAGCACATCGGCTGCGATGGTGATCTGGCCGTCGGCAGCGGTGGTGGTGAACTCCTGCGGCACCACGGTGTCCAGCCCGGCGGGCATGATGGCGCCGGTCATGATCTTCACGCATTCGCCCGCAGCCACCGTGCCTGCCCAGGCCTTGCCCGCCAGGGCGGTGCCCACCACGCGCAGGGTGAGCGGCTGCCCAGCCACCAGTTGCGCACCCGCAAAAGCGTAGCCGTCCATGGCCGAGTTGTCGTGGGGCGGCACGCTGACGGGCGAGATCACATCCTGCGCCAGCACGCGGCCCAGCGCGCTGAACAGCGGCAGCACTTCGGTGGCGGCAACGGGCTCGACCAGCCGGTCCAGAAACCGGTTCACATCGGCGGCGCTCAGCGCCTGCGGGTCGTAGCCTCGCAGCTCGGCGGCAATCTGGGCAATGGTTTTCATGGGTGGGATTCGCTTGAAGTCAGTGGGAGAGCAGCCGCACCATGTGCAGCTTGTCGTAGCCCACGCCATCCACCACGATGGCGTTGGGCAGCAGGCCCCAGGGGCGGAACCCGGCCTGCTCGTACAGGCGCACCACGTGCTGGTTGGACGCGGTGACGGTGAGCACCAGTTGGGTCAGCCCCGGCACCTGGCTGGCGGCCTGCACGCAGGCCTCCACCAGCATCCGGCCAACGCCCCGGCGCTGCGAAGCAGGCGACACCATCATGCCGACCACCACCGCACAGTGGCGCTGTTTGGTGCGTTGCTCGCGCTCGCAGCCCAGGCAGCCGAGCAGCTGGCCCGCCGTGTCGAAGGCGCCCAGGAAAAACTGGCCGGACTCCAGCGCGCCAAACCGCGCCACGTACTCGCTGGCATCGCGGCCCACGGAGGATTCGTAGTCCGAGGTGAAGGCATCCGGCGCTGTGCGCAGTGCCTCGTCGCGCAAAGCCTTGTAGGCCAATGCGTCTGCGGCGACCAGGGGGCGGATCTGCACCGCGCCAGCGTCCAGCAGGGGGCGACTGTTCATGGGGTTGGCGCGCGGGTCAGGCCTGGGGCGCGCTGCTGTTTTCCAGCGCGTGCAGCTCGGCCAGCGTGTTGGCGTTGAAAAAGGCCTGGGGGTCGTCGCCCGGCTGGTCGAACGGCACGATGGCGCAGCGGTGCTGGCCGGTCCACGCGTCGATCTTGCGGCCACCGGCCTGGGTGAAGGCGACCAGGCTTTCCAGCAGGTCCACGCGCAGCAGGCAGAACACCGGCTGCGGGCGCACGGTGACGTGGCCCTTGCCGTCGTCTTCCGGGGCTGCGGCCATGGCAATGTCGGCGCCCTCGGCGTCTGCCGCTGCCGCCAGGCGCTGGGCGAGGTCCAGCGGAAACAGCGGCGTGTCGCAGGGCACTGTCAGCAGCCAGGGGGTTTCGCAGCGCTCCAGCCCGGTCAGAAAGCCTGCCAGGGGCCCGGCGTAGTCGCTCAGCACGTCCGGCCACACCGGCGTGCCAAAGGCCTCGTAGGCCGCCAGATTGCGGTTGGCATTGACCATGGTGGCGCCGGTCTGCATCTGTAGCCGCATCAGCGTGTGCAAGGCCAGCGGCAGGCCGCGAAAGTTCTGCAGGCCTTTGTCCACCCCGCCCATGCGGGAGCCGCGGCCCCCTGCGAGGACCAGGCCAGTGATGTCTTGCTGATTGATCAATTGAAATCCTGTGGGCAATGGGTTGTGTGCTGGATAGCCGGCGCTGTGCATGAGCGCAACGCTTTTTCTACAGAGCCGCTAGTGTGCTGTCCCGCAAATAGCTGCACGAAATGAAATCGATGGCATCGCGCCCAGGGCAAGGCGCAAACCGCAGTGATAGCCGTAGCTATCGCGAGGATTTGCAACGCAGCCTTGGGGGTGAGGACGCGATTTCATGTGCAGTTATTTGCGGGACAGCACACTAGCCCCCGATGTAGCTCATCTCAACGCGGCGCGCACCCTGGCCGGTGTCAGCGGGCAGGCTGCTGCGCAACTCGGAGTAGCGGTCGTTGCGCTGCTGCCAGATGGGGGCGATGGCCGAGGCAATCTCTGCATCGCTCGCGCCCCCGCGCAGCAGGCTGCGCAGGTCGTAGCCCTGGCTGGCAAACAGGCACAGGTAGAGCTTGCCTTCGGTGGACAGGCGTGCGCGGTTGCAGTCGTGGCAGAAGGCCTGGGTCACGCTGCTGATCACGCCGACCTCGCCCAGTGCGGGGTCATGCCGGCCCTGGGCATCGGCATAGCCCCAGCGCTCGGCGGTTTCGCCAGGGCTGCTCGGGTCCAGCTGCACCAGCGGCAGCTCGGCGCGCAGGCGCGCAATCAATTCTGCGGAGGGCAACACCTCGTCCATGCGCCAGCCGTTGGTGGCCCCTACGTCCATGTATTCGATGAAACGCAGCGTGGTGCCCGTGCCCCGGAAGTGCCGCGCCATGGGCAATATCTCGTGGTCGTTGGTGCCGCGCTTGACCACCATGTTGACCTTGATGTGCGACAGGCCCGCCGCATGCGCGGCCTCGATGCCGGCCAGCACATCGGCCACCGGAAAGTCCACATCGTTCATGCGGCGAAAGATCGTGTCGTCCAGGCCGTCGAGGCTCACGGTCACGCGGTTCAGGCCGGCGTCTTTCAGTGCCTGGGCCTTGCGCGCGAGCAATGAACCGTTGGTGGTGAGCGTGAGGTCGGGCGCCACGCCATCCACGGTGCGCAACTGGGCCAGTTGCGCAACCAGGTCTTCGAGGTTCTTGCGCAGCAGGGGCTCGCCGCCCGTCAGGCGGATCTTGCGCACGCCATGCGCGAGAAAGAGCCGCGCCAGCCGCGTGATTTCCTCAAAGCTCAGCAGCGCCCCGTGCGGCAGGTAGGGGTAGTCCTTGTCGAACACTTCCTTGGGCATGCAGTAGTTGCAGCGGAAGTTGCAGCGGTCCGTCACGCTGATGCGCAGGTCGCGCAGCGGGCGGCCCCGCGTGTCGGTGAGTTGGCCCGTGGGGCTCACCAGCCGCGCTGGCACCGTGGCTGCCAGCGCGGCCAGGCGCTCATCGACCAGCGGAATCACGCGTTCAGACATGGGTGGGCTCGTTCAGCAGGACGGGAGGGCACATGCCCCGCATTTTCTCACTCCAGCCAGCGCACGTTCTGCAGGATCTCGTCAAAGAAGCTGCGCAGCGTCAAGGTGTTCATGCTGAACGGGTCGAAATCGGGGGTGCTGGAGTATTTGAGGAACAGCTGCCGGTTGGCGTCCAACGAGCCCAGAAGCCCCATGGACCAGCTGGTAAACCGGCGGTGCGGGATCTCGCCAAAGTCCAGCACGGCCGTGTCCTTGTGGCGCGTGTCCTTGAGCAGTCGGTGGTACAGCGCGTTGACCGCAGCACGGTCGCCTTCGAGCTGCTGCAGGAAGATGCCGTTGTTCAGGCACAGCGCACCAGTGATGCCCGCGCGGGCATTGTTGCGCTGCGACGCGCCCAAGATGTCCTTGATGTCCGCAGGGCCGAGCACACGGGAGGTGCGGCTGGCATAGGTCAGTTGTATCAACATGTATGTCTCCTGAACGGCGCAGTGTGTCAGGTTTGGTGCGCATCAGTGGGCCCGCCCGCCAATGACCCTGAAGATGGGTTCTGTGTTTTCGCAGGTGTGGGACCCGCGGATGGGGGATGTTTGATCTGGCGCAGGGCGTCTAAATGCTGCGTTGCAACAATGCGGGCATCCGATTTCAGGGGGTTCCCGTGCCAGTTCGCGAGCTATTGAACAGGTTCTCCGCCGACGCCATGCCATGCCAGCGCCGTGTGGCGGTGCAATGGGTGGCGGCGGGCATCCTGCTGCCCACCTGGGCCAATGGGGCCCAGGCACAGATGGGATTGTCGGGGGCCATCAACTATGCGGGCTGGTTTCGCGCACTGTCGCAGCGCATGGCCAAGGCCTATTGCCAGCAGTACCTGCAGGTGCTGCCTGCTGCGGCGGTGGATGTGATGGGGCTGGCGCGCAAGATGGTGCAGACGGGCAGCGGCGAACTGGCCCGAGGCATGCAGTCGGGCCAGTGGCCTGCAGAAGTCGGGCGGCAGCTGGCAGAAGTGCAAAAGCAGTTTGCCCTGCTCAACCAGATGACTTCGGCGCCCGCCACCACCACGGCCCTGGTAGTGGCGGCATCGGAACAGGCCGATCGAACGCTGCTCATTGCGCAGGCCGTGACCGAGGCCATCGAAAAATTGGCACAGGCCCCCAGTGCCCGCCTGGTGAACCTGGCGGGCCGCCAGCGCATGCTGTCGCAGCGCCTGGCCAAGAACTACTTTTTGAGTGCTGCCAAGGTGGATTCCAAGGTGGTGCAGGCGCAGCTGGCGTCCGATGCGGCGGACTTCCGCCAGGCCTTGCAGACATTGAAGGCGGCGCCCGTGTCCACATCGTCCATCCGCAACGAGCTGGAGTTGGCCGACTCACAGTGGCTGTTCTTCGACTCGGCCCTGCGCCGCCCGGCCGATGAGGCAGGGCTCAGTGCCGTGGCGACCACCAGCGAACGCCTGCTGGGCGTGATGGACAAGCTCACCAGCCTCTACGAGGCCGCCCTGCGCGAGGTGCTGGGCTGAGCCGCACCGCACGGCTGGGCGCATCCGGTCAGTGGCCGCCACAGGCGGCAGGCAGCGTGAATTCCGCCAAATGGCAATCGCGCCCCACCAGCACCAGCCGTGTATCCAGCGCGTCGAAAAATCCTGGCGGCGGTGGTAGCGGCAAGTTCTGCACGCGCTTGTGCGCGTCGATGCGGACCGCTGCCAGCTCATAGTCGCGCGCCAGGGCCATCCACAGGCCGTGCGCGCCGGCAGACTGGCGTGCGCCAGTCATGAGGCTGCGGCCAGAGTCCAGCCACCAGCGGTAGATGGCGGTGGCAATGCCCATGCGCCGGTAGCCGTGCGCTACCTTGGTGTGGGGTGCGCGCAGGTGGCGGTCGGTGCGCCGGTCCACCTCCACCAGCCGGTTGAACACGGTGTAGGCCACGATGCGGTTGCGCAGCGGGTCGATGGCGTACACAAAATATTCGCCATCGGCCTCGCGCAGGCGGAACACCAGCCCGCGCAGATGCAGGGGCAGCGGCTGCATCGCATCGCGCGTGCGGTGGTTGGTGCGAATGCGGTCGTACAGCGCATCGAATTCGCGCTGGATGTCGCGGCCCGACAGGTCCACGTCGATGCGCAGTTCGGTCAGCCACTGGGCCCAGCGGCCGGGGCTGGTCGATGCCTTGGTGGTTCCGGTGGTGGTGGCATGGCCAGGCAGGTGCAGGCAAAGGGCGCTGGCCATCATGGCGTGCTCCCCGTGCCCCCGGTCCAGCAGCCGCTCAGCAGGCGTGCCGGCTGTTCGCGGGCGCACACCTGGGCGCTGTGGGGCCAGTCGGGCAAGGGCACGTCCAGGCCCGCATACACGCCATAGGCGTCGCCCGCGGCAATCGTTTCACCCGCCCAGAGGCTCTCGCCCGCACGGATGGCCCCGCCGGTGTGAATGTGACCACCGGCCCGCACACCCCAGCCCACCTGCAGGTGGCCCTTGCAGTCCACATCGCCCATGGCCCACACGCCCCGGGCGGCCTGCACGGCGGCATCGGCTTGCAGATGCCCTCCCACCTTGATGCCGCCGTCGCAGCCCAGGTCGCCCACCACCCGCAGATCCTGGGCCACCCGGCAGTGGCCACTGACGTGGGCGGCGGCGCCGCAGTCCAGCTCGCCGCCCACACGCAGGCTGCCTGTGCACTGCAGCCGCTGCGCCACGGTCAGCGACCAGCCCACGCGCACATCACCGTGCAACCGTGCGCTGCCCTCGCAGCGCACCGCGCCCGCCACGCGCAGGTCTTCGCCCACGCGCAGCGCACCGCCCACCCGCAGGCCGCCCAGCACGCTCAGGCTGCGGCCGGTGCGCAGCACACCCTCCACATCGGCATGGCCCCGGCAGCGCACGCTGCCCGCAAACACCAGCGCGTCTGCCTCCAGGTGGTCCACCTCCAGCACATCGTTGGTGGGGCCGAACTGGTCCAGCATCCAGCACGCGTCTTCCACGCGGCCTTCGCGCACCAGGTCGTCCAGCAGCGCCTGGTAGTTGCTGGCGCCCTCCTGGCGGCGCAGGTACCAGCGGTAACCGTCGGCACAAGGCCGCTTGGCGCGGATGAAGTGGCGGGTGATGTCGGTGGCGGCAGACGCGTTGGCGATGGCCTCATCGGCGGGCAGGCTGTGCGCAAGGGCGCACGGGGCGAGCGAAATCTCGCCCGAAGGGAACGGGGGCATGGACACTCCTGACGTCCGCGCCCCGGCGGTTGCCAAGGCGCAAGCTGGCGCTGGGCGTGGGGCCCGGCGACAAGAGGTGCGCGAAAAGAATGCGGAGGGGAGGGGGTGTCGCCGGGCTCAGGAATCTGCAGCGAGGGTGCAGAGAGCGCGGTCACCGGCCTGGAGCGTGGCCTGCGAGCGCGCGCCACGGCGCAGCGGCGCGGTGGCGCTGGCAGCTGTGGCGGGAGAGTGGCTCGCAAACATCGGCGGCACTATAGGCAGCAGGGCCAGCACCGTCAAATCAATCCGCACTGCCCCAGTGCGGATTGGGCCGCTCAAAAAGGGGCGTGGTGGCTGCTTCACAGAGCATGCCGCGACGCCTGTTTGTTTGCTTGCTGACTTAAACGCAGCGCCCGCCATCCACCTCAATGCACACGCCGCTGATGAACGACGCCTCTTCGCTCGCCAGGTACAGCGCGGCGTTGGCCACGTCCAGCGCGGTGGAGAAGCGGCCCAGCGGAATGGTGGCCAGGAACTTGGCGCGGCGCGCATCGTCCACCGGGCCGCCCGCAAACTCGGCGGCCAGGCCGGTGTCGGGGTTGAACACGGGGTTGATGCAGTTCACGCGGATGTTGTCCGGGCCCAGCTCAGCGGCCATGGACTTGCTGGTGATGATGACGGCGCCCTTGGAGCCGTTGTACCAGGTCAGGCCTGGGCGGGGGCGCAGCCCGGCGGTGGAGGCGATGTTGATGATGCTGCCGCCACCCGCCTGGCGCAGTGCGGGCACGGCGTGGATGGCGCTCAGGTAGATGCTCTTCATGTTGATGGCGTAGACCTTGTCGAACTCGTCCTCGCTCACTTCGAGCATGGGGCGGTTGCGGTGCGTCCAGCCTGCGTTGTTCACCACCACGTCCAGGCGGCCGTACAGGCGCACGGCTTCGTCGACCATCGCCTTCACTTCAGCGGACTTCGTCACGTCGGCCTTGAAGAACGCGGCGGTGCCGCCGGCGGCCGTGATCTCGGCCACCACACGCTGGCCGCCCACCTCGTTGATGTCGTTGACGATGACCTTGCCGCCTTCAGCGGCCAGGCGCTTGGCGATGCCTTCGCCAATGCCGTTGCCAGCGCCGGTGACGATGATGGATTTGTTCTGCACACGCATGGGTGTCTCCGATGGGTTGTGGTGATATATCAAAATTGATAGCTACCAGCGCATATTCAACTAGCGCTAGCGCCCGATGGGGCTGAAATTTCAGTGGCCGAAGCTGTATCGGCCGCAGGGGCTGCCGGGGCGGGTGCCTTGGGCTCCCGGCCATAGAACTGCGGAAAGAACTCTTTGACGCCATTGCCGTTGAAGTCCCACCCCGTGCACTGGCCCAGATGGCGTGGCGGCTCGTCGGGGTGGCTGGCGGCAAACACGGCAGGCACTGACTGGAACGCCGCCGTGGCCAGGTTGAACAGCAGTTCGCGCAGGTGCGTGCAGCTTTCCACGCCGCCCAGGTGCTTCTGGATGGCCTGGCGCCAGCCGCGCGCCATGCTGCAGCCCACCATGCGCTGCAGCGCGGCCTGGGCCTCAGTGCAGCCCTTGAGCGGGTGCGAATCCATGGACACGTCCACCGCCTGCACCACCAGCTGGCGGTTGACGGTCACGCGCAGCCACATGTGGTGGATGGCTTCGCCCGCCAGGCGCGTGCGCGTCGGGTCGCGGTGCGAGGGGGCGTCGTAGGCCTTGCTGTCATGCAGCTCGCCTTCGATGTCCCACAGGCCATCGTCGCGTTCAAAGCCCTGGTAGTTCACCCGGCGGACATGCTTCAGGGTGCGGGGGGCGGGGGGGCTCAGGGGCATGGGGGAAGAAAAATCGTCGTACAGAAGCAGCCGAGGTTAGCGGGGCCCGCCCGTGCCGTCGTGCGCGGGCGGGACACCTTGTGGTGCTTCAACCGTACTTGATGGCGACGGTCTTCAAGGTAGTGAAGCCGTACAGCGCCTCAAAGCCCTTTTCGCGTCCATAGCCGCTGGATTTGACGCCGCCAAACGGCAGCTCCACACCGCCGGCCGCGCCATAGTTGTTGATGAACACCTGGCCGCTGTGCACGCGCTTGGCCATGCGGAACTGGCGCGCGCCGTCGCGTGTCCAGATACCGGCCACCAGGCCGAACTGCGTGGCGTTGGCCAGCTCCACCGCATGGTCCTCGTCCTGGAAGGCCATGGCCGACAGCACGGGTCCGAAGACTTCTTCCTGCGCCAGGCGGTGGCCCACGGGCACATCGCGCAGCAGGGTGGGGGCCTGGTAGTAGCCGGTCTCGGGCGCGTCGTCCACCACCACGCCCTGGGCCACCATGGGGATGCCGGCCACTTGCGCGTCCGATAAAAAGTCCCACACGCGCTGCTGCTGCGTCTGGCGGATCAGCGGGCCCACATCCAGGTCCATGGCAGCGGGGCCTACGCGCAGCTTTTCAAACGCCTTGCCCAGGCGCTCCAGCAGGGGTTCATAAATCAGCGAGTCGATCAGCACGCGCGAACCGGCCGAGCAGGTCTGCCCCGCGTTCTGCACGATGGCGTTTATGACCACGGGGATAGCGGCGTCCAGGTCCGCATCGGCAAAGATGATCTGCGGGCTCTTGCCGCCCAGCTCCAGCGTCACGGGGCAGTGGCGTTCGGCAGCCACCTGCTGGATGAGCGTGCCGATCTTGGGGCTGCCGGTGAAGCTGATGTGGTCGATGCCGGGATGGCGCGCCAGCGCGTCGCCCACCTCGTGGCCGTAGCCGGTGACGATGTTGAGCGCCCCGGCGGGGAAGCCAACCTCCGCTGCCAGCTGCGCCACGCGGATCAGCGAGAGGCAGGCGTCTTCGGCCGGCTTGACCACGCACACATTGCCCGCCGCCAGGGCGCCGCCCACGCTGCGGCCAAAGATCTGCATGGGGTAGTTCCAGGGGATCACATGGCCCGTGACGCCGTGGGGCTCACGCCAGGTCAGCACGCTGTAGCCGTCGGAGTAGGGGATGGTCTCGCCGTGGAACTTGTCGCACGCACCGGCGTAGAACTCGAAGTAACGGGCCAGTGCAATGGCGTCGGCGCGTGCTTGTTTGGTGGGCTTGCCGCAGTCGCGCTGCTCCAGCGCCGTCAACTCGTCCGCATGCTCCAGGATCTTGGCCGAGAGCTTTTGGAGCAGGCGGCCGCGTTCCACCGGGGCCAGCTTCTGCCACACCGCGTGGTAGCACTGGCGGGCTGCATGCACCGCCGCGTCGATGTCGTCGGCGTTGCTGCGCTGGATCTCGTCGAAGGGCTGGCCGTCGGACGGGTCGATCACGGGGATCGTGCGGCCCGAAGACGAGGGCACCGAGGCGTTGGCGATGTAGTTCAGTTGCATGGCCGCCATTTTGCCCGGAAATGGAATGTGTGCTTAGTATTTGTGTGAAAACACGCCGATGCGCCAGTGCAATATGCCTTGATTGCTATTGATTTGATAGTAATCAGGCGCAGGCACCCCGCAGGCCGGCCAGGTCCAGAATCTCCACCTCGCCGCGCTGCACGCGCACCAGGTGGCGCGACTCCAGGTCCTTGAGGATCTGGTTGGTGGTCTGGCGCGAGATCGCCAGCATCAGCGACAGCTGCTCTTGCGAGATCTCGATCACGCGGCGCGACTGCCCCTCGGCCGTCCACTGGCCGTAGCCCTCGGCCATCATCACCAGGCGCCGCGCCAGACGCTGCGGGGCGGGCAGCAGGGCCAGCTCTTCCATCGCAACAAAGGCCGAGCGCAGCTTGTCGGTCATCAACAAGGCCAGCGCATGCCAGTGCTGCGGGTGGGCCTGCAGCCAGTGCTGCAGCCGCTCGTGCGGGATGTGCACCAGGGTGGTGGGTTCGGTGGCCTGTGCATCGTGGGTGCGGGCCGAGTTGTCAAACACCGAGATCTCGCCAAACCAGTGCGGCGGCTCCAGGCGGATCAACAGCGCCGCACGCGCCTCGTCGGCACGCCCCCCGGTGCCCGAGATGCTGACCGCGCCGCGCACCACCGCATACAGGCCACAGGGCGCATCGCCGCGCCGGAACAGCACCTCGCCCGTCGGCAGATGGCGCAACTGCGCCATGGCAATCAGCGGCTGGGAAAAGTCGGGCGGCAGGTGGGCAAACCAGCGGCCAGACTGGAGGACAGGCAGGTAGGCGGAAGGGGTGGACATGGGATGCGATTGAACGTGGCAGGAGGGCGCGGCGGCTTTTTGTCGTCTGCACGACAGACGCTGGCGCGGCCTGAGAGCGAGTATTGATGCTGCGCAAAACACATGCTGGAGACACCCATGAAAACCCTGATCGACCACCTGTCCCAATACGCCGACTACCACCGCGACCCGCGCAACATCCACACCCATTTTGTGGGCGTGCCCATGATCATGTTCGCCGTCGTCATCCTCCTGTCGCGTCCGACCTGGATGGTGGGTGCGCTGCCGCTAAGCCCGGCGCTGCTGGCAGCGCTGGTGGCCAGTGTTTTCTACTTCCGGCTGGACATGCGTTTTGGCCTGGCCATGGCAGCGCTGCTGGCCGCCATGCTGGTGGGCGGGCAATGGGTGGCGGCACAGACCCTGGCCGTCTGGCTGGCCACGGGCATTGGCCTGTTTGCCGTGGGCTGGGTGATCCAGTTCGTGGGCCACTACTACGAAGGCCGCAAGCCCGCTTTTGTGGACGACCTGGTGGGCCTGATCGTGGGCCCGCTGTTTGTGGTGGCCGAGTGGGCGTTTGCACTGGGCCTGCGCAAGGAGGTGCAGGCGGCGGTGGAAGAGCGCAGCGGCCCGGTGCGCTTGCGTACCGGGCAACAGGCTGCGGCCCACCCTCAGTAAGCTCTGCGCTCGCGCTCCGCCGCGTTTGCTGCTTGAGCGCCAGGGCTTGACGGCCTCGCAAGGGCCAGCACGGCCCCTGCGCACACCGCACCCAGCGCCACCAATGCACACAGGTAAGGCAGCGCGGCAGACAGCGGCGCGCCCAGCTGGTTAAGCCGCAGTGATGCCTGCACGCCTGAGGTGCTGGGCAGCAGCCAGCGCAGCCACTGCAGCGGCTCGGGCAGGGCCTCCACCGGCCACGAGAAGCCTGCGACGAACGCGATGGGCAGTGTGGTGAACAGCAGCACCTGCAGCGCGCGTTCACGGTTGCCAAACCACAGCCCCAGCAACACACCCAGCGCCGCGATGGCCGGGATGTAGCAGGCCAGCAGCGCCAGTGCCCCCAGCGGGTTGCCGCCGCGCGGGTAGTCGTGCAGCACAAAGATCCAGCCAAAGTAGAAAAGGCCGCTGGCCCAGCCCAGTGTGCACAGCGCCAGCAGGCGGCCCAGCCAGGTGGTGGCGCGGGCGCGGTGCTGGCCGCTTTCCACCCAGGTGCCGGTGAGCATCGCAGCGCCCATCAGCAAGGTCTGCTGCAGGATGAGCAGCGCCACCGCAGGCACCACAAAGCTGCCGTAGCCCTCGGTGGGGTTGAACAGCGCCACCATCTGCAGTTGCACCGGCGCGCGGCTGGCGCGGGCCTGGGGCGCGCTCTGGCCGCTGGCCTGCAACTTGCGGATCTCGACCCCGGCAGACACGGTGCCGACGGCCTCTGCGAAACCGTATTGCACGGCCTTGTTCAGCAGCGCGTAGGCGCCGTTGGCCTCGATGCTGACCACGGCGTTTTCGCCGCGCACCACGCTGCGCTTGAGCCCGGCAGGGATCACCGCGTAGCCTTCGATCTCTCCGCGCCACAGGGCCTCCTGCGCCTCGCGTTCGCTGGCGGCGACAAAACGCACTTCAATGCGGGGGTCGGCGTCGGCAAACCGAGTGATCTGGCGCGACAGGCTGGTGTGGTCCCTATCCACCACGGCCACAGGCACGCGGGTCAGTACCTCGTCGGCATAGAACCAGGGGTAGAAAAAACCGTAGAGCACAGGCGCTCCTACCAACAGCAGCAGCACGCCCTTGTCGCGCACCACGGTGGCCAGTGCTTGCAACCAGGCGCCCAGCAGGCCCTGGCGGGGTGGCGTCGTCACCGGCATGGGTTGCATCGGTGCGTTCATCAGCGGCCTCCCCAGGTGTCTGGGCGCGTGTGCGCCACGGTCAGCGCCGTGGCGCCTACCAGCCACAGCCCTGCGGTGGCGATGGTCAGCGCCACCATCGTCGAGACGCTGGTAGCCACCGGTGCGCCCATTTGCAGCTGCTCGATCTGCAGGCGGATGTAGTGGGTGAACGGCATGGCTTCGGCCCACGCGCGTGCGCTGCCGGGCATGCCCGAAAGGGGAAACGCCACGCCGCTGAACGCAAACGCCGGTGCCGCAAAAAAGCCCGCACCCGACAGTGCGGTGCGCAGCGACCGCGTGATGCCTGCCAGCGCAGCGCCTGCGGTGATCGACACCGCCATCAGCAGCGCCAGCGCCGCAGCCACCCACCACAGGTTGCCCGGCGGGTGCCAGCCCCGGCCCCAGGTGATGCCCACCAGCGCCAGCAGGCCCACCAGCGTGAGTGTTGCCCAGGGCAGGGCGAGCTTGCCGACCAGCGCGCCTGCAGTGCGCACCCAGCCCCCTGCGCCCAGCCACTCGCCCAGCGTGCGGTCGCGCAGCTCGCGGCCCACCGTCCAGGCACCGGCCGTCATGGCCAGGATGTGCAGCAGCGCGGGGATCAGCGCTGCGCCCAGAAACTGCTCGTAGTTGCTGGACACATTGAACAGCGCCACCATCTGCGTGTGGATGGGCTCCATGCTCACGTGCACGGCCTGGGCGCTTTCGCCGCGTTTGTTGCGCGCGGCCATCTCGACACCGGCCGACAAGGTGCCCACGGCCGTGCGCACATCGCGCTGCAGCAGGCCGGAGTGGGTGGACATCTGCGCGTTGTGCAGCAGCGTGACCTGCGCGGCGCGGCCTTCCTTCACGGTGCGCGCAAAGTCGCGCGGGATGGAAACCACGGCGTACACGTCCACCGCGCGCAGCGCGCGTTCGGCTTCGGCCGCGTTGGTGAAGTGCTGGGTGATCTGCACGCCCGGTGTGGCGTCCAGCATGCGCACCAGCTGGCGCGACAGGCTGGAGTGGTCGTCATCCACCACGCCCACCGCCAAGTGGCGCGGCAGGCCGGCCGAGAAGATCCACCACAAGAGCGCCACGCCCAGCAGCGGCACCCAGGTGACCATGGCCAGGTCCCACGGATCAGCCGCCAGGCGGCGGGCTTCGCGGCGAAGGCTGCTTGCTATTGAGTTCATAGCTTTTTGCGCTTGTAAGATAAGCGCTGGAGGCACTTTTTGGGATCGGTTTTCCATCGCGCTCCACTCCCGTCGCGGAATTCGGAACAGGCGCGGCCCGGAGAGGGCAGCCGAGCAAGGGCCGCCCCGCAGCGAGGGCTGCGTCCCCCTGCCCGCAACGCATAGCGTTGCGAGAGCGGGGGGAAGCGCCGAAGGCGCTCAGGGGGGTGTCGCATTTCAGTTCACCAGCACCGTCATGCCGGGGCGTGCGCCTTCGATGGGGGCCGCCGGGCGCGCGCGCACTTCAAACGTGCGGGCGTCAAAGCCCTGGCCTGCGCGTGTGGCGCGCCAGGTGGCAAAGTCGGGCAGCGCAGCCGTGTGGTAGACCTTGAACTTCACGGTTTTGCCGCCCAGCGCGGGCAGCGTGGCGTCGAACTCGTTGCCGATAGCAAAGCGCTGCAGACGGTCTTCGCGCACATTCAGCACCACCCACTGGTCCTTCAGGTCTACCACCGTGACCACGGCCACGCCCTGGGGCGACAGCTCGCCCGTGCGGGCCAGCACCTTGGCCACTTCGCCGGCGACGGGGCTCTTGAGCTCGGTCTCGGCCTGGGCCGCCTGCACCTCCGCCACCACGCCAGCCACCTGGCGCGCCTGGGCGCTGGCGGCGGATCGGTCTTCGCTGCGGGCACCGGCGCGGGCCAGGTCGTACTGGGCCTTGGCGGCCAGCGCCTGGTCGCGCGAGGCCTTGAAGTTGGCCTCGGCCTCGTCGCGTTTTTGCGCCGCCACCAGGCCCTCGCGGGCCAGGCCGTCCACGCGCTTGAAGGACGATTCGGCCAGGTCGGCAGCGGCCACGGCGCGCTGCCAGTTCAGGCGGGCCATTTCAATCTCTTGCGGGCGCGCGCCGTGCTGGGCCTTGTCGGCCACGGCCTGGGCAGCCTCTTGCGCCGCCGTGGCCTGGGCCAGCTTTGCGGTGACTTCGGGGCTGTCCATGCGGATCAGCGGTGCGCCCACGGTGATCTGGTCGCCTTCCTTCACCAGGATCTGCGCGATGCGCGCGGTGACCTTGGGGGCGATGTCGGCCTCTTGCGCTTCGATCTGGCCCTGGAACACCTCGGGTGCAGGCTGCGAGGCCTTCCACAGGCCAAAGCCCACAAAGCCTGCCACGGCCACAAAGGCCACCGTGCCGATCACGGCCGCCTTTTTGCTGTTGTTCTTGCTCATGTTCGTTCCACCTTTACTCATTCCACCCGCACCGCATCAGCGCGCGCCATGTATTTGCCAAAGTCTTCCGACAGGCCGCAGGCCTCCAGCAGATCGGCCAGCGCCTTCACGTAGTCGTGGGCGGCCTGCGCACGTTCGGTCTGGGCCTTGGCCTGGTTGACCTGGGCGTCGATCAGATCCAGCGTGGTGCTGGTGCCCGCCTTCAGGCCGGAAATGCGCAGGCGCAGCACTTCGTCGGCCAGCTCCAGACCCGGCTGCAGCGCAAAGTAGGCGCGGCGCGCTTGCTCCAGGGCCTGCCAGCGCTTTTCCACCAGCAGGGCAATGTCGTTCTGCGCCTGTGCGCCGGTGCGCTCAGCCTGCTCGATCTGGCGGTTGGATGACTCGGCCAGTGCGTTGCGGTCGATGGAGTCCCACAGCGTCCAGCGCACGCCCACGCCAGCCACCCAGTCGGCGTCGCGGCCGGTCTTGAGCTGGCGCTGGCCAAATGCGAACACCTGGGGCTTGCGCAGTGCCTCCTGGGCGGCATGCAGTTGCGTGGCTTGTTCTTTCTTGGCGGCAACTTTGTCCAAACCTGGGTGGTGGGCCAAGGCGGTGTCGATGAAGTGGGGCAGGGGCTCGACCGGCTGGCTCAGCACAAACAGGGGGCTGGTGGGCGTCACAGGGTCGGACGCCTTCAGGGTGCGGGTCAGCGCCGTGGCGGCCAGCTCGGCATCGTCGCGGGCCTTGCGCGCGTTGCGGCGGGCCTCTTCCAGCGCGGAGCGGGCCTGCAGGCGTTCAACGCGCGCGATCACACCGGCGTCCAACATCTTCTGCGCGGCAGCGTCGTGTTGTTCGATGGTGGCCAGGGCCGATTCGCGCAGCACGGCGGCGCGCTGCGCCAGCTGGGCGCCAAAGTAGCGCTGCACCAGCAAGGTGGTGGCCTCGTGGCTGGTTTTGGTGGCGTCGGCCTGGGCCTCTTGCGCCTGGGCATCCAGCAGGCCCCGGGCCGCATTGCTGGCGCCCCCCATGTAAATCGGCCAGATGGCAGAGACCGAGGCCGTGGTGTCGCTCTTGCTGCGGTTGAGCGTGTAGCTGGACGGCAGATGCGGCAACTGGGCCAGCGAGCCCGCCAGCTGGGGTGGCAGCTGCGACAGCACGCCGGGCAGGGCGCGGTTCAGCGGGTTCAGGTCCACGTCCAGGTTGGCGTTGTAGGTGTAGGCCGCGCCACTCAGGTTGACCACCGGGCCGCCCAGGCGCTGCATGGCGTCGCGGCGCAGCTGCGCGCTTTCGACGGCGTTGCGCGATGCGGCCAGCTGGTCGGAGCGCTGCTGCAGCTGCTGCAGAGCGGCATCAAATGCCAAGGGGCCGGCGTGGGCCTGCAGGGGCAGCAGAGACAAGGGGGCCAAGGTGGTCGATGCAAGCAGGCATAGCAAGGCCGCGCCTGCCCG
Organism: Acidovorax sp. Root568; assembly: GCF_001427445.1. Taxonomy (NCBI): domain Bacteria; kingdom Pseudomonadati; phylum Pseudomonadota; class Betaproteobacteria; order Burkholderiales; family Comamonadaceae; genus Acidovorax; species Acidovorax sp. Root568. The sequence goes on along the minus strand of NZ_LMGP01000003.1, from coordinate 16,034 downwards.
GCCTGTGTGCCGGGGCGTGATGGGATGGGTCATGGTGTCAGGTCGTGGTTGTCAGCGCGCACCCACGGGGGTGTAGGCGTTGCTGTGCTCTGCCAGCCAGCGTGCCGACAGGTCGGTGCCGTGCTGGCTGGGGTGAAAGTCGGGGCGCAGGTACTCGCGCCAGGGGCGCCAGGTCTCGCGCACCAGACCGCCCTTGCCGAACAGCGTGCGTGCGGCGCTGGTCCACGTGCTCCATTTCCACAGCGAGCCATCGCGGCGCAGGTTCAGCACCGTCTGGCGCAGCACATCGCCGAGGAACACCACCGTGATGCGGCGGAACCAGGTGATGCGCCACTCGTGGTTGCCGCCCAGCGCCTGGTAAAGGTCGAAGGCCGTGTTCTTGTGCTCGGACTCTTCAGCGCAGTGCCATTGCCACATCGTGGCCAGGCGCGGCTCGGCGCCCTGCAGTACCTCGGGGTGGGCGAGCAGCCATTCGGCGAGCAGGGCGGTGAAGTGCTCGTTGGCAGCGGTCACAGCCAGCGGATGGCGTGGGTCGGCGCCCGCAAACAGCTTCATGCGCTCTTGCGCACGCGGGGCCCATTCATTGGCGAGGCCCTGCTGGTCGAGGTGGCCGTTGAACAGCGCGTGGATGCGGCGGTGTGTGGCCTCCTGCCCGATGAAGCCACGCACTTCGTCGGCAAACTGCGCTTGCCTGTCGGGGGGCAGGGCCTTGTGGCCGTCACGCACGGCGTCGATAAAGAACTGCTCGCCCACCGGAAAGCTCATCGACAGCGCGTTGAACAGCGCAGAGCGAAACGCGTCGCCACCACACCAGTGGCGCGCAAATGGCGTCTCCAGGTCGATCAGCAGGCGGCGGACAACGAGTTCGGTCATGAAGAGGGCTCCTGGCGCAAGGGGGCCGCGCGGTGGTGCATGGATTTGGTACTTTGTAGTACCGGTGGATTTGTATGATGCAGATCAACTATGGTACTGTCAAGTACCTCGTCGAATTTTCTGCATTGCGATCAGCCTCCATGAGTGAAGTCACCGCCCCAATTGCTGCGCCCGCTGCACCCGCTGCGGGCACCGAACACCGCGCCCGCCTGCTGGAGGGCATGGCGCGCGCCGTGGCCGCCAAGGGCTATGCCGACACCACCATTGCCGACATCGTGCGCGAAGCCAGCGTGTCGCGCCGCACCTTTTATGAAAATTTTGCCGACAAGGCCGAGTGCCTGACAGCGCTGTACGAGGCGGCCAGTGGCAACGCGATTGCGGTGCTACGCGCTGCCATCGATCCGCACAGCGACTGGGAGGCCCAGGTGGAGCAGGCCATGGCCGCCTACTTTGGCGTGTTGGCGCGCAACCCCGTGCTGCTGCGCACCTTGTTCATCGACATCCTGGGCCTGGGCCCCACGGGGCTGGCCGCGCGCCGCCGCGCCAACCAGCAACTGGCCGACCTGATGCTGGACGTGGTGAACAACCGCCCGGGTGAGCGCAAACGCAAGACGCCCCTGCAGCCCATGATGGCCATGGCCGTGGTGGGGGGCATCAACGAGATGGTGCTGCACTCTATCGAGCAGGACCGGGCCGGGCAGCTGCAAGAGCTGGTGGAGCCCGCGGCAACTTTGTTGCGGGCGGCGATCTCGGCCGAGTTCTGATCGTTGTGTTGGAGACCGTACTGCGATCGGTGCAGCCAGCGCCTCACACCTCGTTGGCAATCTCGACCAGGTTGTCGTCCGGGTCGTAGATGTAGACCGAGCGCAGCCGGTGGCGGGCGCCCGTTGCTCCCACCGGGCCTTGCACGATGGGGACGCCTTCGGCCTGCAGGTGGGCGACGACGTCGTCGAGCGGCATCTGGGTGAGAAAGCACAGGTCGCCCGAGCCCGCCGTCGCGTGGCGCACATTGGGGTCCACCACCGTGCCCACTTCGTGCAGGTTGATCTTTTGCGCGCCGAAGTGCAGCGCGTACCGCTGGGGCTTGAACTCCCGCGCGGTCATGCCCAGCACACGCTCATAAAACGCAATGGTTTTGTCGATGCTGGCGACGGTGAGCACGACGTGGTCGATGGATTCCAGAACAATGGGCATGGTGTAGGGCGGGAGGATCAGGCGAGGGAAGTATGGCGCGCCAGTGTGGCGGGCTGCAGCCAGCGCTTGTTGGCCATAAACACCACCGTGAGCAGCAGCCCGGCCAGCAGGGCCATGAACCAGTGCAGGGGCGATAGCGGCACAAACCGGAAAGCGTTGGCCAGCCACGGCACGGTGGTGATGGCCGTCAGCGCGGCCAGCGTGCCGCCCGCCACCCACAGGCTGACCGGGGTGAGTCCCGCCCACAGGCTGCGCCACACCGTCTGGCTGCTGCGGCTGGGCAGGATGAGCGCGGCGTTGGCGGCCACCAGCACCACAAACGCGGCCGTGCTGGCGGTGGCGGCATGTGCGGGCTGGCGCAGCAGCCAGGCATACAGGCCCACCACGGCAGCGGTCACCACGCTGCCCTGCAGCACGCTCAGCAGGATGTGGCGGGCGGACAGCAGGGGTTCGTCGGCTGCGCGCGGCGGCTGCTGCATGAGGTCGGCAGCGCCTTCTTCGGCCTCGAACACGATGGAGCAGGCCGGGTCGATGACCAGCTCCAGAAACGCGATGTGCAGCGGCGCCAGCACCAGCGGCAGCCCGAACAGCACCGGCAGCAGCGCCAGCCCAATGATGGGTACGTGCACCGCCAGCGTGTAGACCATGGCCTGGCGCAGGTTGGCAAAGGTCTGCCGCCCCCGGTGAATCGCCAGCACGATGGCCGCGAAGTCGTCGTGCAGCAGCACCAGGGCAGCGGCCTCGCGGGCTACGTCGGTGCCGCGCTGGCCCATGGCGATGCCGATGTGTGCGGCCTTGAGGGCCGGGGCATCGTTCACGCCGTCACCGGTCATGGCCACCACCTCGCCCTGGGCCTTGAGGGCTTCCACCAGCGCCAGCTTCTGATGCGGCTTGATGCGCGCAAACACGCTGACCTGCCGGACCTGGTCGGCCAGCACCTGCGGCGGCATGTGGGCCAGCTCGTCGCCGGTGATCACGCGGTCGCTGGCGATGCCTGCCTGGGCGGCAATGGCGCGCGCGGTGCGGGGGTGGTCGCCGGTGATCATCACCACGCGAATGCCCGCCTGGCGGCACTGCGCAACGGCCTGGGGCACCTCGGGGCGCAGCGGGTCTGCCAGGGCCACCAGGCCCAGCCATTCAAAGTCAAAGCCGTGCTGGGCGTCGGGCCAGGTGTCTTGCGTGCCGTGCCGGGCCTTTGCCACGCCCAGCACCCGCAGGCCCCGGTCCGCCAGGCGCGCGGCCTGGGCGCTGACGGCGGCGCGCTCGGCGTCGGGCAGGTGGCAGAGGTCGGCCACGGCTTCGGGCGCGCCCTTGGTGGCTACCGTGTCGTGCGCCGAGGTGCCATCGCGCCACAGGTGGCTCATGGCCAGCAGCTGGGGCGACAGCTCGTACTCGCGCGCCAGCGACCATGCGGGATGCAGGTGCTCGGTGTCCACCAGGTGGTCCGCCGCCATGCGATGAAAGGCCTGCTCCATGGGGTCGTGCGGTTCTATCTCGCTGGCCAGCACGGCGTATTCGAGCAGTTCGTGGAAGGCATCGGGCAGCGCGCTGCCATCCGCCGCGGCTGGCAGGTGTTGCACATCCAGCTCCTTGCCCGCAATGCAGAGCGCCGCCACCGCCATGCGGTTTTGGGTGAGCGTGCCGGTCTTGTCCACGCACAGCACGGTGGTCTGGCCCAGTGTCTCGATGGCGTTGAGCCGCCGCGTGAGCACCTGCTGCGCCGCCAGCCGCCGAGCGGCCAGGGCCAGGAAGATGATCATGATCACGGGCAGTTCTTGCGGTAGCACCCCCATGGCCAGCGTGATGCCTGCCAGCACGGCCTGCAGCCAGTCGCCCCGCAGCGCCCAGAACAGGGCCACCAGCAGCGCGCACAGCGACAGGCCAATGACCACCAGCTTGCGCGTGAGCCGCGCCATTTCCTCGCGCAGCGGCGAGGCCTGCAGGGCAATGGTGTCGAGCGACTGGCCAATGCGGCCCAGTTCGGTGTGGCGTCCCACGCCGGTCACCCGCAGCAGGCCCTGGCCGCTGACCACCAGCGTGCCCGCAAACACCTTGTCGGCAGGTTGTTTGGCCACAGGCTCCGACTCGCCGGTCAGCATCGACTCGTTGGCGGCCAGCTCGTGGGCCTGCAGCAGCGTTCCGTCGGCCGGGATGCGGTCTCCCTCGGCAATCATCAGCAGGTCTTCGCGCACCACGTCGCGGCCGGCAATGTGCACCATGGTGCCGCCGCGCAACGCCAGGGCCCGGGGGCTGGAGAGGTCGCGCAGGGTGTTCAGCGCGTTGTCGGTGCGGCGCTCCTGCAGCACCGTGATCGCCATGATGATGACCACGAAGCCCAGCAGGATCATTGCCTCGTGCGCGTCGCCCATGGCGAGGTAAATGGCACCTGCACCCAGCAGGAGCAGGAACATGGGCTCGGTGACCACGTCCCAGGCCATGTCGCGCAGCGTGCGGCGCTGGCTGATGCCCAGTTCGTTGGGGCCTTCTTCACGCAGGCGCTGGGCGGCCAGTGCCGGGTCGAGGCCAGCGGGGGAGTCGGTATTGGGCATGTGGGGCTTGAGGCTGCTTTGCAAGGAGGGTCGCAGCGGTGTAACAGTTATACCGCGCGCTGGTGTCAGCCGCCCTGACGGAGCGCAGTGCGCCGCATCCCATCCGCCTTCTTCACACCTCGCACATCACAAAGTCTGCCTTGCCGACATTGCATTCGGGGCAGCGCCAGTCGTCGGGCACGTTGGCCCAGAGGGTGCCGGGCGCGATACCGTGGTCGGGCAGGCCCGCAGCCTCGTCGTAGATCCAGCCGCAGACGGCACACATGTAGATTTTCATAGGGCGGTTCCTTCGTGTTCGGTGGCTCTGCGTCAGTCGTCATCGTGGTGCCGTTGGCGTTCGGTCGACGTGCCGCTGGCAACCCAGCCGCTGGGCGACTGCTGCCACTGCCAGGCACCAAAGGCCAGTGTTACGATCAGCAGCAGGGCGGCGAGCCAGGTGCGGTTCTTCGGGACCAGGTCCGGCCCTTTGCCCTCTACCCGGCCGGTGAGCATGGGCAGTGCCTGGTTCTTGCGGCGCAGCAAGCTCAACCCTGCAATCAGCGCGATGTGGACAAGCACCACAAACAGCAGGGCGTTGCCGAAGAACTCATGCACTTCTTCCATCGCTTCTCCCATCCAGTTGCCACCCAGCGTAGCGCCCCAGTCGTTGTACGTGGCATATCCGCTGAGCGTGAGGGGCACCACCAGCGCCAGCAGCAACACGATGGCCAGCGCCATCAGCAGGTTCTGGCCCTGGCGCCAGTTGATCTGCGTGATCGATGGGGCCTGGGGCAATGTGCGCAGCCATGCGGGCGTCCCCGCCAGCTTGCGCCACAGCAGGCCCAGGCCCGAGGTGCGTGGCCCGAAGATGCCGTACAGCAGTCGAAAGCCCAGCAGCCCCGCCATGGAGTAGCCCAGCGTGACGTGCAGCAGCCGCCAGTGTTCGCCGTCGGCCGTGGCGTAGGCCCCCGCAAAGCAAAGTGCAAACAGCCAGTGGAACATGCGCGTGGGCGCATCGGTCACCCGGCGGCTGGGGGCCTTGGCAGGGGCTGACTGCGCCGTGGCGCTGGCAGGGTGGAGGGAAGGGGCGTTGTTCATCGTGTTCTCCTTGTGGGGACGCCAAAGGTTTCTGTCGGTGGCAGCCAGTCGTTCCACGCGCGGCGCGATCGGACATCCAGCCCTGCAGGCATGCGCAGGTTGTGTTCGTCAAACTGCCCCTGGTCTGCGCCCGTGTGGCAGGCTGCACAGTTGGCAGCGCTTTTCACGCTGGCGAGCTTCCAGGTGGTGGGTTCGATCTTTCGGTGCTTGCGTTCAAACCAGGCCGAGCGGGTGATACGGTCCTCGGGTGGCTCCTCATTCACCCGCTTGTAGGTGCCTGCGTGGGCCTGCAGCCACTGGTTGAGTTGGCGTACGGTGGCGGCGTCCAGCGATGCGTCGGTGCCGTAGTGCTTGTCCAGGCCCGTCATCACGCGGTTCCAGGATGCTGCGGGCAGCAGGCCGGGCGGGTAGGAGGTGTGGCAAGCGGCGCATTCCTGTGTGTAGGCACTGGGCACGTTGCGAGGCATGGCGCGCCCGCTGTCTGCATGGGCGCTGGAGAGTGACAGCAGGGTCAGTGCGCACACAGCGGCGGCCAGGGCTGCAGGGCGTAATTGGGCTGGTTTTTGCATGGTGTCGGTCTCAGGGCTTGAGGGCGTTGAGGTAGGCCAGCACGTCGGCTTTTTCCACTGCTGTGCATTCACGGCTCACCACGTCGTTGCAGTTGCGGCGGAACCACTTGTCCACCTTGGCGGTGTCGGTGAACGCCTTGGGGTTGAAGGCCGGAGCCAGGGGCGCAATCGACTTGCCGGTGCTGGCGTGTTTGCCCTGTGTGGTGGGCGGTGTGCCGTGGCAGGATGCGCAAGACCATTCGCTACCATGGCGTGCGTTGAAGAACACCTTGCCTTTGTCCGCATTGCCTGGGCTGCCGGCCTGTGCGCTCCAGTGGGCGAGCTGCTGGGCAGCGGTGGTGTCAGCGGCGTGGCTGATGCTGGTGGCTGCAAGTGCACAGAGCGTCGCCAGAGTCAGGGTGCGAAGGGAAGTCATGCTGTGGTCCTTGTGGGTTTCATCGCTTGTGCAGCCATTGTTGAAATCCCCGCCTGAACGGCGCGTGAAAGGGCTGTTCATCGGCCGTTCAGATATCGCGCAGGACAATGCGCCCATGCCTTTCTCCTTCCACTCTGCTTGTGCGGGCCGCCATGTCCGGTGCATGTGCTTGGCGGCGTGTGTGCTGTGGGCTGCCGCGCTGGCCGTGTCGTCCGCGTGGGCCAGCGGCAAGGAAGACCACGACCGCGCCCGGCAGGCCGTGCAGGCGGGCCAGGTGCTGCCACTGCCCGTCGTGCTCGATCGCCTGCAGCGCGAGGTGCCTGGCCAGGTGCTGGAAGTGGAGCTGGAGCAGGAGCGCGAGCGCTGGATCTACGAGATCAAGCTGCTGACGCCTGCCGGGCAGTTGACCAAGGTCAAGCTCGATGCGCGCACGGCGGAGGTGCTGCGTGTGCGATCCCGAGAATCGCGCGAAGATCTGCAGCGAAGCCGTGACAATCGCTGACACCCTTCCGACCACGACACCTCCATGCGCATCCTGCTGGTAGAAGACGACACCCTGCTGCGCGCCCAGTTGCGCAATGCCCTGCACGGCGCGGGGTACACGGTGGACGAGGCAGACAACGGGCGCGACGCACAGTTTCTGGGCGACACCGAGGCAGTGGATGCCGTGGTGCTGGACCTGGGCCTGCCGGTGGTGGACGGGCTCACGGTGCTCAAGCGGTGGCGGGCCGAGGGGCGCAACATGCCGGTGCTGATCCTCACCGCGCGCGACAACTGGCACGAAAAAGTCGCAGGCATCGATGCCGGCGCCGACGACTATCTGACCAAGCCCTTTCACCTCGAAGAACTGCTGGCGCGCCTTCGCGCACTCATCCGCCGCGCCAGCGGGCAAGCGTCGGCCGTGCTGCAGTGTGGAGACTGGTCGCTGGACACACGCAGTGGCCGCGTGACCTGTGCGGGCCAGCCGGTGACGTTGACAGCGCATGAGTACAAGGTGCTCGACTACCTCATGCACCGGCCTGGCGTGCTGGTGTCACGCGCGGAGCTGACCGAACACATCTATGCGCAGGACTTTGATCGGGACTCCAACACCATCGAGGTCTTTGTGGGGCGCTTGCGCAAGAAGATGTCGCCTCCTGCGGCTTCGTCGGCTGCCCTGGCGGATTCGGCCCGCATCGAAACCGTGCGTGGCATGGGCTACCGCCTGGTGCCGCCATGAGCGCGCAAGCTGTGCCACCTGCGCCGCCCGTGCACTGGTCCCGGTCGTTGCGGGTGCGGCTGCTGGCCGTCACGCTGGCGGGGGCGGCCGTAGCCATGGCGCTGGCTGGGCTGGTGCTGAGCGGATTGTTCCGCGAGCATGTGCAGCAGCAGTTTCAGGCTGCACTGCAGCTGCAGCTGGACCAGATCACGGCGCGGCTGGAGTTTGACGCCCAGGGGCAGCCGGTGATTGCTGCCGAGGCGCTGTCCGACCCGCGCTGGCTCAAGCCCTACTCCGGCCTGTATTGGCAGGTGGACGCCATGGCGCCCGACGGGCGGGAGCGGGCAGGGGTGTTGCGCTCGCGCTCGTTGTGGGACACCAGCCTGGCGCTACAGGTGGATGCGTTGGCCGATGGCACCGTGCATGTGCACGAGATGACAGGCCCGCAGGGCGCGCCTTTGCTGGTGCTGGAGCGCACGGTGCGCGCCGAGGGCGTGCATGCAGCGCGCTGGCGCTTGATTGTGGCCGCCGACCTGCAGGCCACGCAGGCAGCCACGGCCCGGTTCACTGGCGTGCTGGGGCTGTCGCTGGCGGTGTTGCTATTGCTGCTGGTGGCCGCCGCCTGGGCGCAGGTGGCGGTGGGGCTTAAGCCCCTGCAGGCGCTACAGCGCGCGGTGCAGGATGTGCAAGAAGCGCGGGCTTCGCAATTGCAAGGCAGCTTCCCTGCTGAAGTGCAGCCGCTGGTCGACGACTTTAATGCCGTGCTGCGCCGGCATGGCGAGGTGGTGGAGCGGGCACGCACCCAGGCGGGCAACCTGGCCCATGCGCTCAAGACGCCCCTCACGGTGCTGGAGAACGCGGCCCGCACACAACAGCCCACTGATGGCCCGGAGCTGGCGGCGCTGGTGCGAGAGCAGGTGGTGGTGGCCCGCAGGCACATCGACTGGCACCTGGCGCGGTCGCGGGTGGCGGCATCTGCGCGCTTGCCCGGGCAGCGCACGCCGCTGCAGCCGGTAGTGGATGGGCTGGTGCGCGTGATGAACAAGGTGCATGCGGACCGGTTGCTCGATATCAGTGTCGAGTCTTCAGCGGTGCCGCTTTTCTTTGCGGGCGAGGCGCAGGACCTGCAGGAAATGCTGGGCAACCTACTGGACAACGCCTGCAAGTGGGCGCAGGCTGCGGTGCGGCTGCAGATGCAACTGCTGCCCGCCGGATCGGGCGCTGCGCAGCCCCAACTGGTGGTTGCGGTGGAAGACGACGGCCCCGGCATTGATGCCGCGCAACGTGATCAGGCGCTGGAACGCGGCGTGCGCCTGGATGAAACCGTGCCCGGCACGGGACTGGGCCTGGCCATCGTGCAGGACCTGGCAGCTTTGTATGGGGGGCGGCTGGATCTGGAGCCCGCAGGCCTTGGCGGCTTGCGGGCGACGCTCACCCTTCCTGCCACGAGCGCTCACTGAGCCACAGTGGTTGCGGCTGTTCGACACGCCAAAAAAGTCCTCCTGGGCGGGGCGCCTAGAGAAAAACCGCCAAAGCGGAAACCCATTAAAAAAGCCCGCCAAAGCGGGCTAAGGCCCTGACAAATTCCCCTGAATTTTACAAAGCCTTGGAGTGATGGAGACAGGGTATCACCGTCTGCCGTATTTGACCACTTTTGTTGTGCAAGCGGCCTTCAGTGCCTGCTTTCCACGCTGTTTTGCATGGCTGTCTGAGCGACGGCGTCCAGGGCGTTGTCCACCACGGTGTGCTCGGCCAGCACCTGCATCGCTCCCTGTTGCAGTAGCCGGTCCAGCAGCCGCAGGGTCATCGATTGGGTGCGGCCAGCGGCGCTGGTAAAGAGGAACAGGTTGCCGTGCGAGCCGATCCAGGACAGCTGTGTGCGCTCCCACTGGCCCGCCACCTGCAGATTGACCCAGGTGCCCACCGTGATGGTGGCGGCGGGCAGCGGCAGGGGCGCAGCGCTGCTGGGAGCAGCCTCGGGGGCCGTGTCTGCGCCCTCGCTCTCGGGCGATTGCGAGATATCGATGTAGCCGGACTCCCTCGCTTCGGAGGGCGCAACCCAGGGGTCGTCGTCATCAAGGGGCGCCGGTTGTTGCGGCTCTGCCGTGGGCGTTGCAAAAGTCGCTGCGGCTGCAGGGGCTGGCGCAGCCACCCTGGGCCCGGGTTTGAAGGCCTGCTGGTGCAGTTGCATCAGCAGCTCAAAAACAGCCTCTGTGCGGTCTGTTGGGTAGTCGATGGACGCCAGACCTTCGCGCAATTTGGCCAGCAGCTTGGGCAGCAGGCGAGCCAGCTGGCCCGTGTTGGCGCGCGTCAGTTCGGGTTGTACGCTCCAGATCAGCGCGTCCACCAATTCCTGGTAGCGGCCCGGGTCGGTCGTGCCTGATTTGTCCGAAAGACGCGCCTCCGCCATGACCTGGGCCCAAGCGCCCAGCAAAAAGCGCGAGATGGCGTTCGGCACCTTGCCAATGTCGGGCAGCAGCCAGATCTCGCGCGATATCTGTGCGGCCAGCAGATGGCGCTGCTCTGCGTGCTGCAGGGCCTCGATGGCGCGCAAGCGCTCCTGCTTGAGCGCCTGGTCCTTCTCGGCCCATTTGGTGTGCAGTTGCTGCAGCACTTGTTCAAAGTCATCAGCGCTGTCGATGGTGGCGGTGGCCAGCGGGCCTGCGATGTGCATGAGCGAGCGCATGAAGCTCTGAAAACCAGGGGCTTCGGGGCTGTTGAAGGCCTGGCTGCGGTCGGTGATGTCCTGCAGCAGGCGGCGCGCGGCATGCTCCTTGTGGCTGAAAAAGCGAGGGTCGGCCAATGCCAGCTGCATCAGCGCAGGCTCCAGCGCGCGGATGAACTGTTGCACCGGCCACAGCAGCCGGGTGTCGCGCGCGATGTTGTCCACCATCAGCGCCACCACCTCCATGCTCAAGGCCTGGCCCAGGCCCTGCGCCTGTGCCCGCTGCGCGGCAGCAGGGCTGCCGTCTGCATCGTTGCCGGCTGGCGCGCGTGGCGTACCCAGGCGCTCCATCATCTGGCCGACCTGGTTCATCTCTTGCAGCGCCTCAAACGCTGCGGGCACCGTCATCGCGAAATCCGTGGCCGGTGGGTCGATCTGCGGCAAGCCTTGTGACGGGTGTTCAAACTCCCGGTCAAACCGGGCTGCGAAAGATTCCTGGGGGTTGTCGCCGCTGGCGTGCATGTCCGCAGGGGCGGGTGCGTCATTGAACTCGCCCAGCAGCAGGCGGCGCAGGCGGTCCAGCGTCAGCAACGGGTCGCCCGTGCTGGTGGACGACACGTACAAGTCGTTGTCGGCTGCAAAACCGGGGGACGCCCCGGCGTCGGCCGGCGCCACATAGACCACTTCGCCCGTGGCCTGCCGCATGGCGTAGCCCACAGGCTTCACACCACTTTGCTTGAGCTGGTCGATTTGCGCGAGGTACAGGCTGCGCAGCTCGGCGCCCAATGCCTGTGCCATCAGCCCCACCCAGTCGTGGCGCACCTGGGGTGTGACCTGCATTTGCGACACCACGGACTGCAGAGCCTGCAAGAACACGTCGGGGCGCAGCGGGTTGTGCTCCGGCTGCACCCGGGACAGCCCCTGGGCCGCGCACACCAACGCGTCGAGGTCCGCCAGCGGACCTTCCACTGCAGAGATCAGTACCTGACGGGCACGTGCGCGCTCCACGCTGTCGTTGATCTGCGCCTCGTCCATCAGTTCGAGGTCGTCAAAGTGCACGGTGAACAGTGACCGCGTGGGCTTGTCGTCGCCCTGTGCCGTGTCCTGGTCCAGCGCCTTGCGCAGTGCGTCGGGGTAGCGATCTGCCATCACCGATGCCAGCCGCACCAGTTGCTGCCGTGCCTCCTGCATCGCATGGTGCTCGCCGGGGGTGCGGGCACTGTCCAGGCGCGCTTGCAGGGACACGCGCGTGGCCTCAATGACGCGCTCCACCACAGGCCGGGCCTGGGCCAGCGCGATCTGGACGATGCGCTGCTGGGGCGCAGCGGGGCTGTCGGTCGGGGCCGGGGCGGGCAGGGTGGTGTGTGTCAAGGCCATCTTCAGTGGAACGCGATACCAGTGGCTGCTGCAGTGGATGCGATGTTACGCGTCAAAAAGGGGCCAGAGGCCCCTTTTTGACGATGGTGGGACGGTTTTACCCGCCGTGGAACTTGACCACCAGCGGCACGATGAGCAGTGCCACGATGTTGATGATCTTGATCAGCGGGTTGATGGCCGGGCCGGCCGTGTCCTTGTAGGGGTCGCCCACGGTGTCACCGGTCACGGCGGCCTTGTGCGCCTCGCTGCCCTTGCCGCCGTGGTGGCCGTCTTCGATGTACTTCTTGGCGTTGTCCCACGCGCCACCGCCCGTGCACATGCTGATTGCGACAAACAGACCTGTGACGATGGTGCCCATGAGCAAGCCGCCCAGCGCCTTGGGCCCCAGCAGCAGGCCCACCACAATGGGAACCACCACCGGCAGCAGGCTGGGGATCACCATTTCCTTGATGGCGGCGGTGGTCAGCATGTCCACGGCCTTGCCGTATTCGGGCTTGCCCGTACCGTCCATGATGCCCTTGATGGTGCTGAACTGGCGGCGCACCTCCACCACCACAGCGCCTGCGGCCCGGCCTACAGCCTCCATGGCCATGGCGCCGAACAGGTAGGGAATCAGCCCGCCGATGAACAGGCCCACAATGACCAGCGGGTCCGACAGATCAAAGGTGATGGCCTTGCCATAGCTCTCCAGCTTGTGGGTGTAGTCGGCAAACAGCACCAGTGCAGCCAGGCCGGCAGAGCCGATGGCGTAGCCCTTGGTCACAGCCTTGGTGGTGTTGCCCACGGCGTCCAGCGGGTCGGTGATGTCGCGCACACTGCTGGGCAGCTCGGCCATTTCGGCAATGCCACCCGCGTTGTCGGTGATGGGACCATACGCATCCAGCGCCACCACAATGCCCGCCATGCTCAGCATCGATGTGGCTGCCACCGCAATGCCGTACAGGCCAGCCAGGCCGTAGGACACGATGATGGCCGTGCACACAAACACCACCGGCCAGGCCGTGGAACGCATCGAAACGCCCAGGCCCGCAATGATGTTGGTGCCGTGGCCGGTGGTGGACGCCTGGGCAATGTGCTGCACGGGCGAGTACTGCGTGCCGGTGTAGAACTCGGTGATCCAGACCAGCGCGGCCGTCAATACGAGGCCGGTGGCGCAGGCGCCAAACAGCCGCAGCTGGGTGCCCGTGGCCGTGACCGCGTTGTCCGGCATGATCCACAGCGTGACGAAGTAGAAAGCGATGAGCGACAGCACGCCCGCGATCGCCAGACCCTTGTACAGCGCGGGCATCACGTTCTTCATGCCGGGCGTTGCCTTGACGAAGAAGCAGCCAATGATGGATGCGACGATGGACACCGCCCCCAGCGCAAGCGGGTACACCACCGCATTGACCTGGGCCGTGGCCACCATCAGGGCGCCCAGCACCATGGTGGCGATCAGTGTCACCGCGTAGGTCTCGAACAGGTCGGCCGCCATGCCGGCGCAGTCGCCCACGTTGTCGCCCACGTTGTCGGCGATCACGGCCGGGTTGCGCGGGTCATCCTCGGGGATGCCTGCCTCCACCTTGCCCACCAGGTCGGCGCCCACGTCCGCGCCCTTGGTGAAGATGCCACCGCCCAGGCGCGCAAAGATCGAGATCAGCGACGAGCCGAACGCAAAGCCGATCAGCGGGTTGAGCAGCGTGGCCAGATGGGTGGTGGGCGTGTGGTTGCCGTTGCCCGCCAGGAACCAGTAAAAACCCGTGACACCCAGCAGACCCAGCCCCACCACCAGCATGCCGGTGATGGCACCGCCACGGAACGCGACATCGAGCGCCGGGCCAATGCCTTGAGTGGCCGCCTGCGCGGTGCGCACATTGGCGCGCACCGAGACATTCATGCCGATGAAGCCGCAGGCGCCCGAGAGCACGGCGCCCACCACAAAGCCGACCGCCGTGGTGCCGTCCAGAAACACGCCGATGAGCACCGCCAGCACCACGCCCACGATGGCAATGGTCTTGTACTGGCGGGCCAGGTAGGCGGCGGCACCGGCCTGGATGGCGGCGGCAATCTCCTGCATGCGGGCGTTGCCCGGGTCTTTGGAAAGGATCCAGCCCCGGGCCCAGATGCCGTAGGCCACCGCAATGAGCCCGCAAACGAGGGCGAGGATGAGAGGGGATGTCAGTGCTGAACTTGCAGCCATTCAATTCTCCTTGGTGTGTTGCACGGAGGGGGACCAACGCATCGGTGGCTTCCCCGCTGCGTTGCTTCCTCGTGCTACCCATGCGTTTCGCGCAGGAGCCGATTGGCCAACAGGCCCAATTTACAGGCAAACGCCGGTTTGCAAGCGGGCAGAAAGGGGCGTGCGCCTAAAATCAGGGTTAATCCCGACGCTTCGTTGCGCTGCATCAGTGCCGAAGGCCTCGCGGGTTATCGTCAACAAACCACTATCCAAAGACATGTCCCTCAACAACGTCCCCCCAGGCAAGAACGTTCCTGACAGCTTCAACGTCGTCATCGAGATTCCGATGAACGCCGACCCGATCAAGTACGAAGTGGACAAGGAATCGGGCGCCATTTTTGTGGACCGTTTCATGACCACCGCCATGCACTACCCCACCAACTACGGGTATGTGCCGCAGACGCTGTCGGGCGACGGCGACCCGGTCGATGTGCTGGTGATCACGCCTTACCCGCTGTTCCCCGGCGTGGTCGTGCCCTGCCGCCCCCTGGGCATCTTGATGATGGAAGACGAGGCCGGTGTGGATGGCAAGGTGATTGCTGTGCCCACGTCCAAGATCCTGCCCATGTATGACCACTGGAAGACCATCGACGATGTGAACGCCATGCGCCGCAACGCCATCGCCCACTTCTTTGAGCACTACAAGGACCTGGAAAAGGGCAAGTGGGTCAAGGTGCTGGGCTGGGAAGGCATCGACGCCGCCAAGAAGGAAATCACCGACGGCATCGACAGCTACAAGAAGTCGCAGGCCTGATAGGTCAGATAGGCCGGTAGCGCTGGTGCCGATTGCGCCAGCTGCTATCAAAATAAAAGCACGCCATCCGCCATGGATGGCGTGCTTTTTTGTGGGCGGTGCCCCGGTGGGGTAGGGAAAAGCCGCGCAATGTGCGGTCAGACCCGCTGATAGACTGCATTTGGTTACACACCTGGGGTGGTCCCGGTGTCACGAGGTACTTTGAGGTGATTCATGAAAATTTCTGATCTGCGCATCGGCGTGAAGCTGGCGGCGGGTTTCCTGGCGGTGGTGCTGCTGACCGCCTTGCTCGGCGCCATTGCGCTGGTGCAGATGTCCCGCATCCACGCCAACGCCGAGGAGATCGCTAGCAACCTGCTGCCCAGCGTCACGCAAACGGGCGAGCTGCGGGTGCTGCTCAACCGCATGCGCCGTGCGGAGGCGGGCATGGTCACGGCGCGCAGCGCTGCCGAGGTCAAGGCGTTTGCCGAGCAGGTCGCGCAGCGCCACAAGGACCTGACCCGAGTTGAGGCGATCTACGAGCCGCTCATCGACATGCCCAAGGAGCGCGAGGTGTTCAACGCCTACAAGGCGCGCAAGGCGGCCTATGTGGCGTTGCAGGACAAGCTGGCGGACATTGCCAAGGGCGTGGACTTCAGCACTGCCGAGACCATGGAACTCACGGCAGATGCGTTGAGCATGCTGTATGCGGGCGAATCGGAGTCAGCCTTTGTGGCCACCGCCGAGACCCTGGGCGAGCTGCAAAAGATCAATGCGGACGCTGCATTGAAGGCCAATGAGGAAGCGATGACAGTGTTCAATGCGGCACGCATCTGGGTGCTGGGCACCCTCGCGCTGTGCGTGGCGTTGGCGGCCGTACTGGGTGTGGCCATCACCCGCGCCGTTACGCGCCCCGCCCATCACGCCGTGTTGGCCGCCCGCGCGATTGCCGATGGCGACCTGGCGACCGAGGTGCCCCCCGGCGGCAAGGATGAAATGGGCCAGCTGCTGAATGCGCTGGGCGACATGCGGGCCAACCTGGCGCGTGTGGTGTCGGGCGTGCGCAGCAACGCCGAAGGCGTAGCGTCAGCCAGCGCACAGATCGCCTCAGGCAACAACGACCTGAGCGCGCGCACGGAACAGCAGGCCTCGGCGCTGGAAGAAAC
>NZ_LMGP01000002.1:0-190065 GCF_001427445.1 Acidovorax sp. Root568 | reverse complement strand
CGGCCATATGCCGGAATACTGATTTCATGGATTTCCCTCTTACTCTTATGTACGTTATGTACGCGGCAGCTCAGTCTTGCATTGCCACGTGACTGTGCCCGGGGCGTGGCGGACAACGCTGGTCACGCCTTGCCGCCACCTGCGCTTCTATGTCGCTTGCGCTGGCATTTCAAAGGATGATTATCAAAATCTTCCGAGATTGCAAACAATTTTTAACGGCGCTATTGAATGATCACAAGTGGTGTGTCACCAGTCCTCTTTCACCGCCATCACCGCATCCCTTCCCGCCGCCGCCCGGCCCGCCAGCCATGCGGTGACCGTGCCCGACACAACAACGGCAGCACACAGCCCCAGCAACCTCCAACCCGGCACCGCCAAATCCATCGTCCAGTGAAAACTCTGCGGGTTGACCACGTGCACCAGCACCACGGACACGGCCAGCCCCAGCAGCACGCCCGCCGCTGCACCCACCGCCGTCCACGCGGCCCCTTCGCCCGCCACCACGGTCAGGATCTGGCGCCGCGTGAGGCCCAGGTGGGCGAGCAGGCCAAACTCCTTGCGCCGTGCCAGCACCTGGGCGCTGAAGCTGGCGGCCACGCCGAACAGCCCGATGCCGATGGCGACGGCCTGCAGCCAGTAGGTGACGGCAAAGCTGCGGTCGAAGATGCGCAGCGAGCGTTCGCGGATGGTGGCGGCGGAGCTGAATTCCACCAGGGCCTCGTTGCCGTCGCCCGTGGTGGCGCCCGTCGCAGTGGAGGGCTGGCGGCCGGCTTGGGTCGCAGCGACTGCGCGGATGGACGCCTGCAAGGCAGACACATCGGTGTCCTCGCTGGGCCACAGGGCCAGGTCGCTGGTGCGGGCGTCGCCGGTCAGGCGCAGCCACACCGCGCGGTCCATCACCACGGCGCCGGTTTGCCGGGCGTAGTCCCGCCAGATGCCTGCTATGTAAAAGATAGCTGTTGGCGCATGATTCTCTAACGCTTGGGGGCTAAGAGCCTTGGAAAATGCAGGCCACTCCATGCCGGGGCGCAGGCCGTACAGGTCCACCACGGCCTCGCTGATGTACACGCCGGTGCGGCCGGGGGGCACCGGCAGGGCCTCGCCCACCAGGGGCAGGGTCTGGGCCGGGTCATCGCCCAAGGGGCGGCTCAGCACCGTGAGCGAGGGCAGGGTGGGGGACAGCTGCAGCGGGCTGGCGCGCAGGGGCTGCACGCGGTCAAGTCCTGGCAACTGGCCCACCGCTTCTGCAAAGCCTGCAGGTAGCAACGCGGCCTCACCGCCGCCCGTGCCGCCTCCACCGATGGCCGAGCGTACGTACAGCGGCGACGGCAGCACCGCGTCCAGCCACTGTGTGACCGAGCCGCGAAAGCTGGACACCATCACCGTCAGCGCAACGGCCAGGCTGAGGGATGCGACCACGCCGCCCACCGCGATGGCAGCGCTGCCCCGCATGCGCCGCGCGCGCTCCAGCGCCAGCAGTGGCAGCGCATGGCGTGCGGCCAGGGGCTGCAGCCATGCCAGCAACCGCGCCATGCCCCAGGGCAACAGGGCGATGCCACCCACCAGTAGCAGGGCAATGGCGACGTACGCGGCCAGTGGAATGCCAAATACGGGTGGAGCGATAGTCAAAATTGCCCCGGCAGCTATCAAAACGATACCAACAGTGCCCTTGTCCGCCTGGCTGGCTGCGGCGCCAAGGCCCTTCAGGGTCTGGGCCGGGGGCAGGGTCTGCGCGGCGCGTGCGGGCCACCAGCCACCCGCCAAGGCGGCCGCCACGCCCAGTGCGCTGTACACCAGGGCGGCGGGGGCGCTCCATTGCAGCGCGGGCCGCACGCCCGCAAAGTAGCCACCGCCCAGGTCGCCGCCCAGCAGTTTCAGCGCTGTGGCCGCCAGCGCGGTGCCCAGCGTTATGCCCAGCACGCTGCCCAGCAGGCCCAGCGCTGCCGACTCTGCCAGCACCAGTGCCAGCCGCTGGCGCGGTGTGGCGCCCAGCACGGCCAGCAGCGCAAACTGCGGCCCGCGCTGCGCCACGCTGAGGGCCAGCACCGAGAACACCAGAAACGCCCCGGTGAACAGTGCCACCAGCGCCAGCACCGTCAGGTTGACCCGGTAGGCGCGCGACAGGTTGCTGATGCGCTGGGTGGCATCGCCGGGCTGCGCCAGCACCAGGTTGGCAGGCCAGCCGGGCTGCGCGCGCAGTGTGGCTTCCCACGCAGTGCGGTCGGTGCCGGGCTGCAGTTGCAGGTCGATGCGGGTGAGTGCGCCCGCGCGGCCAAACAGATCTTGCGCAGCGCCAATGTCCATCACGGCCAGCGGCGCGCCGCCGGCGGTCACGGTGCCCGCCACCTGCACCGTGAGCGCCTGTTGCAAACCCACCTGCAGCGTAAGGCGGGGCAGGGGCGACGATGGTGCTGGAGCGGCGGCAGAAAGCCCCAGCACCTGCAGCGCGGCCGTGTTGAGGAACACCGTGGCGGGTGCGAAGAGGGCAAACCGGTCGGCGCTGTCCCAGGGGCGTGGCACCAGCGCTGGGGCCATGGTGGGCAGCAGAAGTGCATCGGCGCCCAGCACGCGGATGGGCGTGCGAAGGGACTGGTCTTTGGCGCCCGCTGTTGTAGCTGCCTGCGCTACGGCCGACAGCTCCAGCAGCGGGCTGGCTCGGGCCACTTGCGGGTCGGTGGCCAGGCGTTCGTACAGCGCCTCGGGCAGGCTGCCTTGCATGGCGCGCAGCTCCAGGTCGGGCTGACCGTTGACGGCGCGCACGGCCTGCGAGAACTCGTCCAGCGCCGACGCATTGATCACATGCACCGCAAACGCCAGTGCCACACCCAGCATCACGGCCGCCACCGCTGCTGAGCTGCGCCAGGGGTGATGGCGCAGGTCTTGCCAGGAGAAGGTGCAGAGCAGGGCGAGCATGTACTGCATTGTGGCCGCAGGCGTTGGGAGCCTGGGTTTTTGACGCACATCAACCTTGCATTTCAACCCCCTTGAAGCCGCGATACCGCAGGCCTATCTTGGTGTCAGGGCCCGCCCTCCTGTGCTGGCTCAGTTGTCTGTTTCAACCCCTTTTCAGGAGCCAAAACCATGAACTCTCTCGTGACCCGTGGCAGTCTGTTTGACGACTTTTTCAAGGACATTGCCCCCGGCTTTTACGTGCGCCCGCTGCATGGCGACAACCTGCCTTCGCCCAGCCAGATCAAGGTGGATGTGAAGGAAACCGAAGGTGGCTACACGGTGCAGGCCGAGGTGCCCGGCGTGGCCAAGGAGGACATCCATGTCTCGCTCGAAGGCAATGTGGTGAGCCTGCGCGCCGAGGTGCGCCAGCACGATGAAAAGCGTGAGGGCGAAAAGGTGCTGCGCAGCGAGCGCTACTTTGGCGCTGTGGCCCGCAGCTTCCAGCTGCCCGCCGATGTGGACGCCGCGCAGGCCAAGGCCAAGTACGACAACGGCGTGCTGACGCTGAACCTGCCCAAGAAGGTGAACAAGGCGGCGCAGCGGCTGAACATCGAGTAAGAGCCCGCAGCCGCTTTGGCTGCAATGGGGATCTGCCTAACCGGCGATGCCGCTGGCCGTGAGGCGCAGCACGCGGTCGGCCCGCGCCGCAGCAGCGTCGGAATGGGTGACCAGCACCAGCGATGCGCCGTGCTCGCGTGTCTGCGCCAGCAGCAGGTCCATCACGCGCGTGGCGGTGGTGGGGTCGAGGTTGCCGGTGGGCTCGTCGGCCAGCAGCAGGGCGGGGCGGTGTACCAGTGCGCGGGCGATGGCCACGCGCTGCAGTTGGCCGCCGCTGAGCTGCTGCGGCAGCCGTGCGCTGAAGGCCTCCAGGCCCACAGCGGCCAGCATGTGCTGCACCCGGGCCGCGTCGGTTTGGCCCAGCAGCATCAGCGGCAGGGCCACGTTCTGTGCCACGTCCAGGTGCGGCAGCACGTGGAAGGCCTGGAACACAAAGCCCACATGCGCACGGCGCCACAGCGCACGGGCGGTGTCGTCGAGCTGGCCCAGGTCGGTGGTGCCGTGGGTGATGCTGCCGGTGTCCCAGGTATCCAGCCCCGCCAGGCAGTTGAGCAGGGTGGACTTGCCCACGCCCGAATCGCCCACGATGGCCACAAACTCGCCGGGTGCCACGGCGACCTGCACGTTGGCGAACACCGGCGTGCTGCCGTAGTGCTTGCCCAGGTTCTCCACACGCAGCAGCGTCATGGCGTGGGCTGCTCCAGGCGCTGCAGCACGGCCTGCACCAGCGTGGCCACGGCATGGGGCTGGTCGCAGGCGATGGCGTGGCGCTGCGGCATGCTGCGCAGCCAGGTGATCTGGCGCTTGGCCAGTTGCCGTGTGGCGGCAATGCCGCGTTCGCGCAGGAAGGCCGTGTTCAACGGGGTGCCCGCAGGACGGCTGGCCTGGAAGTCGAGTTCTTCCCACACCTGCCGGTAGCCTACGCAGCGCATGGAGGGCAGGTCGGGGTGCAGGTCGCCGCGTGCGCGCAGGGCCGCCACCTCATCAATGAATCCTCCGGCCAGCATGGTGTCGAAACGCTGGGCGATGCGCTCATGCAGCCAGGCCCGGTTGTCGGGTTCTAAGGAAAAAAGCGCACTGGCGCCGGTGTTGTTTGTGTTGTCTGCTACTTTTTTGATAGTGTGAAAGCTCGACAACGGCTGGCCCGAGACATGCCAAACCTCCAGCGCACGTTGAATGCGCTGGCTGTCGCCGGGGGCCAGGCGCGCGGCCGTCACTGGGTCCACACGCGCCAGCTCGGCATGCAGGGCAGGCCAGCCCTGCTCGGCCGCCTGGGCTTCGATCTTGGCGCGCACCTCGGGGTCGGCGGCGGGCATGTCGTCAATGCCATCAAACAGGGCCTTGAAGTACAGCATGGTGCCGCCCACCAGCAATGGCAGTGCGCCGCGCGCGCGGATCTCGACGATGAGCCGGGTGGCGTCCTGCACAAACTCGGCGGCGCTGTAGGCCTGCAGCGGATCGCGGATGTCGATGAGGTGGTGCGGCACGGCGGCGCGCTCGTCGGGCGTGGGCTTGGCGGTGCCAATGTCCATGCCCCGGTACACCAGGGCCGAGTCCACGCTGATGATCTCGACCGGCCGGCCCTGTTTGCCCAGCACGGCGGCCAGCGCCAGTGCGCCGGCGGTCTTGCCCGACGCCGTGGGGCCCGCCAGAGCGATGGTGGGGAGGGTGTCAGGCGTGCTCACGGGGCGCTCCAAACTTCTGCACCAGCGTCCACGAGATCACGGCCAGCACCACCGACCAGAACCAGATCCCCTTAACCAGAGGCCACACCGTGCCATCGAGCCGCAGGCCCAGCCAGCCGCCAATGGCAAAGGCCGCCAGCATCATCATGAAACCGTTGAGTGCGGATGCGACGCCTGCCGCCTTGGGGAAAGGTCCTACGGCGCCACTTTGCCCGCAGGGCTGGTGGATGCCGTGCGCCACCATGAACAGGTAGAACGGTAGCGTCAGTGCCCAGGGGTGGTGCCAGCCCATCCAGGCCACCAGCGCCATCAGCGTGCCGCCGCTGGCGCTCAAGGCCCCGGCAATGGCCACCGTGCGCTGCAGGCCAAACCGTGCCAGCAGAGCGCGGCACACGAAGGTGCCTGCGAAGTAGGCCACGCAGGCAGACGCCATGACCCAGCCATACATGGTGCGCGTGAGGCCCAGCACGTCGATGTAGACGAACGAGGACGACGCCAGAAAGGTGAACAGCCCGCCATAGGTGGCCGTGGTCTGCAGCGAAAACGCCCAGAAGGTGGGGCTGCGCAACACCTGTTGCCAGGTGCCCACCAGCGCACGGGGCTGCAGCGCTTGGGGGTTGCGGTGG
This sequence comes from Acidovorax sp. Root568, assembly GCF_001427445.1. Taxonomy (NCBI): domain Bacteria; kingdom Pseudomonadati; phylum Pseudomonadota; class Betaproteobacteria; order Burkholderiales; family Comamonadaceae; genus Acidovorax; species Acidovorax sp. Root568. The sequence continues at coordinate 184,244 of NZ_LMGP01000002.1, read as the reverse complement.
GCCAGGGTCTCGGGCAAGCGCAAGGCCACCAGCGCCAGCGTGACCACGGCGTACACCGTGAGTGCCAGCAGTGCAGCACGCCAGCCCAGCCATTCGCTCAGCAGGCCACCCATGGGCGCGCAGATGCAGGCCACGATACCCAGCCCAGTAAGCGCCTTGGACATGGCGCGGGCGCCCTCCAGCGGGGTGTACAGGTCGCGCACGATGGCGCGCGCGCACATCACCACGGCCCCCATGGCAGCCCCCTGGGCGATGCGCCACAGAATGAGCAGACCCATGGTCGGCGCAAAGGCACTGCCCAGCGAGGCCACGGTGTAGATGGTCAGGCCCGCCAGCAGGATGGGGCGGCGGCCAAAGCGGTCAGACAGAGGACCCCACACCATCTGCGAACAACCAAACGCCAGCAGCAGCCCGCTGAGCGTGAGCTGCGCCGCCGCCATGGGCGCACCCAGGCTGCGGGTGAGCGCGGGCAGCGCGGGCAAGTACAGGTCGGTGGTGACGGGCTGGATGGACAGCAACAGGGCCAGCACCAGAATGGCCAGGCCGGGTTGGACAGAGGCAGGGGCGGCCGCAGACGCTGCGGTGGCGGAGGGGGCAGACATATCTGTCTGAGCGTACCAGAAGGGGTGGGCTCGCCGCAGGCAGGGCGGTGGACCCAGGCGGTGAGAACTTGCGCAAATTTATGTATGACAAAGGTCGCGCGGGTGACATCCTGCCTTGCGCGGGGCGCAGCACCATGGTGGGCGGTGGCTGGCAGCCCGTCATGCCTTGGACGCTGTTCTGAGGGACGCTTCGCCCGGATGCTGCACCAAGCAACACAACACAACATAACACCACAAGGAGACAAGCCATGGACAAGACTCACAGCGCCTCTGCGGCGCAAACCGCTCACCCTGCGCATCCTGCGCAGCCCCGGCGTTCTGGCGAATTCCCCGCCGCGCTGTGGCGGGCAGCCTGCGCTGCGGCGGCATTGGGTGTTGCCTTTGCGGCCCCAGCCCAGGCGCAGGCCCCAGCGCTACCGGCGCCCGAGACCGTGACGCTGGACAAGCTGGGCTACATGAGCACCTTTCCACCCGAAGGGGCGCAGCGTGTGGACCTGAGCAACTCGTACAAATACCCGCAGCTGCGCTGGGCCGTGCAGCACCTGCGCGAGCTGCAGCCCACACGCAATATCCGCCGGGGCGGTGCCGCACCATCTGCGTTACCGGTCGACCCGCGACCATTGGGCGCAGTGGCATTCGATGACGACAAGGGCCAGCCCATCACGGTGGACCAATGGTTCACCCGCACCTACACCGATGCACTGGTGGTGATGCACAAGGGCCGCGTGGTGTACGAGCGCTACGACAACCAGATGAAGCCCTACTCGCCGCATCTGCTGTTCTCGGTCACCAAGTCGTTCACCGGGCTCATGGCGGCGCAGCTGGCGCACGAGGGCAAGATCGACCCCGAGGCGCTGGTGACCAAGTACGTGCCGGAGCTGGCCGAATCGGCCTGGGGCGACATGAAGGTGCGCGATGTGATGGACATGACGGGCGCCGTGCGCTTCCGCGAGGTCTACACCGACCCCACCACCGAGATTTTTGGCTACAGCTGGTCCAGCGGCCTGCTGCCGCGTCCGCCCGGTTACCAGGGGCCGACCAATGTCTACGACTTCCTCAAGACGCTCAAGAAGGAAGGCGAACACGGCGCAGGTTTTGTATACCGCACCGTGCATTCTGAGGTGCTGGGCTGGATCGTGTCGCGCGCTACCGGCAAACACTGGGCCGAGCTCATGAGCGACAACATCTGGCAAAAGCTGGGCACCGAGGAAGACGCCCATGTGATGGTGGACAGCGTGGGCACGCCCCTGCAGGGCGCAGGCCTCAACGCCACGGCGCGCGACCTGGCGCGGTTTGGCGAGATGCTGCGCCTGGGCGGCAGCTTCAACGGCCAGAAGATTTTTGACAAGGCCGTGATCGACGACACCGCCAAGGGCGGCGACCGAGAGAAGTTCAAGATGGGGGGCATGGCCTTTCGGCCGGGCTACAGCTACCGCAACCAGTGGTGGGTGCTGCACAACGCCGATGGGGCTTATGAGGCCGCCGGCATCCACGGCCAGTTCATCCATGTGAACCCGGCTGCCGAGATGGTGGTGATCAAACTGTCGTCGCACCCCGTGGCGGGGGCAGGCTTTACCCACCCGCTCACTCTCAAGGCCTGGGCGGCACTGGCGCAGGCGGTGCGCCGCTGAGACAGCGCGGCTGACTCGTCGCGGCGAGCCGCTGCGCTTACTTCAGGTGAAACAGCGAGGCCACGGCCTCGCGGTACTGTCGTTGGCCCACAGAGTTGGTGTTGTGGTGCGAGCCGCCCTCTACCAGCACAAACTGCTTGGGCTCCCGCGCTGCCTCGTACAGCTGGCGGCCCAGCGTGGGGCGGATCAGGCTGTCGTCGCTGCCATGCACCACCAGCAGCGGCGAGCCGATCTCGGCCACCTTGCGGATGGATTCGAACCGCTGAGTGATAAGGGGCGACACCGGCAGCCAGCCCCACTTGAAGGTGCTGACCACGTCGGGGATGCTGGTGAAGGTGCCTTCGACGATGGTGCCCTTTTCATCCGGCACCTGGCGCGCCAGATCGATCGCAATGGCGCCGCCCAGCGAGTGGCCGAAGATGTAGCGCGGCTTGTCCGGGTGCTGCTCGGCCAGCCAGTTCCAGGCGGCGCGGGCGTCCTCGGCCGCGGTGGCCTCGGAAGGCAGGCCTGCGCTGCTGCGCCCAAAGCCCCGGTAGTCGATGGCCAGCACCGAAAAGCCCAGCTCCTGCATGCGCCGGATGCGGCCTGACGAGCCCGCCACGTTCCAGCGCGCGCCGTGCAGGTACAGCAGCACCGGCGCGCCGGCCTGGGTGTGGGGCAGCCACAGCCCGTGCAGGCGCTCGGCCTTGCCGCTGGCGTCGGAGGCGAACTCGATCCAGACGTCCTGCATGCCTTCGGTGGACGGCGCGCCGCCCCAGCTGCGGTCGCTGGGCTGGAAGATCCATTCGCGCTGCTTGGCGTCAAGGGTGGCGCAACCCACGCTCACGGCCACCACCAGCCCCAGGGATGCAAGAAGAGGGATTCGTTTCATCGTCCGACTGATTCTGGCGCAGGTACAAAAGTTCGGTGAGGATCAAGCACGGGAGCCGGTGGCTTGCAGTGGTAGAGCAGACGATACCCCTGGCGCTAGCACGCCGTTCACGACAGCCGCGAGGCCGACTGCATGGGCGAGGAGGTATCGATGGAAAGCTCTCCTGCATCCTGCGTGGTCACGCCGGCCGCCAGGCGCACGCGCAGCGCCAGGTCGGTGCGCGAGTCCGCGTTGTGCAGGGCCTCGTCCAACGAGATACGGCCGTCGGTGTAGAGCTGGTACAGCGCCTGGTCAAAGGTGCACATGCCTATCTCGGTGCTGTGGCCCATGGCCTCCTTGATGCCCGAAAACTCGCCCTTGGCGATCAGGTCGGCGATGTAGGGCGAGTTGAGCATGACCTCCACCGCAGGCACCAGCTTTTCGTGCAGGCCGGGGATCAGGCGCTGCGAGATCACGCCGGCCAGGTTCAGGCTCAGGTCCATCAGCAGCTGGTGGTGGGCGTCTTCGGGGAAGAAATTGATGACCCGCTCCATGGCCTGGTTGGCGTTGTTGGCGTGCAGCGTGGACAGGCACAGGTGGCCGGTCTCGGCATAGGCAATGGCCTGCTTCATGGTGTTGCGGTCGCGGATCTCGCCGATCATGATCACGTCCGGCGCCTCGCGCAGCGCGTTCTTCAGGGCCTCTTCGTACGACTGCGTGTCGATGCCCACCTCGCGCTGGTCCACCACCGAGCGCTTGTGCGCGTGCAAAAACTCCAGCGGGTCTTCGATGGTGAGGATGTGGCCCGTGACGTTCTCGTTACGGTAGTTGATCATCGACGCCAGCGTGGTCGATTTGCCCGAGCCCGTGGCCCCGGTCACCAGCACCAGGCCGCGCTTGCGCAGCACCAGCTTTTCCAGCACCGGGGGCAGGCCCAGCGCGGCCAGCGGCGGGATCTTGTTCTTGATGTAGCGCACCACCATGCCAGTTTCGCCGCGCTGCACGAATACATTGACCCGAAAGCGCCCCAGGTTCTCCGCCGAGATCGACAGGTTCATCTCCTGCTTGGCCTCGAACTCGCCGATCTGCTTTTCGTTCATCACCGCGCAGGCCAGCTGCTTGACCTGGCCGGGCAACAAGGCGGGCATCTTCAACGGGTGTGTGACCCCTTCGATCTTGAGATTGACCGGCGCACCGACACTGAAAAAGAGGTCCGAGCCTCCCTTTTCGACCATGACGTTCAAGAAGCTGAAGATTTCCACGGCGGACTCCCGAAAGTGTGCGTATTGGTTTTCAAGTGCAGCATAGCCTGCACTGCGCTGCGCGCCAAAAACAAAGGGGACGAAGCCCCAGTGATTTGCTGCGTGAACAGGATCTTGGAACGCAAACACGTTCCAAGGCCCGGCCCTTCCCCTTACACCACGCCCTGCGCCAGCATGGCGTCGGCCACCTTCACAAAGCCGGCGATGTTGGCGCCGTCGATGTAGCTCACGCTGCCATCGGCGCGCTTGCCGTAGTGCAGGCAGGCTGCGTGGATGCCCTGCATGATCTGCAGCAGTCGGGCGTCCACCTCCTCGCGGGGCCAGGACAGGCGGGCGGCGTTCTGGCTCATCTCCAGGCCGGATGTGGCCACGCCGCCTGCGTTGCTGGCCTTGCCGGGGGCGTACAGCGCGCCTGCGGCCTCAAAGGCCTTGGCGGCCTCGATGGTCGAGGGCATGTTGGCGCCCTCGGCCACGCAGAGCACGCCGTTCTGGATCAGCGTTTTCGCGTCGTTCTCGTCCAGCTCGTTTTGCGTGGCGCAGGGCAGGGCCACGTCCACCTTCACATGCCAGGGGCGGACACCGGCTTCAAACTTCACACCCGTGCGGGCGGCGTAGTCGCTCACGCGGCCGTAGAGGTGGTTCTTCACATCCATCAGGATGGCGAGCTTTTCGGGGGTGAAGCCATCCTCGTCCACCACGGTGCCGCTGGAGTCCGACACCGTCACCACCTTGGCGCCCAGCTCCATCGCCTTTTGCACGGCGTATTGCGCCACGTTGCCCGAGCCGGACACCGACACGCGCAGGCCGTCGAACGAACGGCCTCGGGTCTTGAGCATTTCCTGCGCAAAGTACACCGTGCCGTAGCCTGTGGCTTCAGGGCGGATCAGCGAGCCGCCGAACGACAGGCCCTTGCCGGTGAACACGCTGGCCGCGTTGTTGGCCAGCTTTTTGTACATACCCGCCATGAAGCCCACCTCGCGGCCGCCCACGCCGATGTCGCCGGCGGGCACATCGGTGTCGGGGCCCACATGGCGGTACAGCTCGGTCACGAACGCCTGGCAAAAGCGCATGACTTCGCCAGGGCTCTTGCCCTTGGGGTCGAAGTCGGAACCGCCCTTGCCACCACCCATGGGCAGCGTGGTCAGTGCGTTCTTGAAGGTCTGCTCAAACGCCAGGAACTTGAGCACCGACAGGTTGACTGACGGATGAAAACGCAGGCCGCCTTTGTACGGGCCAATCGCCATGCTGTGCTGGATGCGGTAGCCCCGGTTGACCTGCACGCCGCCATGGTCGTCCACCCAGGACACACGGAACATCACGATGCGCTCGGGCTCCACCAGCCGCTCCAGCAGACCATGCTCGGCATAGCGCGGGTGCTGCGCGATGAACGGCCAGAGGCTTTCCATCACTTCGGTGACGGCTTGCAGGAATTCCGGCTGGCCGGGGTTGCGGAGCGCCACGTGGGAAAGGAAGCTCTCGGCGGTCGCGTGTTTCATGGTTCAAAAGGCTTTCAGCATCAAAAGGTCAACAACGTCAAAGATCGCTAACGCACCGGTTTGGCGCACTGCAACATCGAATTATGTTCAAAAGTTATACGTTCATGCCGATGCCTATGCACAATGGTGGGGAATGTGGCCGAGATATTCGCCACATATTGGTGCGGTTGATGTGTGGTGCGACCGTCATGCGTTTGCCAAAAGGACGTCATGGTCTTGTCACATGCCGACCCCACAGTTCGGCGGTTCTACCAACAACATAGTGAGGAGAAGAGCATGCACATCCCTGGTGTGAAATGGGGCGCGCTGGCCATGGTGGCCACGCTGGCAGCCTGCGGCGGCAGCGACAACTATCCGTACCCCACCCTGAACGGCGACAAGCCCCTGGTGATCGGCCACCGGGGCACGGCGGGCTACCGGCCCGACCACACGCTGGAAGGCTACAAGCTGGCCATCGACATGGGCGCCGACTTCATCGAGCCCGATCTGGTGGCCACCAAGGATGGTGTGCTGGTCGCCCGCCACGAGCCCAACATCACCGGCACCACCGATGTCTCCACCCGCCCCGAATTCGCCAGCCGCAAGACCAAGAAAGTGGTCGATGGCGTAGAGGAAGAAGGCTGGTTTGTCACCGACTTCACCCTGGCCGAACTCAAGACCCTGCGCGCCATCCAGCCCCTGTCCGACCGCGACCAGTCGTACAACGGCAAGTTCCAGATCCCCACTTTTGAAGAAGTGCTGGACCTGGCCAAGACCGAAGGCGCCAAGGCGGGCCGCACCGTGGGCGTGTACCCCGAAACCAAGCACCCCACCTACCACGTCAAGCAAGGCCTGCCGCTGGAAGACCGCCTGCTGGCCATCCTGGCCAAGTACGGCTACACCTCCAAGAGCTCGCCCGTCATCATCCAGTCGTTCGAGGTTTCCAACCTCAAGTACCTGCGCACCAAGACCCAGGTGCGCCTGGTGCAGCTGGTGGACGCAGACGATGTGAACCCCGATGGCACCATGTCGCTGGTGGCCCCATACGACAAGCCCTATGACTTTGCCGTGGCCGGTGACTCGCGCACCTTCGCCAGCCTGCTGACCCCCGCAGGCCTCAAGGAAGTCAAGACCTATGCCGACGGCATTGGCCCCTGGAAGCCGTACCTGATCCCCTCCAAGCAAGTGGATGCCAACAAGGACGGCAAGCCCGACGACCTGAATGGCGACGGCAAGATCGACGAGCGCGACCGCGTGATGATGGCGCCCACCGACGTGGTGAAGAACGCCCACGCCGAAGGCCTTTTCGTGCACGCCTACACCTTCCGCAACGAAGCCAAGCGCCTGGCCTCGGACTTCAAGGGCGACCCCAAGGCCGAGTACAAGTTGTTCTTCAACCTGGGTGTGGACGGCGTGTTCAGCGACTTTACCGACACCGCCAAGGCTGCGCGGGATCAGTGACACCCTCGCCCGGGGGCGCACCGCCCGGCTGCAATCCCCAAGAGCTACCCGCAGGAAAGCGCCGAGAGGCGCTTTCTTTTATGGGCGGCGAAAGAATGAAAGAGCCTGTGCCTGAAATCTACGCAATATGAGGCACCGCTTTTTCAAAGATGAAGATCACTTCTTCCTTGTTTTTCAGAATCAGCCGTGTCTCGTAAGCGAGGCGGTACAGGGGCTTGATCCTGGAGAACATGTCCACCATGCCCTCCATGGTCCAGGCGTGAAAGTGAATGCTGTAGTCGGCTGCATTCAATTCCTGGGCTACTTCATTTTCGAACTGCTTTAGCGCCGCGCCGCTGTGGCGTGGGAAAAGCCCTTTGTCCATTCCGTTGGCCGCAAAGATCTTTGCAAACTCGGCATAGGCCGAATCCCGCGACCAGGCAGGCCCCTCCTCATAGTCTCGTTGAAGGTGCTCAAAGGGCGTGGGTTGTCGGACGCTGTCAAAGCTATGCCGCATTTCGGGCAGGCTCAAATACAGGATGCCTCCGTGTTTCAACACTCTGAGCATGTTGCGAAAGCCCCTTATCGGATCTTCAAAATGCTCCAGGACATGGTTGGCAATCACGAAGTCCTGTGAGTAGTCCCCCACTTTCGCAAGGCATTCGCCATCGTCCACGATGTCCGGGCGGATCACGGTGCTCAGATCGACCCCAAAATCCCCCAGCGATAAGCCAGCAACCTTGTGATTCGCGTCCAAGTCTTCCAGGTTGTATTTGTCCACATAAGTTACGCGAGCCGCGTCGGGCACTGGCAGGGGCGAAGCGAAGGCACCGATTTCCAACCCGTGGCCCGCAATGAAATTGTCTGCAACGGTTTTGCGCACCTCGGTCATGGATCCGCAGAGCGAACGTGCTGCGGGTGCTACGGGTACTTCTTTTTTTGTTGAAGAGCCAGTTCAATACTTGCTAGCCGGCTGTCAAGGCCCGGCGTGCCTACCAATCTGCGGATGAGGGATGTGATTGCAGTTTTCAAGATCGAGATTTTTCGTGTGTTCAGTGAGGTAGTCCCTGGCAGCCAATGCGTGGGACCCATTTGCATAAGACCAACGCTGCTGCAGGGGGCTGGCGCTATCGCCGAGTTTTGCGTTGTATTCTTCCCGATTTGGCGCGCCTTATGCGGGACTTCGCATTTTCAGGTTGTTCGCCCATATTTCCGCCAGCGCGTTCCCGGCACGTCAGCTGCGGCGTCAGCCCACCAAGTCGATTTTCTCTTCCATGACCGCACCCTCTGCTTCCTCCCCGGTGCAGCGCGCACAGCCCTGCGACTGGTTGGCCGTGCTGCTGTTGCTGGGATTCGGTTTCCTGCAGCTGTATTACTGCGACCTCACTTTCCATGGCCCCGACCAGATTCGCGACGTGGACACAGTGCGCCAGTGGTTGCACCGCGGCCAGTGGCCCCAGAGCAGCACCCCGTTCAACGGTCGGTTTTTTCTTCCCCCGGGGTTTTATTACCTGCTGGGCCTGCCCCTGCTGGTGGTGGACAGCGAGGTCAGCATCTTTGCCGCCTTCGGGTTCTTCAACGTGGCCTGCATCGGCTGGGCATGGACCATGCTCCGCACGCACCTGGGAAGCCGCGTTGCGTTGGCCTATGTAGCGCTGTGCATGCCCATCTTTGGCAGCGTATACACCCACAGTGCCTGGAATCCGGCGCTGGTGATGGGGCTGTCCAGCCTGGTACTGGCGCTGTGGGTACGTGCCTTGCACCGGCCGGACACAGGTTGGTTTGCGCTGGTGCTGGCGATGTTCGTACTGCTGCAGGTTCACCCCTCGGCGGCTTTGCTGGCGGTGGTCATGGGACTGTTTGCAGTGGTTCATCCATCCGTGCTGCGCCAGCGCGGCACTTGGGCTGGCATCGGCGTGGTGCTGGTCCTGACGGCCTGGTGGGCGTTGTGGGCCAAGCCGTGGAGCATCGAGCGTGTGGTGGCGGCTCCGCCGCCACCGTCCGAGGCGGGCTGGCCGGCGCTCGCTGGCCGGCTGGTGAGTCCGGGCAAATGGTGGGATGCACTGGCCATGCCCTACCACATGGTCGCGGGCATTGAGCCTGCCTTGCCCATGGTGGCCGCCGCCGCCGCTGTGCTGCTGGGAGTGTTGCTGGTGGGAGTGTTGCTGGGGCTGGTTCGGGCCGCCCGGTCTTCCTCCATGCGCTGGGTGGCTGCGGCGGTGCTGGTGTGGTGGGGTATGGCCATGCTGCTGCTGCCCTTTGGCGCGTTCTGGTACCTGGACGTGATCCAGCCCTGGATGGCTTTGTTGGCGGCCTACGGCTGGGCTGGCGCCAGTGCGCGCTGGGCTCGCAGCGCGGCGGCCTGGCTTGCGGTGATGGCCGCCGTTGGCGCTATGGCGTTGGGCGGGCAATGGGCGCTGTACCGGCAGTTTGAGGCGCTGGGCAAGCTGGACCTCGGGGCCAACGTGTCGTTCTTTCCGCGCATCGGGGGGCCACAGCGCTGGGCGCCATCCTTCAGCTTCAGGTACCTGCGCGCCATGCAGGACTATGTGGAATCCGAAGCCCTTTGTCAGAGCCAGCTTCGGGGCCTGTACTGGATGCTGGTGCGCGATATGACGAACCGCCAGTTCGACGCCAGGTGCCAGGCCGCTGCGGGGGGCGCTTTGGTCACGCAATACCTGATCGAACCCCAGGCCCAGGCGGTGCAGTCGGCATTTACCCAAGGGCTTGCGCCCGTGGCCGCGCTGCCCGGTGCGGCGGTGTATGCCTTCGCGCCGCTGCCTTTGCGCGTCAACGGCCGCGAAGGTGGCAATGTCTTTACCGAAGAACGGCTGGACTACATGACGTTTGCGCCAGCCACGCACCGCGAGGGTATTGCGCTACAGATCAGTGCACCGGGGCCTGCCGTGCTCCGCGTGGCCCTGCGATGCACCGACGAGACGGTGCTACCCCCGCCGGAGGGCTGGTCCTTGGTGCAGGCCAGCTCCAGTGTGCCGCCGCGCGCCGAGCACTTCAGGTACATGGGCAGCAACTACTACACGCTGGAGTGGTCCTTGCTGCCGGCGTGGCCAGGTGCTTCCATTACCGTGGCGACGCCTCCGGTAGCGCTGCAATGCGACGTGTCCGCAGCGGCGCGCGCCTTGCCCTGAGCGGCTTGTCCCCCTGCTCTTTGCCGGTGGGGGCAAGAGGATGCTGGGCGGGGCGGCAGTAGCTGCGGTTTTATGCGGCGCTGCGTCGGGTCAGAACCCCAGCGCAAACCCCAGGCTCAACAAGGTGCGACCTTGCTGGCGGCCCACGGTAGCGTCGAGCTGCTTGCCAGGCGCCCACTCCCACCGTGCACCCGTCTGAAAGGCGGGGGCGCTGCCTTGGGTGTCAAAGGCCTCCAGGTGCGGCGTGATGGCACCCCAGCTGCGTTCCACCGAGGCGCCCCAGGTGGCGCGCCAGGACTGGCCGCGCTCGCGCTGGCTGCCCAGGTTGGCGTTGACCACGCCCCAGGTCGCGGCGCATGTGCCGATGAGGTTGAGCGCCACCACGCTGCCCGCGCTTTGCCCGGTACTCTGGCGCCGGTGCACGACACCGGCACTGCTGCCTGCGTTGCAGCCCTGCTCTTGCGCGGGGCTCCACAGCCACTTGGCCTGCACGCCTTGCAAGGTGTGGCGTTCGTTGCGGTCACGCGCCAGCACGGCGCCCAGCTCCAGTCCTGCCATGGGGGTGAAGGCAGGGGCCATGTACACCGTGCCAGGCTGGCCGCGCTGGCCCTCCCACCACACTTCGACGTGACCATGGCCCACCTCGTCAACGCCTGCATCGTCCACGGACAGAGGGCGCCCGGCGTGGGCGGACCAGGCCACGCACAGGGTGGTGGTGGCTGCCAGCATGCGCGATGCGGTGGCGTGGGTGGTACGGTGGTAGCGGTGCTGGGTCATGGAGGGCGGTGGGCAATGGCTGGAGAAAAAGGCTCTGGCTATGTCGCGGGCGGGGAGGTGCCCGCCGCTACCGTCCGCGCAGGAACAGCGCATCCAGCTCCTTCATGCTCAGCTGCCGCCAGGTGGGGCGGCCGTGGTTGCACTGGTCGGAGCGGTCGGTGGTTTCCATCTGGCGCAGCAGGGCGTTCATCTCGTCGATGGTGAGCTTGCGGTTGGCCCGCACGGCACCGTGGCAGGCCATGGTGCCCAGGATTTCATTGCGGGCGCGTTGCACCACGGTGGTGGCGTCGTGGGCGGCCAGCTCGGCCAGCACGCTGCGGGCCAGCTCCACCGGGTCGCCCTGCGCCAACGTGGTGGGCACGGCGCGCACGGCCAGCGTCTTGGGCGAGAAGGGCACCACCTCCAGGCCTAGCGTGGCCAGCACGTCGGCAGACTCTTCGGCCGTGGCGACTTCCTGCGGCGTGGCGGCGAAGGTGGCGGGGATCAGCAAGGGTTGGCTGGCAATGCGCGCGCCGCTGTCCACCTGGGCCTTCAGGCGTTCGTAGACGATGCGCTCGTGGGCGGCATGCATGTCCACCACCACCATGCCCTGGGCATTTTCGGCCAGGATGTACACGCCGTGCAACTGGGCCACGGCCTTGCCCAGGGGCCAGGCGGTTTCGTTGCCATCGCGGCCCACAGGCCAGGCCGTGGGTGGGTTGCTGGCCGGGGGCTCGGTGGGGGTGCCTGCAACCGGAGCGGCCGTCTGTGCGGAGGGCGCACCGTCCCAGGGCGTGTCAGATGCATGGGATGCGGCAGGCGTTGCCCATGCTGCGGGCGCATCTGCCTGGGCTGAGGGCGCCCACAAACCGCCCACGGCCTCGCCCGATGCGGGGTCTGCCACGGGGCCGGCAGGCGTCGCACTGCGCGACCCCCACAGAGCCTGCAGGTCTTCCACACGGTGACCACGTTCTTCAAATTTGATAGCGGCCTGGGCATTCCACACCGGCGCTTGGGGCGTCTGGGGCTTGAAATGCTCCCCATCACCGGCTGCGGAGGGGTTGGGTGCCGCCGCAGCCGCTGCCAATGCGGCAGCCCGTGGCGCAGCCAGCGCGTTTTCCACCGCATGGCGCACGGCCTGGTGCACCTCGCGGCTGTCGCGAAAGCGCACCTCGATCTTGGTGGGGTGCACGTTCACGTCCACACGCGCCGGGTCGATCTCGACATACAGCGCATAAATGGGCTGCTTGTGGCCGTGCAGCACGTCCTCGTAGGCGCTGCGGGCCGCGTGCGTGAGGACCTTGTCGCGCACGAAGCGGCCGTTGACGTAGCAATACTGGTGGTCGGGCCGCGAGCGCGCCGCGTCGGGCAGGCCTGCGCGGCCGGTGACGGTGACCGGGCCCACGCGGTGCTGCACGGCGACCGACTGGGTGACGAAGTCTTCGCCCAGCACGTCCGACAGGCGGCGGGCTAGCGCGTCATGGGCATCCTGGCCGGGCACGAAGGTCGCGCGCCACTGCTCCACCAGCTTGCCTTCGTGCCAGATGGCAAAGCCCACATCGGGCCGCGCCAGTGCGTGGCGGCGCACCGATTCAATGCAGTGCGCCAGCTCGGTGGCGTCGGTCTTCAAGAACTTGCGGCGCGCGGGGGTGGAGAAGAACAGTTCCTTCACCTCCACCGTGGTGCCGGTGCTGCGCGCGGCGGGGCGCAGCTCACCACTGCGGGCATCCAGCAAGAAGGCGCTGGCCTGCGCGGCCGGGCGGGAGAGCAGGGCCATCTCCGACACCGACGCAATCGCTGCCAGTGCCTCGCCCCGAAAGCCCATGGTGGCCACGGTCTCCAGGTCGTTCAGGTTGGTGATCTTGCTGGTGGCGTGGCGGCGCAGGGCTACGGGCAGCTCTTCTTGCGGGATGCCGCCGCCATCGTCCTCCACGGTGATCAGCCGCACGCCACCGGCCGACAGGCGCACGGTGATCTGCGTAGCACCCGCATCGAGCGCGTTGTCCACCAGCTCGCGCACCACCGAAGCGGGGCGCTCCACCACTTCACCCGCAGCAATCTGGCTGATGAGTTCATCGGGCAGATCTCGGATGGGGCGGCGCGTGGCGGTGGGGGTGCTGGAGGCGGGCTGCGCCGCTGCGAGGAAGGGGGTGGTGTCGTTCACCCACCGGATTTTAGGGCGGGGGCTGCGCAGGGGTATCGGGCTGGGGTGGGGTGTGATGGGGATAATGCGCCCACCTTTTTTCCGCGCCGCGCCCGGGCCCGTCTTTTTATGGAACTTGTCACTTTTCTCATCGACTTCATCCTGCATGTGGACAAGTATCTGGAGGCGTTTGTGCAGGCCTATGGCATGTGGGTGTACGCCCTGCTGTTTGCCATTGTGTTTGTCGAAACAGGCCTGGTGGTGATGCCTTTTTTGCCGGGCGACTCGCTGCTGTTCATCGTGGGCGCGCTGTGTGGTGCCGGCATGATGAGCTTTCCGCTGGCGTGCGCGGTGCTGCTGGCGGCGGCCATCTTGGGCGACCAGTGCAACTACTCCATCGGCCGCTACTTTGGCCCCAAGGTGTTCCAGTGGGAGGATTCGCGCTGGTTCAACCGCCGGGCGTTCAACCAGGCGCATGAGTTTTACGAGCGCTACGGTGGCATCACCATCGTGATTGCGCGTTTCATGCCCTTCATCCGCACGTTTGCGCCCTTCGTGGCGGGCGTGGCGGAAATGAATCGCGCCAAGTTCACCGCCTACAACGTGGGCGGGGCGCTGCTGTGGGTGCTGGGCATTGCCACGGCCGGGTACTTCTTCGGCAACTTTGCGTGGGTCAAGGAGAACCTGGACAAGATCATCTGGGCGATGATTTTTGTGCCGGGCCTGATCGCCATCTTTGGCGCCTGGCGCGCCGGGCGCCAGGCCCGCACAGCCTGACAGACTGCGAATTTGCTACAAATAAAAGAGCGACAGGCGCATGTTTTACATGCGCCTGTCGCTCTTTTTATGCCCAGATCAGCGCTCTGGGCGGGGAGGGAAGTCCCAGAGGCTTAACGGCGGTAAGGGCGGCGTTGGTCGCGGTCTTCGCCCACTTCATGGCCGATGAGGGCGCCGGCAGCGGCACCGCCGATGGTGCCCACAGGGCCGCCGAAGATGGCGTTACCGGCAACGCCGCCGACCACGGCGCCGACGCCAGTGCCGACCTGGGCGTTGGTGGGGTTGGATGCACAACCACCCAGTGCCAGGGCCGCAGTGCAGGTAGTCGCAAGAAGAATGTGACGGATGTTCATGGCGAGATTCCTTGATGGTTGTGGAGTCAGGCCGTGGTCCCCAAACCGCGGTAGCGGCTGAAGCTCGACCTGTGCCTCTACTGTCGCTGCCCGGCCGCGCGGTGGCTGTAGGCAGGCAAGGGTGCTGGGTGTAGGACAGGCGGCACAGGAGGAACTAAGGGTTTCCCTGCGCCTGTCGCTGTTGCCAACCGGGTTGCGCAGGCAGATCATTTCCTTGTCATACAAAACTTACACAAGGACACGCGATGACCCAGCACATCCAGCAAGCCGGCCGGGGCGGCGTGGGCACCCAGCTGACGGTGGCGCAGCAGATCGGGTTGATTGTGGGCGTGGCGGTGCTGGCGCTGGTGGTCGTCCTGGCGCTGAGCCTGGTGCGTGTGCAGCGCCTGGGGGCTACCGTGGATCAGCTGGCCACCGAGCAGGTGGAGCGACTGCAACTGGCGCTGCGCTGGCGCAGCAACATCGCCGTCAATTCCACGCGTGTGTTCTCCATCGCTCAGACCGAGGGCGATGACCTCCAGAACTATTTCAAGGAGGCAGTGGCCGCCACCACCGCCGACACCAGCAAGGTGCAAAAGCGCTATACCGAGCTGGAAAACAGCCCGGAGGGCCTGCGCATCCAGGAAGAGCTGGCCACCATCCGCAAGTCGTACCTGGAGTCGCGCGACAAGTCGCTGGAGCTGAAAAAGGCGGGTGACATGGCCCAGGCGCGCGCCTATGCGCTGGGCACGTTTGCGCCAGTGCTGGACAAATACAACGCCGTGGCCGACAAGATGGTGGATTACCAGGTGCGCCGCTCGGCCGAGCAGGCGGCCGAGGCGGCAGAGCTTATCCAGTCCTACCGCATGACCGTGCTGGTGGCGGGTGTGGCAGGGCTGGCGCTGCTCGTGGTGCTGTCGTGGGTGGTGGTGCAGCGCATCCGCCGCTCCCTGGGGGCGGTGAGCGCGGTGGCGCAGCGCATTGGCGAGGGTGACCTGTCCCAACCCATCGAGGTGCAAGGGCGTGGTGAGGTGGCCGAGATGATGCGTGCCATGCAGGGCATGCAGACCTCGCTGGTGCGCATCGTGGGCGACGTGCGGCACAGCAGCGACAGCATTGCCACGGGCTCCAGCGAGATCGCCATGGGCAATGCCGACCTGAGCCAGCGCACCGAGGAACAGGCCAGCAACCTGGAGGAAACGGCCGCCTCCATGGAAGAGATCACCAGCACCGTGAAGAACAACGCCGACACCGCGCGCAAGGCGGCCACGCTGGCCGGCTCGGCATCGCAGGCGGCGGTCAAGGGCGGCGAGGTGGTGGGCCAGGTGGTGACCACCATGCAGGACATCTCGGCCGCGTCCCGCAAGATCACCGACATCATCAGCGTGATTGATGGCATCGCGTTCCAGACCAACATCCTGGCGCTGAACGCGGCGGTGGAGGCCGCACGCGCCGGTGAACAGGGCCGTGGCTTTGCCGTGGTGGCCAGCGAGGTGCGCAGCCTGGCCCAGCGCAGCGCCGAGGCGGCCAAGGAGATCAAGGCCCTGATCAGTGCCAGTGTGGAGAAGGTGGAGAACGGCACCCAGCTGGTGAGCAACGCCGGGCAGAGTATGGAAGATATCGTCGCCCAGGTGCAGCGGGTGAGCGACCTGATTGGCGAGATCTCCAGCGCCACGGGCGAGCAGACCATCGGCATCAGCCAGGTGGGCGAGGCGGTGATGCAGCTAGACCAGGTCACCCAGCAGAATGCGGCCCTGGTGGAGCAGAGCGCTGCGGCGGCCGACAGCCTCAAGCACCAGGCGGCGCGGTTGTCAGAGATCGTGAGCGTGTTCCGGCTGGGGCGCTGACCGCCTTCAGCGCCGCACGGTCTTTACCCCCTCAGGCCTTCGGGGCCCGGAGTGCAAAGAAGCCAACGCAGCCAAAGAGGCCTCAGGTTTTCTCCGCAGGCTTGAGGCACATCGTCACCAGCAATGAGGCATGTTCTACCGCCTTGAGCGAATGCAGCGCGCGCGGTGCCAGGTGCACAAAGTCGCCGGGATGCAATTGCTGCACGCCCAGCTCGCTCGCAAACTCCACCACGCCCTCGATGCACTGCACGGTGGCCTCGCCGGGCGTCTGGTGTTCTTTCATGGATTTGCCCACGGGCAGGACCACCCGCATGACTTCGAGCTGGCCGGCTTTGAGGACGGCGGTGGTGACGGTGTCGGTCAGTCGTGCTCCCAGGGGACGCACGCTGACGATCTGACCAGATTGGGCGTGGGGCAGGGCCATGGCAGTTCTCCTTGCTGGCCAAGGCGCGGTGCGCGCCCGGCCGATGCAGGCTACTGTGCCTGCAGTTGGCAGTGCGCGCAAGGTGGGCTGGCCGTCCCGCGCGCGATGTCCCTGCCTGCCTACACCGACCGGCTGCGCGCCAGTGGCGGGTTCTTGGCGAAGTAGCGCGTGATGCCGCGCATTAGCGCGTCGGCCAGCTGCTCCTGGTAGGCGCTGCTGCGCAGGCGCTTTTCTTCTTCGGGGTTGCTGATGAAGGCGGTTTCGACCAGCACGCTCGGGATGTCGGGCGCCTTGAGCACGGCAAAGCCCGCCTGCTCCACGCGCGGTTTGTGCAGCTTGCCCACGTTGCCGATCTCGCCCAGCAGCACGGTGCCCAGCTTCAGGCTGTCGTTGATCTGCGCGGTGGTGCTCATGTCCAGCAGCGCGCGCTGCACATGCTGGTCCTTGGACTGCACGTTGATGCCGCCCACCAGGTCGGCCTGGTTCTCCTTGTTGGCCAGCCAGCGGGCGGCCGTGCTGGAGGCCCCGCCCTGGCTCAGCGCAAACACGCTGGCGCCGCGCGCCTCGGGCGTGGTGAAGGCGTCGGCATGGATGGAGACGAACAGGTCGGCCTGCACGCGCCGGGCTTTTTGCACGCGGGTGCCCAGGGGCACAAAGTAGTCGCCGTCGCGCGTGAGGTAGGCGCGCATGGGGTTGCCACCCACGGTGGTGGCGTTGATGCGGTCGCGCAGCAGATGGGCCACGCGCAGCACCACGTCTTTTTCGCGGGTGCCGGAGGGGCCGATGGCGCCGGGGTCTTCGCCCCCGTGGCCGGGGTCGAGTGCCACGATGATGATGCGGTCTGTCTCGGTGGCTGTGGGGCGGTTGCCAGGTCGTGAGGGCGCGGCAGGGGCGGCGCTGGGCGCGGGTGCTGCGGCCACCACGGGCGGCTGGGCTGTGGTGCCGGACTGCGCGGGGCCATTGGCGCGTTGCGCGATCAGGTCGCCCAGCGGGTCGTGCTCTGCGGCGCGGGCTGTGGCGGGTGCGGGCGATGGCGCAGGTGTGGCGGCCGGGCCGCTGGCATCGCGCAGGCGCTCGGCAATCAGTGCCTCCAGCGGGTCCACAGGCGCCGCGGGGTACAGGTCAAACACCAGCCGGTGGCGGTAGGCGGCGACGGGTGGCAGGGTGAACACCTGCGGCATGGCGGGCTGCTTGAGGTCCACCACCAGGCGCACCACCCCCGGTGCGTTCTGGCCCACGCGGATGCCCGCGATGTTGGGGTCGTCGGGTTTGACCTTGGCCACCAGTTCGCGCAGCTCGGGGCTCAGGTCGATGCCCTCGATGTCCACCGCCAGGCGCGGCGGCGAGGTCACGAAGAACTGCTTGGCCACCAGCGCGCCATCGGACTCGATGGTCACCCGCGAGTATTCGGGTGCGGGCCAGACGCGCACGGCCACGATGGTGGCGCCGCGTGCAATCTGCTGTGCGCCCAGCAGCAGCACCAGGCTGCTGGCGCGCAGCACGGCACGGCGCGATGGCTGGGAAGCGGCGTGGCGGTCGGGCAGGGTGGGTTCGTTCACGGTGTCTCAGAGAGCTTGCAGCAGGCTGCGCCCCGTGGCGGTGGGGGCATGCAGCGTGACCTTCCTTTCGGTGTCATCCATTGCTTCAATGTGGATAGCAAGGTCTGCAAGCGGGGTAAGCGCTGCGGCCTTTTCCGGCCATTCTGCCACCTTGAGACCGGGGTTGGCAAAAATGTCCCTGAAACCGGCGTCTTCCCACTCGCGCGGATCGTCAAAACGGTAGAAGTCGAAGTGCCAGATCGAGAGACCCGGCGCCTCGTGGGGCTCCACAACAGCGTAAGTGGGGCTCTTGATGCGGCCCTGCACGCCCAGCGCGCGCAGCAGGTGGCGCACCAGGGTGGTCTTGCCCGCGCCCAGGTCGCCGTGCAGGGTCACGAAGGCGTTGGCCAGCAGGGGCTGGGTGGCCAGGCGCTGGGCAAAGGCGGCGGTGTCTTCCTCGCTGTGCCAGGTGAAATGGCGCGTGGTTTCTGCAGGGGGGGTGGCCGCAGCATCGGTGCCGCTTTCTACAATCTGGCCGGTATGTGGTGCAACAGTCAACTCGTTCCTCAAATGCAGGAGTGGGCCCGCGAGCTGGGATTTTCCCAAATCGGCGTGGCGGGGGTGGACTTGTCTGCGGCCGAGCCGGGTCTTGCGGCCTGGCTGGAGCAGGGGTTCCATGGTGACATGCATTACATGGCATCCCATGGCATGAAGCGCGCGCGCCCGGCCGAGCTGGTGCCCGGCACCGTGAGTGTGATCACGGCGCGCATGGATTATTTGCCGCGCGATACGGCCAGGGATGCGCCCGGGGGCTGGCAGGCGGCCGAACTCTCACGCCTGCAGCGCCCGCACGAGGGCATCGTCTCCGTCTACGCCCGGGGCCGGGACTACCACAAGGTGCTGCGCGCCCGGCTGCAAAAGCTCAGCGACCGCATCGCCGAGGCCATCGGCCCGTTTGGCCACCGCGTGTTCACCGACTCCGCGCCGGTGCTGGAGGCCGAACTGGCTGCGCGCAGCGGCCAGGGGTGGCGCGGCAAGCACACGCTGGTGCTCAACCGCGAGGCGGGGTCCATGTTCTTTCTGGGCGAGATTTATGTGGACATTGCGCTGCCCCAGAGCGAGCCCGTCACCCCACACTGCGGCAGCTGCAGCGCGTGCATCGACATCTGCCCCACACAGGCCATCGTCGCGCCGCACCGCGTTGACGCGCGGCGCTGCATCTCGTACCTCACCATCGAACACGCCGGGCCCATCCCTGTGGAGCTGCGCCCGCTGATGGGCAACCGCATCTATGGCTGCGACGACTGCCAGCTGATTTGCCCCTGGAACAAGTTTGCGCAGGTCAGCCGCCTGCCGGATTTTGACGAGCGCAAGGGCCTGTCGGGCCAGCAGCTGGCGCACCTGTTTGCGTGGGACGAAGCCACCTTTTTGCGCATGACCGAGGGCGGCCCCATCCGCCGCATCGGCCACGAGCGCTGGCTGCGCAATGTGGCCGTGGCGCTGGGCAATGCGCTGCGTGCTACGGGCGATGGGGCGTTGCGCGCTGCGCTGCAGTCGCGGGCCGAGGATGCCAGCGCGCTGGTGCGGGAGCATGTGGGCTGGGCTCTTGACGCTGCTTGAGGGTGTTTTTGGAAGAAATAGCCTGGTAGCGCTAGTGCAATATGCCTTGGTCGCTATCAAAATAGGAGTGGTCGCCGTTGCTCCGGGTCCTCACTGCACCAGCAGCCCCGTCTGCCGCAAAGTGCCCACCAGCCCCTGGGCGAACTCCGCATATCCGGCAGCGTTGGCGTGGATCTGGTCCGACCGCAACCGCTCTTGCGCCAGCACGCTCGACCAGCCTTTGGCATGCAGCGGGATCTTCAGCTCTTCGGCAATCTCTTCGTACAGCGGGTGGTCGCTCAGGCGGCCGGCAGCGGCCATGAGCGACAGTTCCGGCACAGCCACCAGCAGCACCTGGGCGCCGCTGGCCCGTGCCTCGGTGCAGATGCGCAAGATGTTGGTGCGCGCGGTGGCAGCACTCTGGCGCCGCAAAAAGTCATTGCCGCCAATGCCCACGATGACCAGCGCGGGCTGGTGCTGTTGCAACAGGCCCGGCAGTCGCGCAAGCGCCTGGGCCGAGGTGTCGCCCGACACACCGCCGTTGACCACCTTCCAGCCCGTCAGGCGCGCCAGTTCGGCGGGGTAGGCGGTGTCGGCCGAGGCTCCCACGCCCGACGTGAGCGAGTCGCCCAGCGCCAGGACCGTGGCGCCTGCCGGGACGGCCTGGGCACGCGCAGGTTTGCGGCCGCAGGCGACCAGGCCGAACGCGGTGGCCAGGCTGGCGCCCAGCAGCCGCCTGCGGTTCAGACCCCGGCTCATCGCAGCACCCCCAGTGCAAACGGCAGGCTCACGATGCCCAGCAAGGTGGACAGCGTGACCAGCCCCGCCACATACGGCCCGTTGTAGCCCATGCGCGCCGCCAGCACATAGCAGGTCGATGCCGTGGGCAGGGCTGCAAACGCCAGCAGCACGGTGGTCTGCACGGCATCGAGCCCGAACATGCGGGCCATGCCAAACGCCACGAGCGGCTGCACCAGGTGGCGGATGGCCAGCACCGACACGCTCAGTGTCTTGCCCCGCGTGAGCAGACCAAACTGCAGCCCCGCCCCGGCCGCCATCAGGCCCAGCGCGAGCGACGCAGCGCTGATGCGGCTGACCGTGGGCACTGCCCATTCGGGGATCTGAAAGCCCAGCAGATTGGCCACCAGCCCCGAGGCGGTGGCGATGATCAGCGGGTTGCGCAACAGCTCGCGCGCAAAGCTGTGCTGCCCGTGCCGGGCCATGGGCCACACGGCCGCCACGTTGAACAGCGGCACACACACGCCGATCAGCACGGCAATCATCAACAGGCCCTGGGTGCCTGCCAGCCGCTCGGCAATCGCCAGGCCAATGAAGGAGTTGAAGCGGAACGCCACCTGCGCGCTGGCCGCATGGTCGCGCACGTCGATGTGCTTGCCCACCCAGGGCCAGTGCGGCAGGCTGTAGGCCAGCGCGATGCCGATCACGCCCGACAGCATGCCCGCGCCGATCAGCCCCGACGCAGCGCCAATATCCATCGGGCTTTTGACGATGGACTGGAACAGCAGCACCGGGAATAGCAGGTAGTACACCAGGCTCTCCACCGGCTGCCAGACCGAGCGGTTCAGGGCGGTGTACCGGCAGATCAGGTAGCCCAGGAAGATGAGTGAAAAGTCGGGGAGCAGGAGTTGGGCGTAGTTCACACACCGAGAATACTTGATGCATGGCAAGCCGCACGGGGGCTCCCGGCAGGCTGAATGGGGCAGGGGGACTACCCACCCCCACTTTGTTTCTAGGGTTAGCCCTTATGTGGAATCCGCAGGGCGGTTTGGCGTGCGTTGGGCATACCATCTGCGCTGTTTGTTGTTACCCCGCACGAAGGAGATTTCCATGCATCGTCGTCAATGGCTTGCGCTGACCGTACTGGCTGCCGCAGCTGGATCGGCTGCCGCACAAGGCTACCCCAACAAGGTGATCCGGCTGGTTGTGCCCTTTGCACCCGGTGGCACCACCGACATCATTGCGCGCGTGATCGCCGAGCCCCTGGGCCGCGTGCTTGGCCAAAGCGTGATCGTGGACAACAAGGCCGGTGGCGGCGGCATTGTGGGTGCGGCCGAACTCGCCCGCGCCACGGCCGACGGCTACACGCTGGGCGTGGCCACCGTGTCCACCACCGCAGCCAACCCCGCCATCAACCCCAAGACGCCGTACAACCCGCTGACGGACTTCTCGCCCATCATCAACATTGCGGCCACCCCCAACATCATTGCGGTGAACCCCAGCTTCCCGGCCAAGGACTACAAGGCGTTTGTGGCGGAACTCAAGAAGTCGCCTGGCAAGTATTCGTACTCGTCGTCTGGCACGGGCGGCATCGGCCACCTGCAGATGGAGCTGTACAAGAACCTCTCGGGCACCTTTGTGACCCACATCCCCTACCGCGGCGCGGGCCCGGCCCTGAACGACACCGTGGCCGGCCAGGTGCCCATGATTTTTGACAACCTGCCCTCGGCGCTGCCTTTCATCAAGGAAAACCGTCTGGTGCCCATCGTCGTTGCAGCGCCCCAGCGCGTAGCGGCCCTGCCCAACACGCCCACCTTCAAGGAACTGGGCCTGGAGCCGGTGAACCGCATGGCCTACTACGGCATCGTGGGCCCCAAGGGCCTGCCCAAGGATGTGGTGGACAAGATCAACGCCGGTGTGCGCAAGGCCCTGGAAGACCCGGCCGTGAAGAAGCGCATCGAAGACACGGGCTCGCTCGTGATCGGCAACACGCCCGAGCAGTTTGCCGAGCAGATCAAGGCCGAGTTCGCGGTCTACAAGGATGTGGTCGTCAAGCAGAAGCTGACGCTGGAATAAAAGCCACCGCCTCCGTCCCCAGCCGCCTTCGGGCGGCTTTTTTGTGCCCGTGGAGTCGAATGCCCGCGATGCATGCTATGGTTTTTGGATGCTTGCTCCCAGTCTGAACGCCATCGACACCTTTGTGGACGCCCTGTGGCTGGAAGATGGCCTGTCGCGCAACACGCTGGCCGCCTACCGGCGCGACCTGACGCTGTATGCGCAGTGGCTGGCCGACCAGCAGCCCGCCCTGGCGCTGGACGACACGGCCGAACACCACCTGCAGGCCTACTTTGCCGCCCGCCATGCGCAGACCCGCGCCACTTCGGCCAACCGGCGCCTCACGGTGTTACGCCGCTACTTTCACTGGGCGCTGCGCGAGCGGCGCATCACTGCCGACCCCACGGTGCGGCTGCAGGCGGCGCGCCAGCCGCTGCGTGTGCCCAAGACCCTGTCGCAGGCGCAGGTGGAGGCGCTGCTGAACGCGCCCGACCTGGGCAACCCTCTGGGCCTGCGCGACCGCACCATGCTGGAGCTGATGTACGCCAGCGGCCTGCGCGTGACCGAGCTGGTCACGCTCAAGACCTACCAGGTCGGCCTGAACGAAGGCGTGCTGCGGGTGATGGGCAAGGGCAGCAAGGAGCGCCTGGTGCCGTTTGGCGAAGAGGCGCGTGCCTGGCTGGAGCGCTATCTGAACGAGGCCCGCGGCGCCATCCTGGGCGGGCAGCAGACCGACGACCTGTTCGTCACCCAGCGCGGCAGCGGCATGACGCGCGTGATGTTCTGGGTCATTGTGAAGAAGTGGGCGCAGGTGGCGGGCATCACGGTGCCGTTGTCGCCCCACACGCTGCGCCACGCGTTTGCCACGCACCTGCTCAACCACGGCGCCGACCTGCGCGTGGTGCAGCTGTTGCTGGGCCATGCGGATATCTCCACCACCACCATCTACACCCACGTGGCGCGCGAGCGGCTCAAGTCCCTGCACGCGCAGCATCACCCCCGTGGATAGCGTGCAACACCACACTGGCGTGGGCTGAGCGGCGCGCCAGACCGGTTTTCCCACACCACAACAAGGAGACATTGCATGAAAAAACTCATCACCAGCGCACTGCTGCTGGGGGCTGCCACCCTGGCCATGGCGCAGGCCTGGCCCACAGCCAAGCCCATCCGCCTCATCGTGGGGTACCCGCCGGGCGGCGGCATCGACTTTGCCGCGCGCACCGTGCAGGTGCCGCTGCAGGAGCTTCTCAAGCAGCAGATTGTGGTGGACTACAAGCCCGGTGCCGGCGGCATGCTGGCGGCGACCGAGCTGACCCGGGCCGCGCCCGATGGCTATACGTTGCTGCTGGCCAATACCGGCCCGTTCGCTATCGCACCGTACTTGCAGCGCAAGATGCCATACGACCCGCTCAAGCAATTCAGCTACATCGGCCAGATCAGCCAGGGCAGCTACATCGCGGTCACCCGGCTGGACCACCCTGCCAAGGACCTCAAGGAATGGGTGGCATGGGCCAAGGCCAACGCTGGCAAGGTGAACTTCGCATCGGGCGGTGCGGGCACCTCCACCCACCTGAATGGCGAGCTGATGAACCAGGCGACCGGGCTGGATGTGACGCATGTGCCCTACAAAGGCAGCGCCCCGGCTGTGCAGGACTTGATCGGCGGACAGACGCAGTTGCTGATCGATGCAGGGCCGGTGCTGCTGCCGCAGGTCAAAGGCGGCAAGCTGAAGGCGCTGGCAGTGACGGGCCCGCGCCGCGACCCGCAGTTGCCCGACGTGCCAACGGTCGCTGAACTTGGGCTCGGCGGCATGGAATCCGTCGGCTTCCAGGGGCTGGTGGGCCCCGCAGGCATGCCCAAGGAGGTGGTGGACAAGCTGGCGGCCGAACTGGCCAAGGTGCTGGCACAAGCGGAGGTGAAGGCCAAGTTCGCGTCCACTGGTTCGGAGGTACATTCCCTGGGGCCCACGGAATTCTTCGGCTTTGTGAAGGGCGAGAACGACAAGTGGGCCAAGCTGATCCGCGAGCGCAAGCTCGAACTGGATTGACGGGCTGCCCTGACGGCCGCCCATCGAACTCCTCACCATTGGCTCTCACCATGAATCTGCTTTTTTCTCGCCGCCAGTGGGTGGCCGCTGCTGCTGTCGCCCTGGTGGTCTCTCCCGTCGTGGCTTCGGCCCAGGCGTGGCCCGCCAAACCCATCCGCATCATCGTGGCCTACCCGGCAGGGGGCGTGAGCGACAACATCGCCCGCGCGCTGGCCGACAAGCTGGCGGTGCAGCTGGGCACCCCTGTGGTCATTGAAAACAAGGCGGGCGCCAGTGGCAGCCTGGGCGTGGACGCGGTGGCCAAAGCCGCGCCGGACGGCTACACATTGGGCTTTGCAGCGGTCAGTCCCCTGGCGCTCAACCCGCACCTGGGCAAGTCCCCCTTCGATCCGCAAAAGGACATCGCGCCAGTGGTCAGCGTGATGTATTCGCCGGTGTTGCTGCTGGGCACGCCCGCGAGCCGGGCGACCGACTTCAAGGACCTGATTGCCCGCGCGCGGGCCCAGCCCGGCACGGTGCGCTGGGCCACGTCGGGGCAGGCGTCGCTGGGGCACACCATGCTGGAGCAGATCCAGTCGGTGGCGCAGGTGCAGATCACGCACATCCCATACAAAGGCGGCGGGCAGCAGATGAATGACGCGCTGGGCGGGCAGTTTGAGGTGCTATCGACCAATGCCGGCCCAGCGGTGCTGCAGCACATCCAGGCGGGCAAGCTCAAGCCGCTGGCGGTGGGGGCTCCGGCGCGGCTGGATTCGCTGCCCCAGGTGCCCACACTGGCCGAGCTGGGTCAGCCAGCGGCCAACCTCTCGTCCTTGTTTGGCCTCTATGCCCCGGCCCAGACGCCCAAGACGGTCATCACACGCATCAATACCGAGGTGAACAAGGCGTTGGCCCTGCCAGACATTCGCGCCAAGCTCGATGCCACTGACAACGTGCCCACGGGTGGCACCACGGCCGAGTTCGCGCGCCAGATTGCGCTGGAGTCCGAAAATAACGCGCGCATCATCCGCGCGGCAGGAATTCAGGGCAACTGACCGTGTGCAGGGGGGTTGAGCTCCAGAAACGCCACAGGCCCTGTCAAGGCAGGGCCTGTGGGCTTTTAAGGGGAAGGCCGGGACTATTCTTCGTTCAGGCTCTCGGCCCAGGTCAGCGCCTGCAGGTGGGCCCAGTTCACCTGGCGGTTGGACAGGTGCAGCGCATCGGCGTTCTTGGCAAAGGCCACTTCATCGCCGCTTTCGCAGGCCTTGGTCAGCTCCAGGAACGGGGCAAACACGCCGGTGCCACGCAGCAGGGCATCCATCACGGGTTCGGGCAGGGCCACGGACTCCAGCGCCTTTTCGAGCGGCACGCCCAGCATGGTGTCCAGCAGCGAGAACACGCCCACGACGAAGGCGTTGTCGCATTCTTCGGGCGGCAGCAGCTCGGCAGCCAGCAGCTCCATCAGGCGGCCGCGCACCACGGCGGTCTGGCCCACGGCCGGTGGTGCACCACCCGCACGCGAGGTGGTCATCAAGAGGGCCGCCCAGCGGAACAGCTTTTTCAGCCCCAGGATCATCACCGCATGGCGGAACGAGGTGATCTCGCACGACAGGCCAAAACCCGACGAGTTGATGAAACGCAGCAGGTTGAAAGACAGGGTGGGGTCTTTCTTGAGCAGGTCTTCGATCTCCGCCGTGCTGGCCTGTTTGCGCACGAGGTTGATGAGCTGAATGATGGTGGCCTGCGAGGGGCGGATGGTGGTGGCCTTGACCAGCGAGGGATGCGCAAACCAGTAGCCCTGGAACAGCTTGACGCCCAGATCGCGCATCAGCTCGTATTGCGCAGCCGTTTCGACCTTTTCGGCCACCAGCGTGGCCTTGCTGTGGGTGGTGGCAAATTTGACCAGGGGGGCCGCCAGCTCGGGCTTGAAGGCCTGCATGTCCAGCTTGATGAACGCCGCCATCGGCAGCCAGCTGGTGTAGGCGCGCTTGAGGGCCTGCTGGTCAAACGCGAGGCGAAAGCCACGTGTGCGCAACGCCTCCAGCGTGGGCACGCGGCCTTCGATTTCTTCGGGGGTGGCGCTGTCGGGCAGCGGTGGCACCTCCAGCACCACCTTTTCGGGGTGGATCAGCTCCAGGTGGCCGCCCGAGAGGCTGTCATGCGTGCAGTTGATGAACACCGTCTTCTTGCCGACCAGGGCCTCGGTGCCCGCGTAGGACAGGGCATTGAACAGCAGGGCTGCATCGCTGGCGGCGGTGTGTGAGTCGGACGCGGTGGAGCGGTCGAACAGCTCGTAGCCATAGACCGCGCGGCTTTCGTCCACGATGGCCTGGCGCGCAATGATGGCAAGGTTCTCGTCCACGGGATCGACCACAGGCGCTGCGGCGTCCGGGGTGTCTTGTTCGGGTGTGCTCGACATGGGGTCCACTGAAATGAAGGGCTGACGATCATTCTAGACCGCCGGGCGTTGGCAGAGAACCAAAGTCTGACCAGGGGCCGCCAGCGTGGCGGCGGTACCTGTCAGTCGCTGATGTGGTCGGCCCAGGCCAGCGCCTGCAGGTGGGCAAAGTTGATCTGCTGGCTGGTCAGGTGCAGCAGGCCGGCAGCGCGGTCAAACACGGCGTCGTCGCTGGACTCGCAGGCCTCGGCCAGGGTCAGCAGGTCACCCAGGAAGCCTTCGCGCCGCAGCAGCGCGGCCGCCACGGGTTCGGGAACGTTGAGCAGGCCAATGGCCGACTCCATGGGCATGGAGAGCATCACATCCAGCAACGAGAAGATACCCACCACAAAGGCCTGGTCGGCTTCCTCGGGGGGCAGTGTCTCCAGTGCCAGCAGCTCCATCAGGCGCCCGCGCACCACGGCGGTGTGGCCCACCGACGACGGCGTGCCGTTGTTGCGCGACGCGGTCAGCAGCAGCGCCGCCCAGCGGAACAGCTTTTTCAGGCCCATGAGCATCACGGCCTGGCGGAAGGAGGTGATCTCGCGCGACAGGCCAAAGCCGGCGGAGTTGATGAGGCGCATCAGGTTGAAGGCCAGGCCCGCATCCTTCTTGAGCACCTCTTCGATCTCGTCGGTGCTGGCCTGTTTGCGCACCTGGTTGATCAGCTCGATGATGCTGGCCTGCGACGGCGTGAGCAGCTTGGTCTCGACCAGGGCAGGGCGGGCAAACCAGTAGCCCTGGAACAGCTGCACCCCCTGGCTGGACACCATGTCGTACTGCTGGGCCGTCTCCACCTTCTCGGCGATCAGTTCGGCCTTGCAGTGGCGGCCCGCGTAGCTGATCAGCACCGCGAGCTGGTCGGGCGCCAGCACCGACAGGTCCAGCTTGATGTAGTCCGCCAGCGGCAGCCACGGCGCGTACGCCGACTGCAGCACCGTGTGGTTGAAGGCCAGGTGAAAGCCCCGGTCGCGCAGCTCGGTCAGGATGGGCAGGCGCGTAGCGACCTCCTCGGCGGCCGCATGGCCCAGGGGCGGAATCTCCAGCACCACCTTGTCGGGGTCCACCAGCTCCAGGTGGCCGCCCGACAGGCTTTCATGGGTGCAGTTGACGAAGATCAGCTTCTTGCCCACCAGCTCCTCGGTGCCGGCGTGCGACAGGGCGGTGAACACCAGGATCACGTCGGTGGCGGCCGTGTGGGCGGCGCCGCTGCGCGAGCGGTTGAACAGCTCGTAGCCCACCACCACCTGTTGTGCGTTCACGATGGCTTGGCGCGCAATCATGGCGACCGACGATTGGTTGCCCGGCGGTGGCGCGGGCGGTGTGCCAGGGGTGAAGGCTTGGGTCATGGGTGTGGGCTTGGTGTTCTTGAAAGAGGGTGCGCTGGCCCGCTGGGGGCATCGCCAAGAATTGTAGGAGCCATCGTATTCCCCTCAGATCGTCAGCAGGCTCTTTGCCATGGCTCGCCAGTCAGGCCTGCTGCAGCCAGCGCAGCTCGGCGTCGCTGAAACCGGCGCTGCGTCGCGCCGACTCATTGAACGGTGGCTTCAGGCGGGGGGCTTCGTACCGCTGCACCAGCGTGCCGTAGAGGGTTTCCGGGTTCTGGCCCGCGCGCTCGCACAGCCAGCGGTACCAGTGGTTGCCGATGGCGACATGCCCCACCTCGTCGTGCAGGATCACGTCCAGGATGGCAACGGCGGCCAGGGCGTCGGGCGTGCCCACCTGGCGCAGCTTGGCCTGGATCTGCGGCGTGGCATCGAGCCCCCGGGCTTCCAGCGTGCGAGGCACCAGGGCCATGCGGGCCAGCACGTCGTGCCGGGTTTTCTCGCACATGGTCCACAGCCCCTGGTGGGCCGGGAAGTCCCCATAGTCGTGACCTTGGCTGCGCAGGTGGTCGCGCAGCAGCCTGAAGTGCTTGGCCTCTTCGGCCGCCACGCGCATCCAGTCCTGGTAGTAGGTGCGGGGCATACCGTCAAAGCGCCACACGGCGTCTAGCGCCAGGTTGATGGCGTTGAACTCGATGTGGGCGATGGCGTGGATGAGGATGGCCCGGCCCTCGGGGGTGGCGGGCGAGCGGCGGGCCACCTGGGTGTGGCGCAGCAGTTCGGGGCGCTCGGGACGGCCGGGCAGGGCGTCCGGGTCGGTGGGGGCCGCAGGGGCAGTATCTGCTATCGAAAGCGTAGCTGCCTGGGTATACAGGTCTAGCGCTGCAGCCGCTTTTTGTTCGGGGTCTGCCAGGCACAAGACCTGCAGTGCACGGTGGCGAAGCTCCATCCTTACAATTCTAGGCCTTGCCATCGGCACCAAGGCTTGCGCTTTGTAACGATTGGCGACCTCTCGGGGCGCGCCATGGCGTGCCGCTTCTTTTGTTTCAGCGGAGTGGGTGCATGGCAATTTACGAACTCGACGGTGTGGCTCCCCAAGTGGCGGCGTCGGCCTGGGTGGCCGACAGCGCGCAGGTGATGGGCAATGTGGTGCTGGGTGAAGACGCCAGCGTGTGGTTCGGCACCGTGGTGCGCGGCGACACCGAGAGCATCACCATCGGCGCAGGCTCCAACATCCAGGACGCGAGCGTGCTGCACGCCGACATCGGCAAGCCCCTGGTGGTGGGCGAGCGGGTGACGGTGGGCCACCAGGTCATGCTGCACGGCTGCACCATCGGCGACGAATCGCTGATCGGCATTGGCGCTGTGGTGCTCAACGGCGCCAAGATCGGCAAGAACTGCCTGGTGGGCGCGGGTGCGCTGGTCACCGAGGGCAAGGAGTTTCCCGATGGCTCCATGATCATCGGCAGCCCGGCCAAGGCCGTGCGTGAACTCACCCCTGAGCAGATCGAAGGCCTGCGCCAGAGCGCCCAGCACTACATCGACAATGCGCGCCGCTTCCAACACGGCCTGCACAAGATCGGCTGAACGCCGCCCACTGGCGCTCTCTGCTGCTTTTTTTCTCCTGGAATCCCTGCGTGTCTGAACTCCACAAGTTTCTTTTCGATGGTCTGCCCGTGCGCGGCATGATCGTGCGCCTTACCGATGCCTGGACCGAGATCCTGAAACGCCGGGCGGGCAACACCGCCACCGGCGCCTATCCCGCCCCCGTGAGCGAGCTGCTGGGCGAGATGGCGGCCGCCGGCGTGCTGATGCAGTCCAACATCAAGTTCAACGGTGCACTGGTGCTGCAGGTGTTTGGGGATGGTCCCGTCAAGCTGGCCGTGGCCGAGGTGCAGTCGGACCTGAGCCTGCGCGCTACAGCCACCGTGAATGGCGAGGTGCTGCCGGACGCGAAGCTGAGCCAGATGGTCAATGTGGGCGGCGGTGGCCGCTGCGCCATCACCCTGGACCCCAAGGACCGCCACCCCGGTCAGCAGCCCTACCAGGGCGTGGTGCCTCTGCACGGCGACCACCACGAAAAGCTGGAGCGTCTGTCGGACGTGCTGCAGCACTACATGCTGCAGTCCGAGCAGCTCGACACCATCCTGGTGCTGGGCGCCAACGACCAGGTGGCCGCAGGCCTGCTGATCCAGCGCATGCCCATCAAGGGCGAGGGCAACCTGGCTGCGGGCCTCTCGCACCGCGAGAACGAAGACCAGATCGGCCACAACGAGGACTACAACCGCATCGCCCACCTGGCTGCCAGCCTGACCCGCGAAGAACTGCTGACGCTGGATGTGGACACCATCCTGCGCCGCCTGTTCTGGGAAGAAAAGTTGCTGCGCTTTGAACCCCAGCAGGGCGCCAGCGGCCCGCGTTTTGCCTGTACCTGCAGCCGCGAGCGCGTGAGCAACATGCTGCGCAACCTGGGCGCTGAAGAGGCCGAGAGCATCCTCGCCGAGCGCGATGACATCGAAGTGGGTTGCGAGTTCTGCGGCCAGCAGTACCGGTTTGATGCCGTGGATGCTGCGCAGATTTTTGTCTCGCCCGCCGCTGCTCAGCCCCCGGGGCCCACAGGCATCCAGTAGCCGTCTGCAGCCTCCATCGGGCGCGGTGGTCGGCTGACCATCGTTGACAATCGCCCCCGCCATCCCCGCCTAAGATTCCTGGGTCACCCTGCAGCAGCGCCTGCCGCTGCGAGGGGCCGGCGCACAAGGTCCGATCGCAAGGCCTGTGTGCGTTCAAGCGATCACATCCGGTCGCGCAGGAAATGAACGAGGGGTGTCATGCAGTTTCTTCGCCGTGTTCTGGGGGGCCGCCGGGCCAGCCCGGCTACGCCTCCGCTGGCGCTGTACGACAGCGCGGCGGCACCCGACTCGCGGCGTGCCGATACCCTGCTCGCCGCGCTGGACATCGACGCCGCCATCAATGCCCACGAGCGCTGGAAAGACCGCCTGATGGACTACCTGGAGGGCCGCACCTCCGCCGGGCTGGACCCGGCGCTGGTGCGCCGCGCTGACCACAGTGCGCTGGGTCGCTGGTTGCACGGCGTAGGCGGCGAGCTGCTGGGCGACCAGCCGGCCTATCCGCTGCTGGTGGCGCGCTACCAATACTTTCATGAGCAGGCGGCCACCCTGGTGGAACTGGCCCAGCAGGGCGAATGGGACCGGGCTGTGCAGGTGCTCAACGGTGGTTACCGCTATGGTTCCAGCCAGGTGGTGTTGCTTCTCAAGGAACTCAAGCGCGGTCTGGCGTGATGGCTTGCGGCGGTGTCGTATCCCGCTGCTCAACGAGCGCCGTGAACAGTCGATGCTCACAAGCCGGGTCGCTGCACTTTTCGCAGTTCCAGGCGCGTAGCCGGGCTGCTCTGGGCGTATTTTCAGTGTCCCATGCGGCCCTTGCGCTAGTGGAATATGCTTTTGGCGCTATATTTTGTATAGCAATAAGCGCATTGCGAGTGCGCTGCTCGCCCGTTCCGTACACCACGCGGTAGGGGATCGCCGCAGCCGCCAGGGCCGCACGCAGCCGGGTATCGCAGGCCTCCTGCGCAGTCCGTTCCTCGGCAGGGCAGGGCTGGTCGAGACCCATCAGCAGGGTCAATGCCACCGCGCCGGAGTCTGCCTGCGGCGTGGGCGGGGTGTGGGCCAGGTGCGGGTGGTGCAGGGCGATACGCACCGTGCTGGGAGTGATCTGCTGCTGCAGCGCCTGTGCCAACGCCTCCACGCCCGTGTAGGGCGCGCCCAGCAGGGCAATCAAGGGAGTGGGGGGTGGGGACTGCCGCACGGGGGTGAATGAAGCGCAGGCCTTGGTCAATGGCTGCGTTGTGGGTGTGGACGGTGCGGGGTGGTCCAAGGCGGCTGAGTGACCCCGCACGGCAGGTCAGCGGGGTGTGAACTGCACGTACACCTCGTTGGGCTTGACCATGCCTAGCTCGCTGCGCGCCTTTTCTTCCACCATATCGAGGCCTTCCTTGAGGTCGTGCACCTCCGAGGTCAGCCGCGCATTCGCCTGGCGGGCCTGTTCATTGGCCGCCTTCTGCACATCAATCTGCCGCTGCATCGCATTGACGCGCGGCACACTGCCCCGCCCCAGCCAGAGCTGGGCGTGCAGCGCTGCCAGCAAGGCCAGCAGGATGACGGGGACGATGCGGGAGACCAATGGAGGGCTCGCTCAGGCGAGGGCTGCCAGGGGCTCAGCGCAGGTTGTAGAACGCAGCGCGGCCAGGGTACTGTGCGATCTCGCCCAGATCTTCCTCAATGCGCAGCAGCTGGTTGTACTTGGCGATGCGGTCCGAGCGCGACAGCGAGCCGGTCTTGATCTGGCCCGCATTGGTGCCCACGGCGATGTCGGCAATGGTGCTGTCTTCGGTCTCGCCCGAGCGGTGCGAGATCACGGCGGTGTAGCCGGCGCGCTTGGCCATCTCGATGGCAGCGAAGGTCTCGGTCAGCGTGCCGATCTGGTTGATCTTGATCAGGATCGAGTTGGCGATGCGCTTGTCGATGCCTTCCTTCAGGATCTTGGTGTTGGTCACGAACAGGTCGTCACCCACCAGCTGCACCTTGTCGCCCAGGCGTTCGGTCAGGTGTTTCCAGCCGTCCCAGTCGCCTTCGTGCATGCCGTCTTCGATGCTGATGATCGGGTACTTGTCCACCCAGGCCGCCAGCATGTCCGTCCACTGCTGGGCGGTGAGCTTGAGGCCGCCTTCGCCTTCCAGCACATAGTGGCCGTCCTTGTAGAACTCGCTCGCAGCGCAGTCCAGGCCCAGGGCGATCTGATCGCCCGCCGTGTAGCCCGCAGCTTCAATGGCTTGCAGGATCAGACGGATGGCTGCTTCGTGGTTTTCCACGCTGGGGGCAAAGCCGCCTTCGTCGCCCACGGCGGTGCTGATGCCCTTGTCGTGCAGGATCTTCTTGAGCGCGTGGAACACTTCGGCGCCCCAGCGCACGGCTTCGCGGAACGTGGGCGCGCCCACCGGGATGATCATGAACTCCTGCAGGTCCAGGCTGTTGTTGGCGTGTGCGCCGCCGTTGATCACGTTCATCATGGGCACGGGCAGTTGCACGCTGCCCATGCCGCCCAGGTAGCGGTACAGGGGCAGGCCAGACTCTTCGGCGGCGGCGCGGGCCACGGCCATGGACACGGCCAGCATGGCGTTGGCGCCCAGGCGGCTCTTGTTCTCGGTGCCATCGAGGTCGATCAGGGTCTTGTCCAGGAAGGCCTGCTCGGAGGCATCCAAGCCCAGCACGGCTTCGCTGATCTCGGTGTTGATGTATTCCACGGCCTTGAGCACGCCCTTGCCCAGGTAGCGGCCCTTGTCGCCGTCGCGCATTTCAATGGCTTCGCGGCTGCCCGTGGAGGCGCCCGATGGCACGGCGGCCCGGCCCATCACGCCCGATTCGAGCAACACGTCGCATTCGACGGTGGGGTTGCCGCGGCTGTCCAGAATCTCGCGACCGACGATGTCAACGATGGCACTCATGGTTTTCCTTTTGCAGAAGTTTTAAATCAAATCAGTCTCTAGCGCCTTCTGTATAAGCGCTAGCAGCTATTAATTGGTGAGCGATTTGGGTGTGTGCGCTCAGACGCCTTCGACACACACCATGCGCATGACGGCGGCGCCTTCGCGGGCGGCCTTGGCTTTCTGGTACTCGGGCGTGTCGTAGAAGGCGCGAGCGGCTGCAAAGCTCGGGAACTTGAGGATCACGGTACGACCGGGGTTCCAGTCGCCCTCCAGCACTTCGACCTTGCCGCCACGCACGCAGACTTCAGCGCCGTGGGCTTGCATGGCCAGGGTGCTCCACTTGCGGTACTCGTCATACTGCGTGGGGTTGGTGACGGTGACGGATGCGATGACGTAACCACTGCTCATGTCTCAAGCTCCAAAGTTGTTTTCGAGGAATCCGTTTTTCTTGGTGACATCGTCCAGGGCCACCAAGGTCTCCAGCAGCGCCTTCATGTGCTTGAGCGGTACGGCGTTGGGGCCGTCCGACCAGGCCTCGGCGGGGCGGGGGTGGGTTTCCATGAACAGGCCCGCCACGCCCACAGCCACGCCGGCACGCGCCAGCACGGGCACCATGTCGCGCGCACCACCGCTCACGGCGCCCAGGCCGCCGGGCTTTTGCACCGAGTGGGTCACGTCAAACACCACGGGTGCGCCGGAGTTGCGCATCTCGGCCAGGCTGGTCATGTCGGCCACGAGGTTGTTGTAGCCAAAGCTCACGCCGCGCTCGCAGGCCAGAAACCGGTCTTCCGACAGGCCGACTTCGGCCGCTGCAGACCGGGCCTTGTCGATGACGTTCTTCATGTCCCAGGGCGCCAGGAACTGGCCCTTCTTGATGTTGACCGGCTTGCCGCTTTGTGCCACGGCGCGGATGAAGTCCGTCTGGCGGCACAGGAAGGCAGGCGTCTGCAGCACATCTACCACGCTGGCCACCTCGGCCACGTGCGAGGTGTCGTGCACGTCGGTCAGGATGGGCAGCTGCAGCTGGCGGCGCACTTCATCGAGGATCTTCAGGCCGGCCTCCAGCCCCACACCACGCTTGCTGGTGCCCGACGAGCGGTTGGCCTTGTCGAACGAGCCTTTGTAGATCAGCGGAATGCCCAGCGGCGCGCAGGCTTCCTTGAGCTGGCCTGCGACATCGAGCGACATCTCCAGGCCTTCGATGGAACAGGTGCCAGCGATCAGGAAAAAGCGCTGGTCCAGGCCGACGTTGAATCCGCACAGCTGCATGGTGAGGTCCCCTTAGGCTTTTTTCGCGGCTTGCTGGTGTTCCACGGCCGCCTTGATGAAGGCATTGAACAGCGGGTGGCCGTTCCAGGGCGTGGACTTGAACTCGGGGTGGAACTGCACGCCGATGAACCAGGGGTGCACGGTTTGTGGCAGCTCCACGATTTCGGTGAGTTCTTCACGCTGGGTCAGCGCCGAGATCACCAGGCCCGCCTTGCGCAACTGGTCCAGGTAGTTCACGTTGGCTTCGTAGCGGTGGCGGTGGCGCTCGGTCACCACATCGCCGTAGATGCTGTGGGCCAGTGTGTCCTTGGCCACGTCCGAGCTTTGCGCGCCCAGGCGCATGGTGCCGCCCAGATCGGAGTTTTCGTCGCGTTTCTTGATGGTGCCGTCCGCGTCCTTCCACTCGGTGATCAGGGCGATCACGGGGTGGGGCGTGGTGGGGTCGAACTCGGTGCTGTTGGCGTGGGCCAGGCCTGCCACGTGGCGCGCGTATTCGATGGTGGCCACCTGCATCCCCAGGCAGATGCCCAGGTAGGGCACCTTGCGCTCGCGGGCAAACTGGGCCGTGGCGATCTTGCCTTCCACACCACGCTGGCCGAAGCCGCCGGGCACCAGAATGGCGTCGTATTTGGCGAGCTTGGCGGCTGCATCGGCGCTGTCGATGGTCTCGGAATCGACATGGTCGATCTTCACGCGCACATGGTTGCGCATGCCGGCGTGGCGCAGGGCTTCGTTGACCGACTTGTAGCTGTCCGACAGGTCCACATACTTGCCCACCATGGCGATGGTGACTTCGCCCTGGGGGTGTTCGGTCTCATGCACCAGATCGTCCCAGCGCTTGAGGCTGGTGGGCGGGGTGTTCAGGCGCAGCTTGTCGCAGATCAGGCCATCGAGGCCCTGCTCGTGCAGCATGCGCGGCACCTTGTAGATGGTGTCCACGTCCCACATGCTGATCACGCCCCATTCGGGCACGTTGGTGAACAGCGAGATCTTGGCGCGCTCTTCCTCAGGAATGCGGCGGTCGGCGCGGCACAGCAGAGCGTCGGCCTGGATACCGATCTCGCGCAGCTTCTGCACCGTGTGCTGGGTGGGCTTGGTCTTGAGCTCGCCCGCTGCCGCGATCCAGGGCAGATAGGTCAGGTGCACGAAGGCCGCGTTGTTGGGCCCCATGCGCAGGCTCATCTGGCGCACGGCTTCCAGGAACGGCAGCGATTCGATGTCGCCCACGGTGCCGCCGATTTCGACGATGGCCACATCCACGGCATCGGGCGTGCCAATGCCGGCGCCGCGCTTGATGAATTCCTGGATTTCGTTGGTGACATGGGGAATGACCTGCACGGTCTTGCCCAAGTAGTCGCCACGGCGTTCCTTCTCCAGCACGGACTGATAAATCTTGCCCGTCGTGAAGTTATTGGTTTTCTTCATGCGCGTTTCGATGAAACGCTCATAGTGGCCCAGATCCAGGTCGGTTTCTGCGCCGTCATCGGTCACGAACACCTCGCCGTGCTGGAACGGCGACATGGTGCCCGGGTCTACGTTGATGTAGGGGTCAAGCTTGATGAGGGTGACTTTGAGTCCCCGCGATTCGAGGATCGCGGCAAGGGAGGCTGAGGCGATTCCCTTACCGAGGGAAGACACCACACCGCCGGTGACGAAGACAAATTTGGTCATGTCTTTTTTGGTGGTGGGAAATTGGGATTATAGATGGCACCCCGGCGACACCCCCGGGGGCAGGGTCACCCCCGTCTGCTAAATTCGCGCCATGAATGAGCTTGCTGGCAAACACATTGTTCTGGGTCTGAGTGGGGGCGTGGCTTGCTACAAGGCAGCCGATCTGTGCCGCCAGCTCATCAAGGAGGGCGCCACCGTGCAGGTGGTGATGACCGAGGCGGCAGAGCAGTTCATCACCCCGGTCACCATGCAGGCGCTGTCTGGCCGCACGGTGTACGGCTCGCAATGGGATGCGCGCGAGCCCAACAACATGCCCCACATCAACCTTAGCCGCGAGGCGGATGCCATCCTGATCGCGCCTTGCAGCGCGGACTTCATTGCGCGCCTGGTGCAGGGCAGGGCGGACGAGTTGCTCAGCCTGCTGTGCCTGGCGCGTCCCGCCCAGCGCGTGCCTCTGTTGCTGGCCCCTGCGATGAACCGCGAAATGTGGGCGCACCCGGCCACGCAGCGCAATCTGGCCCAGGTGGCGCAGGACGGTGCAGTGGTGCTGGGCGTGGGCAATGGTGACCAGGCCTGTGGCGAGACGGGTGACGGCCGCATGCTGGAGCCGCTGGAGCTGCTGGACGAGCTGATCGCTTTTTTCGCGCCCAAGACCCTTGTGGGCCGGTCGGTACTCGTCACGGCGGGGCCCACGTTTGAAGCCATTGACCCGGTGCGTGGCATCACCAACCTGTCGAGCGGAAAGATGGGCTTTGCCGTGGCCCGGGCGGCGCGTGAGGCGGGTGCCGATGTCACCCTGGTCGCAGGGCCGGTGCATGTGCCCACGCCACGCGGCGTGCGGCGTGTCAATGTGCAGTCCGCCCAGGAGATGCTGGCGGCCGTGGAGCGGCATGTCCAGGCCGCCTCGGTGTTTGTTGCCACGGCCGCCGTGGCCGACTGGCGCCCTGCCCACCAGTCCGACCAAAAGATCAAGAAAGACGGCTCGGGCCAGTCCCCGTCGCTGGAGTTCGTCGAGAACCCCGACATTCTGGCCACCTTAGCCCGGTCGCCGCATGCGCTGGAAGGGGATCTTTTCTGCGTGGGTTTTGCCGCCGAAAGCCATGACCTGCTGGCCCATGCCACAGCCAAAAGGACGCGCAAGGGCGTCCCCTTGCTGGTGGGCAATATTGGCCCCGCTACCTTTGGGCAGGACGACAACGCCCTGCTGCTGGTGGACGCGCAGGGCCACCGCGAGTTACCCCGCGCGTCCAAGCGTGTGCTGGCGCAGCAGCTTATCGCTGAGATCGCCGCGCGTTTGCCACCTTTGCGTTCTTGACGACCACCACCGTGGGGAGGTGTGATGACAACTGGTGCCACCAAGCCTGATTGGGACACGCCACCCGATGGCGACTTTGCGGCTTATGTGGAACGGCTGACAGCCCAGGCGCCTTTGCAAAAGGCCCGAGCGGCACAGGCAAGTGCAGCCGCTACCAACGGTGCCGTTCAGTCATCCAAGGCCAGTGCGCCAGCGACTTCCCTGCCTCAGGTCCTGCCGCCCGATGTGCTGCAGCTGATGCAGCCGCTGGCGGGCGTACTGCGCATGGTGCGATCGGTGTTGCTGGTAATGATGGTGTTGCATGGCATTGCGCTGTTCCTGCTTGGTCAGGGCTCGCTGCCAGGCTTGGTGGTCATGGGCGCGGTGTGGTGGGGACTGGGTTGGCTGATGCAATCGGCCGCGCAGGCTGGGGGCGCGCAGGCCCCGGGTGGGCGTGCAGGGATGGAGTCGTTGCAAGATCGCCTGCGACAAATGGCGGAGCAGCGCAGTGGCACAGGAATAGGAACAGGAAAGAAGAAACCGTGAAGATAGATGTGAAGATTCTCGATCCGCGCATGGCGGACCAATTGCCCACATACGCCACACCCGGTAGCGCTGGGCTGGACCTGCGTGCCTGCCTGGATGCGCCGCTGACCCTGCAGCCCAACGCCTGGCAACTGGTGCCTACGGGTATTGCGATCTACCTGCAAGACCCGGGCTATGCCGCACTGATCTTGCCGCGCTCGGGCTTGGGGCACAAACATGGCATCGTGCTCGGCAATCTGGTGGGGTTGATCGACAGTGACTACCAAGGGCAGCTCATGGTGAGCGCATGGAACCGCAGCAATGTGGCGTTTACGCTGGAGCCCATGGAGCGGCTGGCCCAATTGGTGATTGTTCCGGTGGTGCAGGCCCAGTTCAACGTCGTCACCGAGTTTGCGGCCACGCAGCGGGGTGAGGGGGGCTACGGATCCACAGGCAAGTCCTGAGGTGGACCGCTCGGGGCTCCGAGCGCGTGATGGGTGAGTGGCCGGGTTGTAAGACGCCGCTTACGTTTCGATGGGTCTGTTACCGACATGGCGATGGCCCCTTGTCTACGCCGCGGCATCCTCAGGCGTTGTTCCAATCGGTACATGGGCATTGAGCTCTGGGTCGTCGGAGATTTTTCAGTGCCTGCCCCAACAACTTCTGGAGATTGAACATGCAATTCACCCGTCCCCTCGCCCTTGTGGGCACCGTGGTTCTGGCTGCTTCGCTGGCTGCTTGCGGCCACAGCCGCCCGGCACCTGCTCCGCAATACTCCGGCGGTTATTCGAGTGGCTACCAGACGGCTCCTGCCTATCCGCAGAATCAGGCAGGCACCGAATATGGTCGCGTGTCCAACATCGAGGTCCTGCAGGGCCGCAGCCAAGGCCAGACCACCGGCACTGGTGCCGTTCTGGGCGCGGTGGTGGGCGGCGTTCTGGGCAACCAGGTGGGTAAGGGCACGGGTCGTGCTGCAGCCACCGCTGTAGGCGTGTTGGGTGGCGCGGTGGCTGGCAACGCCATCGAGGGGCGCAACAACCAGGAATATGTGCAGGGATACCGGTTGTCCGTGCAGCTGGACCAGGGGGGGTATCGCGTGTATGACGTGAGCAGCCCGGGTGACCTGCGCATCGGTGATCGCGTGCGTTTGTACAACGGTCAGATTTCGCGCATGTGACCTGACGCACTGCCCTCACAAGCGGGCGCTCCGAGTTTCCTCGGGGCGCCCGTTGTGCTTTTGGTAGGACTTAGTGCAGCAACGAGCTGCCTGGCGCCTGGGGCTGGACGCGGAAGAAGCCGGTTCCGGCCGTGCCACGTCCGATTTCTTCTTCGGTGGCTTCGCGCACGGCCTGCACCGTCAGTTGCAGGCGCAGTGCGATGCCCGCCAGC
The DNA here is from genome assembly GCF_001427445.1 of Acidovorax sp. Root568. Lineage (NCBI taxonomy): Bacteria > Pseudomonadati > Pseudomonadota > Betaproteobacteria > Burkholderiales > Comamonadaceae > Acidovorax > Acidovorax sp. Root568. The sequence goes on along the minus strand of NZ_LMGP01000002.1, from coordinate 144,187 downwards.
GGGTGATTGCCGTCGAGCACGATATGCTCGGGATAGATCTCGGCCACGGTGTAGAGGGCCGTGCGGGGGGCGTCGGGGTTGCAGCCCTCGGGCAGGGCCATGCCGTCAAACGTCATCCCTTCTTCGATCTCGGCGGGGAAGAGGGCGCGGGGTTCCAGAAACAGCAATTGGTCATTGAAGTCACCGAAAGCGTCCTCGGGTTCGAGGTGCAGTGCAAGCGTGGCACCCGGGCCGTGGCCTTGCAGGGCCTCTTCGATACGGGGCAGGAGATCATCACCGCCCACCAGAAACTCCACGGGTTCGTCGAGTACGTCGAGTTCTTCGCCCAGGGTGTCTTTCAGGGTCCAGGTCAGTGCGACCACACATTGTTGGGTAATTTCCATAGGAGAATTGTCGCAGTTTGACCAACGGCCCCGCAAAAGGGCAACACTTTCCCCATGGACATTCAGCAACCCTTGGCCCTGCTCGGCGGCCTCACTCCCGCCCAATTCATGCGCCGCCACTGGCAGAAGAAGCCCTTGCTGGTGCGCCAAGCCATCCCGCAGTTTGCGCCGCCGGTGCTGCGGGCCGAGCTGTTTGCGCTGGCCGGGCAGGAGGGTGTGGAGTCCCGCCTGGTGCAACAGATCAAAGGCGCCTGGAAGCTGCGCCACGGGCCCTTCAACCGCCGTGCGCTACCTGCGTTGCAGCGGCCCGACTGGACACTGCTCGTACAGGGCGTCGATCTGCACAACGACGCGGTGCATGCGCTGATGCAGCAGTTCCGTTTTGTGCCCGAGGCGCGGCTGGATGATCTCATGATCAGCTACGCCAGCAACGGCGGTGGCGTAGGGCCCCATTTCGACAGTTATGACGTCTTTTTGCTGCAGGCGCACGGTAAGCGGCGCTGGCGCATCGGGCGCCAAAAGGATCTGTCGCTGCGCGACGGCATTCCCTTGAAGGTGCTGGCCCAGTTCGAGCCTGAGGAGGAGTTTGTGCTGGAGCCGGGTGACATGCTGTACCTGCCCCCGCGTTATGCCCACGACGGGATTGCCGAAGGCGAGTGCATGACCTACTCCATCGGTTTTCGCGCACCGGCCCGCGCCGAGCTGGCGCAAGAGCTGCTGGTGCGTCTGGCGGAAGATGCCGGGGAGGATGACCACCCGTTGCTGTACCGTGATGCGGGACAGGACGCGGTGGCGCAGCCGGCGCATATTCCTTCCGGGCTGCAGGACTTTGCGCGTGAGGCGCTGTCGCGCGCGCTGGCTCAGCCCCTGGTGTTGGAACGCGCGCTGGGCGAGTACCTGACCGAGCCTAAGCCCAGCGTGTGGTTTGAGCCTGGTGACCCCAAGGTGATGCTGGAAGGGGTGCGGCTGGACCGTAAGAGCCGCATGATGTACGACACACAGCACATCTTCATCAATGGCGAAAGCTACCGCGCAGCGGGGCGCGACGCCACACTGATGCGGCGCCTGGCCGATGAGCGCCAACTGTCGGCACGCGATCTGGCACGGGCCAGCGACGACGCGCTGGAGCTGCTTTCGTCGTGGTGCGATGCGGGCTGGGCCCATGCCTGGGCCGGCTGAGACTGACCAGGAGCCAGTGATGAACGACACAGCAACCCCCTCCGCCGAGCCTTTGCGTGACTTGCCCAGTGGGCGATTCAGCGGGCGTGAGGCGTTTCGGCAACTGGTGCGCGACGCCATTGCAACGGCGGCGCGGGACGGCTGGCAAGAGATTTTCATCAGCGATGCCCACTTTCATGACTGGCCCTTGGGCGAGCGTGCTGTGGTCGAGTGCTTGCAGGACTGGGCCCGCAGCGGCAGGCGCTTCACCATGCTGGCCTGCAGCTACGACGACGTGATCCGCCGCCATGCCCGCTTTGTGCGCTGGCGCGGTACCTGGGACCACATCATCACCTGCCGTCGCAGCCCGGCCGCCGACCCGCTGGACCTGCCCAGCGCGCTGTGGTCGCCGCAATGGGTGCTGCACCGGCTCGATCCTGAGCGCTGCGTGGGGGTAACCGGCAGCGAGGCCGATCGCCGGGTGCTACTGCACGAGACACTCAACGAATGGGTGCGCAGCAAGAGCGCACCCGGCTTTCCCTCCACCACACTGGGTCTGTAGCCTTTGCCCCACTTTGGGGAGCGCCCGTTGGCATGGCGCCACGCGGCAGTCGCGCCCGGGGGGATACTGCGCAAAGTCAAGCTGGCGTAAAGCTTTCGTCAGTGTTAGTCAGTATTGACTAAATACCAATATAATCTGCGGCTGTGCCCAAAAAGGTGCAACCAAGTGCATTGTGCCAATGCGTGCATGGGCTCAGGAAGCCTGACGCCGTGGCTTTTCAAGATTCTGTCTGTCCAAATAGGAAAATCGAAATGAAGAACTCTCTCGTTCTGGCCGCCCTGATCGCTGCTGCTGCACTCGCCGCTTGTGGCAAGAAGGAAGAACCCGCTCCAGCACCCGCTCCTGTGGAAGCTCCTGCCGCAGCACCTGCTCCCGCCGCCGAGCCAGCAGCACCTGCCGCTTCCGACGCTGCTGCTCCTGCCGCCGCTGCACCTGCTGCTGACGCTTCTGCTCCTGCCGCTGACGCTGCCAAGGCTGCTGCTGACGCTGCTGCCACCGCCGCTACCGGCGCTTCCGCAGCCAAGTAAATTGCTGCAGGCTCTGGGCTGACCCCAAGGTCGGCCTGTGCCACGGCCCCGCACCGCAAGGTCCGGGGCTTTTTTTATGCCCTTCGCCAGGGTGAGACATTTATGGACGCCCGGTCCGGGCCATCAAGGGTTGACGTCGAGCCAATCAGTGCCTTCGGTGGAGCTGGCGACCTGGATCTCCTCGTCCGCCCAACCCAGCGCGGCGGCGAGCGATTGGCGGGCGAGTGCGGGGAGGTTGTTTTGCGCACTCAGGTGCGCTGCCACTACGCACCGCAGGCTGTCGTGCTGCACCGCACGCAAGATCTCCGCCGTCGCCGGGTTGGCCAGGTGGCCGTACAGCCCGCCTACGCGGCGTTTCAGGAAGGGCGGGTAGCGGGACGCGGCCAGCATGTCGGGGTCGTGATTGGCCTCGATCAACAGGGCGTGGCATCCCTGCAGCTGCTGCAGCACATGGGGGCTGGCGTGGCCCAGGTCGGTCAGCACGCCCAGGTGTGCGGCGCCGTCGGAGCACCGCAGCTGCAGCGGCTCCCGGGCATCGTGGGGCACGGTGAAGGGGCGGGCTTCGAACGCGCCCATGTCAATCGCTTCCATGTCGTGCGCCACCCGCAGCAAGCCGTCCAAGTCTGGCGCACCGAGGGCCGCGTATGTGCCCTCGCTCATACACACGGGAATGCGAAAACGCAGCGCCACGGTCTGGGCACAGCCGATGTGGTCCGAGTGTTCGTGGGTGATGAAGAGAGCGTCCAGGTCTTCCACCTGCAACTGCGCTTGCGCCAGACGGGCTTGCAGCTGCCGGATGCCGAGCCCGCAGTCGATCAGGAGGCGGCGAACCTGGCTGCCACTGCGGCCTTCGACGACCGTGGCATTGCCGGTGCTGCCGCTGCCCAGGTTCTTGAATCGAAGCATGGCGGAGCGAGAGGGTGGGTTTGTGGCGGCTCAAAAAACCAGAGCCACCGTCCACCAGAAGGCGGAGGGGGCTCCAGAGGTGTGGGTGGCGGCCTGCGGCCGGCTTTTATTTCAGATCGTCAGCAATCACGCGCACGATGCGCTCGGCGTTGGCCGAGGACTCGGGGGCACCAGCCTCATTGAGCACCGACACGGTGGTCGACTCACCCTGGCTGCGCACCACAATGCGGTACTTGAGCGGAGGTGTTGCGGAGGTGGAGCTGAACAGCTTGCTGAAGAAGCCAGGCTCTTTCTTCACGGTGTCTGGAGCCACGTAGCGCACGAAGTACGTGCCCTCATTGCGGTTGCGGTCTTCCACGGTGAAGCCGGTGCGGTCCAGGGCCAGGCCCACCCGGCGCCAGGACCGGTCAAAGCCCTCGTCCAGCTGGACCACCGGCATATTGTTGACCGTGGCCATGCGGGCGGCCTGGGCACGCGCCGCGGGTGCTGCGGCCACTGCCTTGGATTGCTCCTGGCTGACGCCCAGCTTGACCATCAGGCGGCGCAGGAATTCGGTTTCGAGTTCCGGGTCGGACGGGCGGGGCTGCCAGACGGTGCTGTCCTTGGTGACGTTGCCATAGACCTCGACCATCCCGCGGTGGGTGATGTAGATCTCGGTACTGCCATTGGCATTGCGTTCCAGCCGGGTGCGGAACTTGTCCCGTTCGCCGGTCGAGTACAGGGACTCCATCAGCTTGCCGATGGTGGATCGGATGAAATCCTGGGGCAGTTTGGCGCGGTTCTCTGCCCAGTCGGTTTCCATGATGCCAACGTTGGTCTCGGACTGGGCCAGCGTGAAGCCGCTTTCCAGCCAGAAGTCGCGCACGGGCTCCCACAGCTTGTCGGCGGGGCGGTTGACCACCAGCCAGCGCTGGCTGCCGTCTCGTTCGATCCGCACGTCGCCCAGCGACAGGGCCGCCGCATTGGCGTTGCCCGACGGCTGCGCTGCCTGGCCTGCCTGCATGGCAGCGGCAGACACCGAGCCACCTGGCATGGCGTAGCGCGAGTCGCGTGACAGCTGGGTGAGGTCCGGGGGGACTTCCAGTGACGAGCCCTTGGCGGCGCTCTTGTAGTCGATCTTGTCGCCCTCCAAAATGCTGGTGGAGCAGGCGGACAGGGCCATGACAAGAGCCAGCAGGCTCAGGCGGGTGGTAGCAGCTTTCACGCGGAAATCCTTGGGAAGTGTCTCTGAGAGCGGGCGCAAAGCCCGGATTAGATCAGGCCGCTGGTGCGCAGTGCCGACTCGACCACAGCCTCGTTGCCGCTGGCCAGGGGCGTCATGGGCAGGCGCATGGTGCCACCACACAGGCCCATGCGGGACATGGCCCACTTGACCGGGATGGGGTTGGCTTCGACAAACAGGTGCTTGTGCACCGGCATCAGCTGAAACTGGATCTGCATGGCGCGTTGCACGTTGCCGGCCAGTGCCGCCACGCACAGCTCGTGCATCAGGCGCGGGGCCACGTTGGCCGTCACGCTGATGTTGCCGTGGCCGCCACACAGCATCAGGGCGACGGCGGTCGGGTCGTCGCCCGAGTACACGCCAAAGCCCTTGGGCACGTCACGGATGAGCCACTGGGCACGCTCGATGTTGCCGGTGGCTTCCTTGATGCCGATCACGCCGGGCACCTGGGCCAGGCGCAGGACGGTGTCGTGCTGCATATCGGCCACCGAGCGGCCGGGCACGTTGTACAGCACGATGGGCAGGTCGCCCGTGGCTTCTGCAATCGCCTTGAAGTGCTGGTACTGGCCCTCTTGGGTGGGCTTGTTGTAGTAGGGCACGACCTGCAGCTGGCTGTCGGCACCCACGCCGCGCGCGAACTTGGCCAGCTCAATGGCTTCGGCGGTGGAGTTGGCGCCGCAGCCGGCCATGATGGGCACGCGCTTGGCGGACTGTTCCACGGCCACGCGGATGATTTCGCAGTGTTCTTCCACGTTCACCGTGGGGGACTCGCCCGTGGTGCCCACCACGCCGATGCAATCGGTGCCTTCGGCGATGTGCCAGTCGATCAGTTTGCGCAAGGTGGGGTAGTCCACGCTACCGTCCTCGTGCATGGGAGTGACGAGGGCGACGATGCTGCCGGTGAGTGGCACGGAAGAAGAAGTCATGTCCGCAGTGGTAAACGGTAAAAGGGCATTCTAACTAGCCCCGGTAGACAAAAGATGTCGTGAGGGTCCACCCGCCTGCGGGAGTTCCCGTACGGCCGTGATGCGTTGCACGAAACGCGCTGGTTCGTCGATGAAGCCGTCCTCATAAGCCACCACGCGCAGGTCCTGGCATGCCTGCAGCAGTTCGCCGTGCGCGAGCAGGAACTCCGCCCGCGCCGGGCGCCCTACTGTTTCGTTGCCCTGGGCAAAGGTTTCGTAGACCAGCACCCCGCCCGGCGCCACGCTGGCCACGATGGTGGACAACAAGGGGCGCCACAGGTAGTTGGTGACGATCACGCCACCAAACTGGCGGCCTGCAAAAGGCCAGGGGCCGTTTTCGATGTCAGCCTGCACCAGCTCGCCCAGCCCTTCGCAGGCGGCCAGCGCCTCGGCGGACCGGTCCACGCCGACCACCGTGTGCCCCAGTTCCCGCAGATGGCGCAGGTGGCGCCCTGCGCCGCAGGCGACGTCCAGCACGGTGCTGTGGGGGGCGATCAGGTGGCTCCAGCGCCGCACCCATTCCGAAGGGACTTCTGTACCGTGCATGAAACTATAAAAATGATAGCTACCTGCGCATGATTCACTAGCGCTTGCGGCCAAAACCGCTTGAAAATCCCGCCAAGGGTGTCAAAAACACGCCCACATCTGGTCGGCCAGCAGCACCATGAATTCGGGCACGGTGTACAAACCAAACACCACCAGGCACAGCAGCACGGCCACGGCACCGCCCAGCCAGCGCAGGGCACGCGGCGCGGGTTTGCGGGGCGGGGTGGTGTCGCTCATGCGGGGGGGGGCAAACGGGTCAGGCGGGTTGGGGGCTGTTGCGCGCGATCGGGCTTTCCTTGACTGGCAGGTTCACCAGTCCGGCAAAAATGCCCAGGCCGATCGCGATGTACCACACGATATCGTAGCTGCCGGTGGCGTCATACAGATAGCCGCCCAGCCAGACGCCCAGGAAGCTGCCGATCTGGTGGCTGAAGAACACAAAGCCGCCCAGCATCGACAAATGCTGCACGCCGAAGATCTGCGCGATGGTGGCATTGGTGGGGGGCACGGTGGATAGCCACAGCGCGCCCATCACTGCCGAGAACACGTACACCGACAGCGGCGACAGCGGCACCAGCAAGAAGATGCTGATTGCCACCGCGCGGGCGAAGTAAATGAAGGCAAGGATGTGGCGCTTGGGCATGCGCTGGCCCAGCGTGCCCGCGATGTAGGTGCCGAACACGTTGAACAGCCCGATCAGCGCCAGCGCATAGCTGGCCACCTGGGGCGACAGGCCATGGTCCTTGAGGTAGCTGGGCATGTGCACGCCAATGAACACCACCTGAAAGCCGCACACAAAGTAACCGGCCATCAGCAGGTTGAAGCTGGGGTAGCGGAAGGCCTCGCCCAGCGCCTGCGCAATGGTCTGCTCGCGCATGACCGGGGCCGCACCCTTGAAGCCCGGCTCCCGCAGGCCAAAGGCCAGCGGCACGATCAGCAGCACCGCCATCGACAGCACCAGCAAGGCCTGCTGCCAGCCCAGGCCTGCAATCAGCCAGCCTTCGACCGGCACCATCAGGAACTGCCCGAACGAACCCGCCGCCGCTGCCACGCCCATGGCCCATGAGCGTTTTTCGGGCGCAATCTGCCGCCCCAGCACACCATAGATCACCGCATAGGTGGTGCCCGCCTGCGCCGCGCCAATCAGCACACCGGCCGTCAGCGCAAACAGCGTGGGCGTGGGCGACAGCGCCATGCCCGCCAGGCCCAGGGCATACAGGGCTGCACCGCCGAGCAGCACGCGGAAGGCCCCAAACCGGTCGGCCGCCATGCCCGCAAAAATCCCGATCACGCCCCAGGACAGGTTCTGGATGGCGATGGCCAGGGCGAACGACTGGCGCGTCCAGCCCATTTCCTGGGTGATGGGCAGAAGCCACAGCCCGAACCCGTGGCGGGTGCCCATGGACAGGGTCACGATGGCCGCGCCGCACGCCAGCACCTGGAACATGGATAGTTTGGGAGGATTCATATGCATGCGCAGGAATGTAGCCAGATTGGGCGAAACGCGCTGATACACCCGCGACCAATACAGTTGGCGGTGGGGGCGGCAGAAAATGCAGCGCTTGGCGCAGCGGTTTGAAGGGCTGGTTATTTATCCAGCTATTGCTGCGGTGCCGCACTACAATCCGCCCCATGGCAGCCAAACCCTCTTCTGTTTCCGCGAGCGAATACTCCGAAGGCTCAATCCGCGTGCTCAAGGGCCTGGAGCCCGTCAAGCAGCGCCCGGGCATGTACACCCGCACCGACAACCCCCTGCACATCATCCAGGAGGTGCTGGACAACGCCGCCGACGAGGCCCTCGCCGGCCACGGCAAGAAGATCCGCGTCACGCTGCACGCCGATGGCTCGGTCAGTGTGGAGGACGACGGCCGGGGCATCCCGTTTGGCCTGCACCCGGAAGAAAACGCGCCGGTGATCGAGCTGGTCTTCACCCGCCTGCATGCGGGTGGCAAGTTCGACAAAGGCAAGGGCGGTGCCTACAGCTTCTCGGGCGGCCTGCACGGCGTGGGCGTGTCGGTCACCAACGCCCTGGCCACCCGGCTGGAGGCCACCAGCTACCGCGAAGGCAAGGCGGCGCGCCTGGTGTTCTCCGCTGGCGACGTGATCGAGCCTTTGGTCGCCCGCCCGCTGGAGGCGGGCGAGCGCAAGCAGGGCACCTCGGTGCGCGTGTGGCCCGACGCCAAGTATTTCGAATCCAGTGCCCTGCCCATGGGCGAGCTGACCCATCTGCTGCGCAGCAAGGCCGTGCTCATGCCCGGCGTGACGGTGCAACTGGTCAACGAAAAAACCCGCGACACGCAGACCTGGCAGTACAAGGGCGGCCTGCGGGACTACCTGATGCAGACGCTCACCGGCGACCCGGTCATCCCGCTGTTTGAAGGCGAGGGTTTTGCCGACAGCGGCAACGAGAGCTTTGCCGAGGGCGAAGGGGCGGCCTGGGCGGTGGCCTTTACCGAAGACGGCCAGCCCATGCGCGAGAGCTATGTCAACCTGATCCCCACCAGCGCGGGTGGCACCCACGAAAGTGGCCTGCGCGACGGCCTGTTCAACGCGGTCAAGAGCTTTATCGAGCTGCACAGCCTGTTGCCCAAGGGCGTGAAGCTGCTGCCCGAGGACGTGTTTGCGCGCGCCAGCTATGTGCTCTCGGCCAAGGTGCTCGACCCGCAGTTCCAGGGCCAGATCAAGGAGCGCCTGAACTCGCGCGACGCCGTGCGCCTGGTCAGCGGCTTCGTACGCCCGGCGTTGGAGCTGTGGTTGAACCAGCACGTTGATTACGGCAAGAAGCTGGCCGAGCTGGCCATCAAGGCCGCGCAGACGCGCCAGAAGGCCGGACAGAAGGTTGAAAAACGCAAGGGCTCGGGCGTGGCTGTGCTGCCGGGCAAGCTCACCGACTGCGAAAGCCGCGACATCGCCCACAACGAGGTCTTCCTGGTGGAGGGCGATTCGGCCGGTGGCAGCGCCAAGATGGGCCGCGACAAGGAAAGCCAGGCCATCCTGCCGCTGCGCGGCAAGGTGCTCAACACCTGGGAGGTGGAGCGCGACCGCCTGTTTGCCAACAACGAAATCCACGACATCTCGGTAGCGATTGGCGTGGACCCGCATGGCCCCAACGACACGCCGGACCTGAGCGGTCTGCGCTACGGCAAGATCTGCATCCTGTCTGATGCCGACGTGGACGGCTCGCACATCCAGGTGCTGCTGCTCACGCTGTTCTTCCGCCACTTCCCCAAGCTCATCGAGACCGGCCATATCTACGTGGCGCGCCCACCGCTGTTTCGCGTGGATGTGCCTGCGCGCGGCAAGAAGCCTGCGGCCAAGATGTATGCGCTGGACGATGGGGAGCTGACGGCCATCCTCGACAAATGCGCCAAGGATGGTGTGGCACGCGAGAAGTGCCAGATCAGCCGCTTCAAGGGCCTGGGCGAAATGAACGCCGAGCAGCTGTGGGAAACCACCCTCAATCCCGACACCCGCCGCCTGCTGCCCGTGCAGCTGGGGGATGTGGACTTTGCCGCCACCGAAGGCCTCATCACCAAGCTCATGGGCAAGGGCGAGGCCGCCGCGCGCCGCGAGCTCATGGAGCTGCATGGCGACGCGGTGGAGATCGATATCTGACCGAGGGCTGTCCGACAGGTCTGCCATGAGGAATCCAAACAAGAATGGCGTCATGCGCTGGTACTTATTGGGTTGTTTGCTCTGTTTTTTGCAGCAAACGGCCCACGCAGACCTGTGGGCGCATGTGGATGAGCGCGGCGTGACGCACTTTGCATCCGAGCAGGTCGATGCGCGCTACCAGCTGTTTTTTCGGGGCAACGACTTCGACTCCACGCGGGATGCACCGGCCAACGCATCGCCTATGCCCTATGCGCTGCCCGCAGCGGGTGCGCGCCTGCTGGCGTTTTTTGACATTGCGCCCGACTACAAGCGCGTCGAGCACCACCTGCGCGCTGCGTCCAGCCAACATGGTGTGGACTACGAGCTGCTGCAGGCCGTGATCGCCACCGAATCCGGCTTTGACGCCGCCGCCGTGTCGCCCAAAGGCGCCGTGGGCCTGATGCAGGTCATGCCCGCCACGGCAAGCCGTTTTGGTGTGAATGCGGACAAGAAGCGCTCGGTCGAGCAAAAGCTCGCCGACCCCGCCGTGAACGTGCCCACCGGCACCCGTTACCTGCGCTACCTGCTGGACCTGTTCCCTGGCCGCATGGACCTGGCCGTGGCCGCCTACAACGCCGGCGAAGGCGCGGTGCAAAAGGCGGGCAACCAGATACCGGCCTTCAGGGAAACCCAGAACTACGTGCGCACCGTGCTGGGCCTGTATGCCCAGCTCAAGCCCCCGGCGCCGGTGCTGGCCCAGCGTGCGCTGCCCGGTCGCGTGCGCATGGAGCTGTCGGGCGGCGCGCAGAACCGGGGCAACCTGCCGCCCACCCGCGTGGCGCAGACACCCACCGCTCCCCAGAACGTGAATCCAGAAACTGTACCCAACGAATGAGCGACCAACCCACTCTCGATTTCACCACCGCAGGCGATGACGGGGGCGACTCCCTGGGCCTGGCGGGCTATGCCCAGCGTGCCTACCTGGAGTACGCACTGTCGGTCGTCAAGGGCCGCGCGCTGCCCGACGTGTGCGACGGCCTCAAGCCCGTGCAGCGGCGCATTCTGTATTCGATGGACCGCATGGGCCTGGGCTACAGCGGCCCCACGCGCAACACGGCCGCCAAGCCGGTCAAGAGCGCCCGCGTGGTGGGCGATGTGCTGGGCCGCTTCCACCCGCACGGTGACCAGTCGGCCTACGATGCGCTGGTGCGCATGGCGCAGGACTTTGCCCAGCGCTACCCGCTGATCGACGGCCAGGGCAACTTCGGCAGCCGCGACGGCGACGGCGCTGCGGCCATGCGCTACACCGAGGCCCGCCTGTCGCGCATCACCAGCCTGCTGCTGGATGAGATCGACGAAGGCACGGTCGATTTCATGCCCAACTACGACGGCAGCACGGAGGAGCCGCGCCAGTTGCCTGCGCGCTTGCCGTTCGCGTTGCTCAACGGCGCCAGCGGCATTGCCGTAGGCCTGGCCACCGAAATCCCCAGCCACAACCTGCGCGAGATTGCAGATGCCTGCATTGCGCTCATCAAGACGCCCTCGCTGAGCCAGGAAGACCTGCTCGCTCTGGTGCCCGGCCCGGACTACCCCGGCGGCGGCCAGATCATCAGCAGCGCGGGCGACATTGCCGATGCCTACCGCACCGGCCGTGGCAGCCTCAAGGTGCGCGCGCGCTGGAAGATCGAAGACATGGCGCGTGGCCAGTGGCAGCTGGTGGTGAACGAGTTGCCGCCCGGCGTGAGCACGCAAAAGGTGCTCGAAGAGATCGAGGAAATCACCAACCCCAAGGTCAAGGCCGGCAAAAAGGCGCTCTCGCAAGACCAGACCCAGCTCAAGGCCAGCATGCTGGCGGTGCTGGATGTGGTGCGCGACGAATCGAGCAAAGACGCGCCCGTGCGCCTGGTGTTCGAGCCCAAGACGGGCAAGACCCCGCAGCAGGAGCTGATCACCGCCCTGTTGGCTCACACCAGCCTGGAAACCTCGGCCCCCATCAACCTCACCATGGTGGGGCTCGATGGCAAGCCCGTGCAGAAGTCGCTGCGTGTGATGCTGGAAGAGTGGATTGCCTTCCGCCAGACCACCATCACCCGCCGAAGCCAGCACCGGCTGGACAAGGTGCTGGACCGCATCCACATCCTCGAAGGGCGGCAGACCGTGCTGCTCAACATCGACGAGGTGATCGCGATCATCCGTGCGGCCGAGGAGCCCAAGGCCGCGCTCATCGCGCGCTTCAACCTCAGCGACCGGCAGGCCGAGGACATCCTCGAAATCCGCCTGCGCCAGCTCGCACGGCTCGAAGCCATCAAGATCGAACAAGAGCTGAAAGAACTGCGCGAAAGCCAGGGCAAGCTCGAAGACATCCTGAACAACCTCGGCTCGCTGCGCCGCACCATGGTCAAGGAGATCGAGGCGGACGCCAAGACCTTTGCCGACGCACGCCGCACCCTCATCCAGGCCGAGAAAAAGGCCGTGGCCGAGGTGAAGGTGGTGGACGAGCCTGTGACCGTGGTCGTCTCGCAAAAAGGCTGGGTGCGCGCCCGCACCGGCCATGGCCATGAGGCCGCCAGCTTTGCCTTCAAGGCAGGTGATGGGCTGTACGGCACGTTTGAGTGCCGCACGGTGGATACCCTGCTGGCCTTTGGCAGCAACGGCCGCGTTTACTCGGTGGCCGTGTCGCTGCTGCCCGGTGCGCGTGGCGACGGCCAGCCGGTGACCACGCTCATCGAGCTGGAATCGGGCACGCAACTGCTGCACTACTTTGCGGGGCCAGCCAACGCCACGCTGCTGTTGTCCAACTCGGGCGGCTACGGCTTTCTGGCGGCGGTGGAAAACATGGTCTCGCGCCAAAAGGGCGGCAAGGCCTTCCTCACCCTGGGCGAGGGCGAAACCGTGTGTGTGCCGTCGCACGCTGCGGGCACCACGGGCAGCAAACCGGTGCTGCCGGCCACGCACGTGGCCTGCGCGTCCACGGGCGGGCGCATCCTGACCTTCGAGATTACCGAGCTGAAAACCATGGCCAATGGCGGCCGGGGGCTGATGCTGATCGACCTGGAAGACAAGGACCAGCTCGCAGGCGCGGCGGCCTACACGCGCAGCATTCGCCTCGATGGCGTGGGCCGGGGCGGCAAGCAGCGTGATGAGACGCTGGAGATCCGCAGCCTGAACAACGCCCGTGCCGCGCGCGGCCGCAAGGGCAAGGCAGCAGACCTGGGCTTCAGGCCCCAGGCAGTGACGCGCGTCGAGTAAGGACAGCTCACACGACGCCTCCGGCGTTGTTGCCGCGTCCTGCAGCCACACCCGTACTGCAGCATTGCCTGCGGCGCAGCGCTCGGCCGGGGCCGTATCGCTGCGTTTTTTTGCCGCTTCAATCGTCGCCGCTGCCAGTGGAGCGGGGTGCTCGAAACGGGTTTGCCGCACCCGGTGCCTTTGGCGGCACCTCCGATCGTGCTTGGGGATGACCCTCATGCGGCCGCTCCTGGTTTGTGCAATTGTCGGAAAGCGAGCAACATCTCGTGACAAGCACACTCCAGGAGACCTCCATGCCTAAACAATTGAGGATGGCCCACAAGCTGTGGCTGGCTGTGATTCTGATCGTGGTCATGCTGGTCGCCGTGGTGGGGTTTGCGGCCTACCGCTCGGCAAAAGTGCAAGCCCAGGCCGATGCAGTGAGCAAGGACATGGAGGCGCGGGTGCAGGCTGCACTGCGCTGGTCGGGGTTGACCGAAACCAATGCAGCGCGCACCCAGGCGCTGATCGTGAGCAACGACCCAGCGGTGGAAGCCGAGTTCAAGGACGTCATTGCGGCCACGTCGGCCCAGATCAGCGAGGTGCAAAAGTCGCTCGAATCCATGGCCTTGTCCGACGCCGACAAGGCCCAGATGAACAAGATTGCGGCCGCCCGCAAGACCATGATCGATCTGCGTGGCGAGGCCCGCAAGCTCAAGAGTGACGGTCAGCAAGATCAGGCCGTGACGCTGATCAACCAGAAGTACAACCCCTCCGTGGCGGCCTACCTCGCTGCTCTGCGCGAGTTTGTGGCCCAACTGCAGAAGAACGCCGCAGAGACGCAGGTGGCGATGGCGGCCGAACGCATGCTCACCGTCAAGATCGCCGCGGTGGCCGTGGGCTTGCTGCTGCTGGCCATCATCGTGGGGGCGTATTACCTGATTGGCAGCATCCAGCGGCCCTTGGCCCAGGCCAATGGACTGGCCGAGCGCATTGCGGGTGGCGACCTGAGCCTGCAGGAGGCTGTCACGCGCAGCGACGAATTTGGCGATCTGTTGCGCTCGCTCTATGCCATGAGCAACGCGCTGGGGCGCATGGTGCACCAGGTGCGCCAAAGCACGGACAGCATTGCCATCGCCAGCGCAGAGATCGCGACCGGCAACCAGGACCTGTCGGCCCGCACCGAGCAGACCTCCAGCAACCTGCAGGAGACCGCTGCCGCGATGGAAGAGTTCACCAGCACCATCCAGCAAAGCGCGGGCAGCGCCCAGCAGGCCAGCAGCCTGGCAGCGGGTGCCACCGGCGTGGCGCGCCGTGGCGGCGAGGTGGTGACCCAGGTGGTGGCCACCATGGAGGACATCAACCACAGCAGCAAGAAGATCGCAGACATCATTGGCGTGATCGACGGCATTGCGTTCCAGACCAACATCCTGGCGCTCAATGCGGCGGTGGAGGCCGCGCGGGCCGGCGAGCAAGGCCGTGGCTTTGCCGTGGTGGCCAGTGAGGTGCGCAGCCTGGCCCAGCGCAGTGCCGAGGCGGCCAAGGAGATCAAGCAGCTCATCAGCGCGTCGGTGGAGAAGGTGGAGACCGGCTCGCGCCTGGTGTCCGATGCGGGCACGACCATGACCGACATCGTGCAGTCGGTGCAGCGCGTGACCGACATGATCGGCGAGATCACCGCCGCATCGTCCGAGCAGAGCGCGGGGGTGTCGCAGGTCAACAAGGCGATCAGCAACCTCGACCAGATGACCCAGCAGAACGCCGCCCTGGTGGAAGAAAGCGCTGCGGCAGCACAAAGCCTGCGTGAGCAGGCCGATCACCTGGCGCGCGAGGTATCCATGTTCAAGGTCAACGCCGCCAGCTACGGGCCTGCGCAGGCCGCCATTGGGGTCGCGCGCGGCGCGGCCAAGGCGACAACCACCATGCCAGCCACCCGCCACAAGCCCGCAGCGCCCGCCACTGCGGGCGGTGCCCCTGCAGCCCGCATCAGCACTGCGAGTGCCCCGGCGGCACTGGCGAAATCGCCTGCATCATCGCCAGGCGTGAAGCAAGGTGCCAAGCACGGTGCTACGGCCGGGGCGGAAGAGGACTGGGAATCTTTCTGACACGCTCAGGTGGGTGCCCCCGGCTGCCGCAGGCCCAGGCGGCGGGCTCCTGCGCTGCACGGGCAACAAAAAACCCATGGCAGTGATGCCATGGGTTTTTTGCTGGGGCGCGCGGTCTGTCAGGCCAGTTCGGCGATCAGTTCAATCTCCACGCACGCGCCCATGGGGATCTGAGCCACGCCGAAGGCGCTGCGGGCGTGCACGCCCTTCTCGCCAAACACCTGGCCCAGCAGTTCGCTGGCGCCATTGGTCACCAGGTGCTGCTCGGTGAAGTCGCCCGTGGAGTTCACCAGGCTCATGACCTTGACGATGCGTTTGACACGGCTCAGGTCGCCGCCGCAGGCTGCCTGCAGCGTGCCCATCAGGTCGATGGCCACAGCACGCGCAGCCTGCTTGCCTTCTTCGGTACCGATGTCGCGGCCGAACTGTGCAGCCCAGGGCTTGCCGTCCTTGCGAGCGATGTGGCCGCTCAGGAACACCAGGTTGCCCGTCTGCACATAGGGCACGTAGGCGGCGGCAGGCACCGACACGGGGGGCAGGGTGATGTTGAGTTCTTTCAGCTTGTCGTAAACGCTCATGGTGGTCCTCGTTAGGAAGTGTGGGTGGATAGACGAGAGCGGTCTGGTGCGCAGGCCGCCGAGCGCGGTAAGTGTTACACAGCACCCCACCCTCGCGCCGACGTGGCAGGCCCTGGCGGCGCATTAGCATCAGCGCATGTCCGCCATAAGCGCCTCTAATGCCACGCCGCTGTCCGCCACAGACCGGGGTGTGGAGGGGCCATTGCCCCCGCGTCCGTGGCTGCTGCCCGCTGTGTTGCTGGGCGTGGTGGCCGGGGCTGTGCTGCAGCTGCAGCAGCCCGCGCTGTGGTCTGCTGCGGCCTATGGCTGGATGCTGGCGGCTGGCCTGCTGCTGGGCGGTGGTGCGGTGGCGGCTGCGCGGCGGCGCCCAGGGCTTCGCTGGGCTCGCAGTGCCATCGCCATGGCGCCCTGGCTGATGTTGCTGGCGGGGGCACTGGCCATGGCGGGAGGCACCGGCCTGCGGGCCGTGGCCTACCAGGCGCAGGCATTGCCGGCAGCGTTGGAGGGCAAGGACCTGCGCATCACCGGCGTGGTGGCCGCCATGCCGCAGATCAACGAGGCGGGCACCCGCTGGCGCATGGTGGTGGAGGGAGCGACGCTGCAAGGCGCGCCGGTGTCTTTGCCGCCCCTGGTGGATGTGGCCTGGTATGGCGGCGCTTTCGGCGGTGCGGGCGAGGTGCTGGACCTGCAGCGCCAGCCCGCCCCGGTGCGTGCGGGCGAGCGGTGGCAGATCACCGTGCGCCTGAAGGCGCCCCATGGCCTGCGCAACCCGCATGGCTTTGACTACGAACTGTGGATGTGGGAGCAGGGCCTGCAGGCCACGGGCTACGTGCGCGCGGGCCCCAAGGATGAGCCGCCGGTGCGTGTGGCCGCCACCTGGCAGTACCCGGTGGAGCAGCTGCGCCAGCGCGTACGGGACGCCATCCTGGAGCGCCTGGTATTCGGGCAGGATGGCTCGGGCAATGACATCGCCGACCCCACCCGCACGCGCACGGCGGGCGTGGTGGCGGCGCTGGTCACCGGCGACCAGCGTGCCATTGACCGTGCAGACTGGGATGTGTTCCGTGCCACCGGGGTGGCCCACCTCATGAGCATTTCGGGTCTCCACATCACGCTGTTCGCCTGGCTGGCGGCGCTGGTGGTGCGGGCGTTGTGGCGGCGCTCTCCCCGGTTGAGCCTGGCGGTGCCTGCGCAATCCGCCGCACTGGTGTCGGGTGTGCTGCTGGCCACGGCCTACGCCCTGTTCAGCGGCTGGGGCGTGCCCGCGCAGCGCACGGTGACCATGCTGGCCATCGTGGGGCTGCTGCAGCTGAGCGGGCGCCGCTGGCCCTGGCCCCAGGTGTGGCTGCTGGCCTGTGGGGCCGTGGTGGTGCTGGACCCCTGGGCGCTGGCACAGGCAGGTTTCTGGCTGAGCTTTGTGGCAGTGGGCGTTCTGTTTGCTACTAATCCAATAGCTACAGGGGCAAGTAGCACTAGCGCTACAGGCCATTTTTATGCATTGGTGCGCGAGCAGTGGGTGGTCACGCTGGCGCTCACGCCCCTGGGCTTGCTGCTGTTTGGCCAGGTGTCGCTGGTGGGTTTCGTCGCCAACCTGGTGGCCATCCCCTGGGTGACGCTGGTGGTCACGCCGCTGGCGCTGGGGGGCGTGTTGTGGGCGCCGCTGTGGAGTGCGGCGGCCCTCAGCCTGCAGCCGTTCACCGCGTTGCTGCAGTGGCTGGCGCAGTGGCCCTGGGCCGCTGTGTTTTTGCCTGCCGCGCCGCTGTGGGCGGGTGTGGCGGCGGTGGCAGGGGGCGCGCTCTTGGCCATGCGCCTGCCCTGGCGCCTGCGTTTGCTGGCGTTGCCCCTGCTGCTGCCGGTGTTGTGGTGGCAGCCGGAGCGGCCGGTCGCGGGGCAGTTGGAGCTGCTGGCCGCCGACATCGGCCAGGGGAATGCCGTGCTGGTGCGCACGGCCACGCACACCCTGCTGTATGACGCAGGGCCGCGCTTCAGCCGCGAGAGCGATGCGGGCCACCGCGTGCTGGTGCCGCTGCTGCGGGCGCTGGGGGAGCAGGTGGATGTGCTCATGCTCAGCCACCGCGATGCCGACCACACGGGCGGTGCAGCGGCCGTGCTGGCCCAGCAGCCGGGCGCTGAACTGACAGGCTCCATCGAAGCCGAGCATGCCCTGCAGCGCTTGCGCCCCAGCAGGCCCTGCCTGGCAGGCCAGCGCTGGGAGTGGGATGGCGTGGCTTTCGAGGTGCTGCATCCGCTGCCCGGTGACGACGCCCCTGTGGCGGCCAAGGCCCCGCGTCCCAATGCACTCAGCTGCGTGCTGCGCATCACGGCCGCCGGGCCCGAGGGCGGGACGGCCCTGCTGGTGGGCGACATCGAGGCACCGCAGGAGCAAGCCTTGCTGGCGCGCAGCGCGCCCTTGCGGGCCGACCTGTTGCTGGTGCCGCACCACGGCAGCAAGACCTCGTCGTCGGCGGCTTTTCTGGAAGCTGTCCAGCCGCGCACCGCTTTGGTGCAGGCTGGTTATCGCAACCGCTTCGGTCATCCGGCGCCGGATGTGCTGCAGCGCTACCGTGCGCGCCAGATTGCGGTGGTGGAATCGTCGCGCTGCGGGGCCGCCCGCTGGTCCTCGTCGCAGCCTGGGCAGGTGGCCTGCGAACGCGACACCGGCGAGCGCTACTGGCAGCACCGCATGGTGCCACGGGACGACTGATTCGGGGCCGATGGCGCAGCGCCGCCAGGGGTGTTGGGCGGGGGTGGGCTCACAACTTGCTATCCTGATCGCAGGAGGCCCGTTCATGCAGAAATTTGACGAGATGTACGCCATGCTGCCGTTTGATGGCAGCGACGTGCGGGAACACTACAAGCGCTATGCGCAGTGGTTGAGCAAACAGCCCCCTGACGTGATGCAGGCCCGCAGGGCCGAAGCCGAGATGATCTTCCGGCGCGTGGGCATCACCTTCGCCGTCTACGGCGCCAAGGATGAAGGCGGCGCAGGCAACGAGCGGTTGATCCCGTTCGACCTGATCCCCCGCATCATTCCGGCCCACGAGTGGGCCAGCATGCAGCAGGGGCTGGTGCAGCGTGTCACGGCGCTCAACCGTTTCATCCACGACGTCTACCACGGCCAGGACATCATCCGCGCCGGCATCGTGCCCGCCGACCTCATCCTGAACAACGCGCAATACCGCCCCGAGATGGCCGGCGTGCATGTGCCGCAAGACATTTACGCGCACATCGCAGGCATCGACATCGTGCGCGCCCCCGATGCCCAGGGCAATGGTGAGTACTACGTGCTCGAAGACAACCTGCGCGTGCCCAGCGGTGTGAGCTACATGCTCGAAAACCGCAAGATGATGATGCGGCTGTTCCCCGAGCTGTTCAGCCTGCACAAGGTGGCGCCGGTGGCCCACTACCCCGACATGCTGCTCGAAACCCTGCGCGCCAGCGCCCCCGCCACGGCGGATGAGCCCACGGTGGTGGTACTCACGCCCGGCATGCACAACAGTGCGTACTTCGAGCACGCCTTCCTGGCCCAGCAGATGGGGGTGGAGCTGGTGGAGGGCCAGGACCTGGTGGTCAAGGACAAGTTCGTGTACATGCGCACCACACGCGGCCTGCAGCGGGTGGACGTGATCTATCGCCGCGTGGACGATGACTTCCTCGACCCCCAAGTCTTCCGCCGCAATTCCACCCTGGGCTGCTACGGCCTCATGGAGGCTTACCGCGCGGGCAACGTAGGCATCTGCAACGCTGTGGGCACGGGCGTGGCGGACGACAAGTCCGTCTACCCCTATGTGCCGGAGATGATCCGCTTCTACCTGGGCGAGGAGCCCATCCTGAAGAACGTGCCCACCTGGATGTGCCGCAAGCAGGACGACCTGCAGCACGTGCTGGCCAACCTCAAGGACCTGGTGGTGAAGGAGGTGCACGGCGCGGGCGGCTACGGCATGCTCATCGGCCCTGCCGCTACGCAGGCCGAGATCGAGGATTTTCGCCGCGCGCTGCTGGCCAACCCGGCGGGCTACATCGCGCAGCCCACGCTCAGCCTGTCAAGCTGCCCCACCTATGTGGAAAGCGGCATTGCCCCGCGCCACATCGACCTGCGCCCCTTTGTGCTCAGCGGTCGCGAGGTGCAGATGGCCGCCGGCGGCCTCACGCGCGTGGCGCTGCAAGAGGGCTCGCTGGTGGTGAATTCGTCGCAGGGCGGCGGCACCAAGGACACCTGGGTGCTGGGAGAGGGTACGCCCGCAGCGCAACCCAAGGCCGTGCAATCCCAGTCGCAATCGCAATCGCAATCGCAGGGACAAGGTCAGTCGCAAAGTCAATCGCAAGGGAGCCTGTGAACATGCTGAGCCGCACCGCCGACCATCTGTTCTGGATGTCCCGCTACACCGAGCGGGCTGAAAACGCCGCCGAAAGCGGGGTTTCACCACAACACAGCCAGCGTGCGCAGCACGCGCGGGGTTCTCTGCCCGGGGAGGAAAAATGCTAAGTCGCACTGCCGATCATCTGTTCTGGATGTCCCGATATACAGAGCGGGCAGAGAACACAGCAAGAATGCTCAATGTGAGCTATGAGACCTCCCTGTTGCCCCAGGCTGCCGATGTGGCGCAAAAAGGCTGGGAGGGCCTGCTGTCCATCAGCGAGCTGATCCCTGCCTACACCGCCAAGCATGGTGAAGTGACGCCCGCCAACGTGCTGGAGTTCATGGTGCACGACGGCAACAACCCGTCGTCCATCCTGTCGTGCCTGCGCGCCGCACGCGAGAACGCGCGGGCCGTGCGCGGTGCGCTCACCACCGAGGTGTGGGAAACGCAGAACCAGACCTGGCTGGAACTGCACCGGCAACTGGAAGGCGGCGCCTTTGAGCGCGACCCAGGCCAGTTCTTTGAATGGGTGAAGTACCGCTCGCACCTCTCACGCGGCGTGGTGCTGGGCACCATGCTGCAGGACGAGGCGTTTCACTTCTTGCGCATGGGCACCTTTCTGGAGCGCGCGGACAACACCGCGCGCCTGCTGGATGTGAAGTTCCACGCGGTCAAGAACGACTTCTTTGGCCGCCCCAGTGACCGCAACCAGGAAAGCGACTTCTACCACTGGAGCGCCATCTTGCGCAGCGTGTCGGCGTTCGAGGTGTACCGCAAGGTCTACCGCGACGTGATCACGCCGGGCCGCGTGGCCGACCTGCTGATCCTGAGCCGCGACATGCCGCGCTCGCTGCACGCGTGCCTGCGGGAGGTGGTGGACAACCTGGCGGTGCTGGCCAACGGGCAGTCCGCCGAGACCAGCCGCAGGGCAGGGCGCCTGCTGGCCGACCTGCAGTACGGCCGCATCGACGAAATCCTGGCGACCGGGCTGCACGCTTTCCTCACGCAGTTCCTGGACCGGGTGAACGACCTGGGTGGCGGCATCAGCCGCGATTTTCTGGTGACGTCCGGCGATTGAAAACCAGCAGGGCGGCGCCATGCCAGGCCAGCCCTGCTGCGTAGGGAATGAGCGGTGCCCAGGGAGCGCCCAGCCAGGCCCTTGCCTGGGGGCTGCTGAACCACGCTAACCAGGCGGGCAGGGTTGCACCCCATGGTGTGTGCAGGTGGGCCTGCAGTACGCCACAGGCGGTAAGCCCCAGGCCCACCAGCGTGCCCACCGCGATGCCGTAGGCCACCGGCAGCTTGCGGCGGCCCGCCATGGCCATGAAGGCTGCACTGAAGAACACCCCCAGGAACACGGTGGCCAGCCAGGCCACCGGCCACCAGCCTGCATCACCGGCTCCAGACCGGGCCACCAGCAGCGCGTTGAAACCACCCATGGCGCCCAGCGCCAGCAGCGGTACCAGAAAGTTGCGATACCGCGCGCTCAGCTGTGCCGAATGCGCCGCTTTATTGGGCATTGTTGCGGTATGGCTGCGCGCATCGCTGGTCATTCTTGCGCGTTGCGCCGCTGGTCCCGCAGCATGAAGAGGTAGAGGCTTTCGACCTTCTCGCGTGCCCAGGGGGTCTTGCGCAGGAACTTGAGGCTGGAGCCCACGCTGGGGTCGATCTGGAAGCAGCGGATGGGAATCTGCCGCCCCAGCTCATCCCAGCCAAAGTAGTCGGCCAGGCCCACCACCATGGCTTCGAGTGTCACGCCGTGCAGGGGGTTGCGCGGCTGGGTGGGCTTGTTGGCCGGCGGGGCGGGTGGCGGGGTCTCTGGAGTGCTCATGGCTCCAAGCATACAGACTGGGAGCGTGAACACGCCCTGAGAGCAATCCTGTCGTGTGCATGGGGAGTGAACCCCACCACCGCCACCACAGAACCGATTCAGGGGGCGTCAGACTTTGCGCTGCAGATGGGCCTCGCGCTGGAACAGCTCGGCCGCCCAGTCCACAAACGCGCGCACCTTGGCGCTCAGGTGGCGGTTGGGCGGGTACACCACATACACGGGCAGCAGGGGTTGGGTCCAGTCGGGCAGCAGTTGCACCAAGGCTCCGCTGGCGAGGTAGCGCTGGGCTTGCCAGCTGGTGATCTGGCCAATACCCAGCCCCGCCACGATGGAGGTCACGTAGGCGTTGGCCTCGTTCACGCTCAGCTGGTAGGGGCCGGTGATGTCGATGGACTCATCTCCCCGGCGAAACTCCAGCGGATAGTGCCGCCCGCTTTGGGGCGAGAAGTAGATCACGCTGGCATGTTTCTCCTCGATCTCCAGCGGGTGCGTGGGTGTGCCCTTGCGCTCCAGGTAGGCGGGTGCGGCGACGCTGATGAACTCCAGGTTGCCAATGCGGCGCGCCACCAGTGACTGGTCGCTCAGCTCGCCCCCCCGGATCACGCAGTCCACGTTGTCCCCGATCAGATCCACCGTGCGGTCGCTCACACCCAGGTCCACCTGGATGTCCGGGTAGCGGGCATGAAACTCCGCCAGTTGCGGAATGATGAGCAACTGGGCCACCGACGTACCCACGTCGATGCGCAGCCGCCCGCGCGGGTTGGCGCGCGCGTTGGTCATGCTGGCCTCGATGTCGTCCAGGTCGGTCAGCAGCCGCACCGTGCGGTCGTAATAGGCCGCGCCGTCGGGTGTCACGGTCACGCGGCGGGTGGTGCGGTTGAGCAGCTTCACGCGCAGCCGCTCCTCCAGCGCCTGCACATGCTTGGTCACCGTGGCTTTGGGCAGGCTCAGCGAATCCGCTGCCCGGGTAAACGTGCCGGCCTCCACCACCCGCACGAATATGCGCATGGCCTGTATCTGGTCCATGGCTTCTCCTTGAGTCATCAGCACCCAGATTGGGTGCTGAGGAATTCTCACACGGGCGCCCCGGTTTGATTGTTGAGCTTTTGGAAACAGTGCGGTGGTGTTTGACCTGTTTATCAGAAAGGCCCAACCCACTACATTTCATCCATCGTCAACCGACCTTCCACCTATCCACCTACCCACTGGGTACCTGCCATGCAGCCCGACCGCCCGTCTTCATCCTCTTTGCCCACGCAGCCCGCTGCGGCGCCCGCCAAGGCGTCCGGGGTGGCTGCGTCCGTCTGCACCGATTCCACCATTGAGGTGGCCCAGGGGCAGGACGTGGAAGTGCGCATGTACGGCCGCAAGAAGACCGGCCAGGCGTCACCGGTGGTCGTGCACTTCCACGGCGGGGCCTTCATGTCGGGCGATCTGGACAACGGCTGCACGGTGGCTTCTCTGCTGGAGAGTGCCGGGGCAGTGGTGGTGTCGGTCGCGTATCCGCTCACGCCCTTTCCACAGCCGGTGGACACGGGTTACGGTGTGCTCAAGTGGGTGCACAAGCACCGCACCAAGCTCGGCGGGCAGGGCGTCGCCGTGTACCTGGCGGGCGAGGAGGCCGGTGGCAACCTGGCGGCGGCCGTGGCACTGATGGCGCGTGACCAGTCTCACCCCCCGCTGGCCGGGCAGATCCTGCTGTCACCCATGCTGGACCCCTGTGTGGGCACCGCGTCGCTGCGCGAGGCCACGGGGGATTCCACGGGCTGCAAGTGGACCGAGGGCTGGCGCAACTTTCTGCGCTGCCCGCGCGATGCCGAGCACCCCTATGCGGTGCCTGCCGGTGCGCAGCGCTTGGCGGGGCTGCCCCCCACGCTGATCCTGGTGGGCGACACCGACCCCATGCACGACGAGGCGCTGGCCTACGCGGCACGGCTGGAGGCTGCCGGCCTGCCGGTCACGCGCCACGTGTTCTCCAAGAACCCGCAGTGGCCCGATGCCCTGCTGCAGACCGGCCCGCATGAATGTCCGTGTGCGGCGGGTGCGCAGGAGCAGTTCCGGCAGTTCTTTGCCTCCACGCGAAGTCCGGTGCCGTCCTGACGACGGCCCCTGACACCTTCTCACATCCCTGACAGCCGCTGACCTCCACCCGGGTGGAGGCAGAGAAACGCGGGCTCGGCGCGAGCCCCATTCCCTTTTTACATCTTGATTTCCGGCCTGGCGTGCCGGAGGGGAAGCGCTTGCCCGGCGTTGCCCGCACCGCATGTCCTAGAGCCCACGTTACCCATTCAAACGACACGGAGGAAAGAACACACCATGCATGCACCCCTGATCCCGTTGGCCTGCGGCCGCTGTCACAGCGCACCTGGCCGCACCGTCTTTTGACGGTGGCACGCAGGCCGCCCCGGTGTTTGTCGCCGGGGTATTGACCTTTCCACCGTGTCATTGCCGAGACTGCATTCCGCCCCCTTTGCATTGACCCCTGCCGAGCGCAGCCCACAGGCGCCAGCGCACGGCAGACAAGTTTCACAGCGTGCTCCACAAGGGCACACCTACTGATCGAAAGTGACCATGAACTTCCCATCCTTCTCCAAGTTCTCCCAGCGCCGCCCCCTGGGTCTGGCCACCCTTGCCACGGCCGTGACGGCCACCGTGGCGGCTGCTGTTCTGGTGTTTCAGGCACCCGTGGCGCAGGCAGACAGCGCCCCCGCAGCACCTCCTGCCATGCCGGTCTCGATCGCCACCGTGGTGCAAAAAGACATCGCCCTGTGGGACGAGTTCTCTGGCCGGCTCGAAGCCGTGCAGCGCGTGGATGTTCGCCCCCGCGTCTCGGGCGCCGTGCAGGCCGTGCACTTCCGCGAAGGCTCGCTGGTCAAGCAGGGCGACCTGCTGGTCACGGTGGACCCAGCCCCCTACGCTGCGGAGGTGGACCGCGCCGAAGCCCAGGTGGTCGCTGCGCAGGCCCGCCTGTCGTACACCCGCAGTGAACTGGAGCGCGCCACGCGCCTGCTCGAAGAAAAAGCCATTGCCCAGCGCGAGCATGACGAGCGCCTGAACGCCCAGCGCGAGGCCGATGCCAACCTGCGCGCCGCCCAGGCCGCGCTGCAGACCGCGAAGCTGAACCTGGGCTACACCCAGGTGCGCGCACCGGTGGCGGGCCGTGTGGGCCGCATCGAAGTCACCGTGGGCAACTTGGTGGCGGCCGGCGCGGGCGCCCCGGTGCTGACCACGCTGGTGTCGGTCAGCCCCATCTACGCGAGCTTCGACACCGATGAGCAGATCGTGGTGAAGGCCCTGGCCGACCTGCAAAGCGGCCAGCGCGGCAATAGCGCCCGCCAGCTCATCGAGCGCATCCCTGTCCAGATGGGCACGGGCACCACGGGCGGCACGCCGCACGCCGGTCGTTTGCAGCTCATCGACAACCAGGTCGATGCCAAGAGCGGCACCGTGCGCGTGCGCGCCGTGTTCGACAACGAAGAAGGCTCGCTCATCCCCGGCCAGTTCGCCCGCATCCGCATGGGCCAGGCCCGCAACACCCAGGCGCTGCTCATCAACGAGCGTGCCGTGGGCACCGACCAGAACAAGAAGTTCGTGATGGTGGTGGGCGAGGGGAACAAGGCCGAGTACCGCGAGGTCACCCTGGGCGCGCCGATTGACGGCCTGCGCGTGGTGACCTCGGGCCTCAAGGCGGGCGAGAACATCGTCGTCAACGGCCTGCAGCGCGCGCGCCCCGGCGCCGTGGTGGCGCCACAGCCTGTGCCCATGACCGCCAAGGCCGAGATTGCGGGTGATCGCAAGGAAGCCAAGAACGCCGCCAAGTCGCCAGCCGCCTGAGCGCGCTGGACACCAGGAATTTGCATCCATGAACCTGTCCCGTTTTTTCATCGACCGCCCCATCTTTGCCGGGGTGCTGTCGGTGCTCATCTTCCTCGGGGGGCTCATCGCATTGCGCGGTCTGCCCATCTCCGAATACCCTGAAGTCGCGCCGCCCTCCGTGGTGGTGCGCGCACAGTACCCGGGCGCGAACCCCAAAGTGATCGCCGAGACCGTGGCCACGCCGCTGGAGGAGTCCATCAACGGCGTGGAAGGCATGCTCTACATGGGCAGCCAGGCCACCACCGACGGCGTGATGACGCTGACCGTGACCTTTGCCCTCGGTACCGACCCCGACAAGGCCCAGCAGCTGGTGCAAAACCGCGTCTCGCAGGCCGAGCCGCGCCTGCCCGAGGAAGTGCGCCGCCTGGGCGTCACCACCGTCAAGAGCGCGCCGGACCTGACCATGGTGGTCCACCTGGTCTCGCCCAACAACCGCTACGACATCGACTACCTGCGCAACTACGCTGTGCTCAACGTGAAGGACCGCCTTGCGCGCATCCAGGGCGTGGGCCAGGTGCAGATATTCGGCGGTGGCGACTACTCCATGCGTGTGTGGCTCGACCCGCAAAAGGTGGCGCAGCGCGGCCTCTCGGCCAGCGACGTGGTGGCCGCCATCCGCGGCCAGAACGTGCAAGCCGCTGCAGGTGTGGTGGGCGCATCGCCCGGCCTGCCCGGCGTGGACCTGCAACTGTCCATCAACGCGCAGGGCCGCCTGCAGACCGAAGAAGAGTTCGGCGACATCATCGTCAAGACCGGTGCGGATGGTGCGGTGACACGCCTGCGCGACATCGCCCGCCTGGAGCTGGGCGCGGCCGACTACTCGCTGCGCTCGCTGCTCAACAACGACCCTGCCGTGGGCATGGGCGTGTTCCAGGCGCCGGGCTCCAACGCGCTCGACATCTCGGCCAACGTGCGCGCCACCATGGACGAGATCCAGAAGAACATGCCCGAAGGCGTGGAGTACCGGATTGCGTACGACCCCACGCAGTTCGTGCGTGCCTCGATCAAATCCGTGATCCACACGCTGCTCGAAGCCATCGCCCTGGTGGTGCTGGTGGTGATCCTGTTCCTGCAGACCTGGCGCGCGTCCATCATCCCGCTGCTGGCTGTGCCAGTGTCGGTGGTGGGTACGTTTGCCGTGCTGCACCTGCTGGGCTTCTCGATCAACGCGCTCTCCCTGTTCGGACTGGTGTTGGCCATCGGCATCGTGGTGGACGATGCCATCGTGGTGGTGGAGAACGTCGAGCGCAACATCGAGGCGGGCCTGACCCCGCGCGAGGCCACTTACCGCGCCATGCGCGAAGTCTCCGGCCCCATCATTGCCATCGCGCTGGTACTCGTGGCCGTGTTCGTGCCGCTGGCCTTCATCAGCGGGCTCACGGGCCAGTTCTATCGCCAGTTTGCGGTGACGATCGCGATCTCCACGGTGATCTCGGCCATCAACTCGCTGACCCTGTCGCCCGCGCTGTCAGCACTGCTGCTCAAGGGCCACGACGAGCCCAAGGACGCGCTTACGCGCGGTATGGACAAGGTGTTCGGCGGCCTGTTCCGCGGCTTCAATCGCCTGTTCCATCGCGGCTCGGAGGCCTACAGCGGTGGCGTCAAGCGCGTCATCGGCCGCAAGGCGCTGATGTTTGTGATCTACCTCGCGCTGGTGGGCGCCACAGTCGGCCTGTTCAAGATCGTGCCCGGCGGCTTCGTGCCCGCGCAGGACAAGCAGTATCTGATCGGTTTTGCGCAGCTGCCCGACGGCGCCACGCTGGACCGCACCGAGAACGTGATCCGCCGCATGGGCGAGATCATGAAGGAGAACCCGAACGTCGAAGACGCGATTGCCTTCCCCGGCCTGTCGATCAATGGCTTCACCAACAGCTCCAACTCCGGCATCGTGTTCGCCACGCTCAAGCCCTTTGCCGAGCGCACCCGTGCCGACCAGAGCGGCGGTGCGGTGGCAGGCCAGCTGAACCAGGCGTTTGGCAGCATCCAGGACGCGTTCATCGCCATGTTCCCGCCACCCCCGGTGGCGGGCCTAGGCACCACGGGCGGCTTCAAGCTGCAGATCGAAGACCGTGCCTCGCTGGGCTATGAAGCCATGGACAACGCGGTGAAGGCCTTCATGGCCAAGGCCTACCAGACGCCCGAGCTGGCGGGGTTGTTCACCAGCTGGCAGGTCAACGTGCCGCAGCTGTACGCCAACATCGACCGCACCAAGGCACGCCAGCTCGGCGTGCCCGTGACGGACATCTTCGACACGCTGCAGATCTACCTGGGCAGCCTCTACGCCAACGACTTCAACCAGTTTGGCCGCACCTACAGCGTGCGCGTGCAGGCCGATGCGGCCTACCGCGCGCGGGCTGAAGACGTGGGCCTGCTCAAGGTGCGCTCTGCCACCGGCGAGATGGTGCCGCTGTCGGCGCTGATGAAGATGGAGCCCAGCTTCGGCCCCGAACGCGCCATGCGCTACAACGGCTACTTGGCTGCTGATGTGAACGGCGGCCCCGCGCCTGGTTATTCGTCAGGTCAGGCGCAGGCGGCCATCGAGCGCATCGCCAAGGAGACGCTGCCCCAGGGCATCACGTTCGAATGGACCGAGCTGACCTACCAGGAGATCCTGGCCGGCAACTCCGCCGTGCTGGTGTTCCCGCTGGCCATCCTGCTGGTGTTCCTGGTGCTGGCCGCGCAGTACGAAAGCCTCACGCTGCCGATTGCCATCATCCTGATCGTGCCCATGGGCATCCTGGCGGCCATGACCGGGGTGTGGCTGAGCAACGGCGACAACAACGTGTTCACGCAGATCGGGCTCATTGTGCTGGTGGGGCTGTCGGCCAAGAACGCGATCCTGATCGTGGAGTTTGCGCGCGAGCTGGAGTTTGCCGGGCGCACGCCCGTGCAGGCCGCCATCGAGGCCAGCCGCCTGCGGCTGCGCCCCATCCTGATGACCTCGCTGGCCTTTGTGATGGGTGTGCTGCCCCTGGTGCTGTCCACCGGAGCGGGTGCGGAGATGCGCAGCGCCATGGGCGTGGCGGTGTTCGCCGGGATGATTGGTGTGACGGCCTTCGGCCTGTTCCTCACGCCCGTGTTCTACGTGTTGCTGCGCAAACTGGCTGGCAACCGCCCGCTGGTGGAGCATGGCGCGCATGTGGCGCCTATATCGCACAACACTGGCACCGGTGGCACCGCGCACCCCGTGCTGGCTGCGCCACGCAAGGAGCACGAATGATGCTTTTGACCACGGTGACAACAACGACCTTTGTGGCCCTAGATGCGCGCTCCACGGTGCACCCGCTGCCGACTGCAACGGGTGCATCGGGCGGGGCAGGAGACCAACCATGACCGATTTGCTATTGAAGAAAAACTCCACCGACGGTGCCCTCGCAGCGCGCAAGCGCAGCCTGCTGGCGCCCCTGGCCGCCGCCCTGGTGCTGGCTGGTTGCATGACGCAGCCCGTGGCCCCTGCGCCGCATGCGGGTGTGCCCGTGCCCGCCAGCTTCACGGCAGGGGGCGACGCGCTGCCCACGGCCCCCTGGACGGTGGCCGCCCCCGCCGAGGCGCAGCCACGCGGCGAGTGGTGGCTGGGCTTTCAAGACCCGGTGCTGGCCGACCTGGTATTGCGCGCGGGCACGGCCAACACCAGCATCCAGCAGGCGGCCGCGCGGCTGGCCGAGGCGCGCTCGCTGCTGCGCTCTGCCGATGCCGCGCGCTCGGTGCAAGTGGGCGCCTCGGCCGGTGTGACGCGCCAGGCAGGCGCTGCCACCACGGGCAGCGCAGCACCTGCCACGTTGGGCACGGCGGGGCTCAATGCCTCGTACGAGCTGGACCTGTTCGGCCGCCTCTCGCAAACCAGCGACGCCGCACGCCTCGACGCCGACACGCGCGAGGCCTTGCTGCAGAGCACGCGCCTCATGGTGCAGGCCGATGTGGCGCAAACCTACCTGCAGCTGCGCGCCGTGCAGGCCGAGCAGGTGCTGGTGCAAGAGAGCTTGGCCGCCTACCAGGACACCCTGCGCTTGACGCAGCGCCGCTTGCAAGCCGGCGATGTGGCCGAGCTGGACGTGGCCCGTGTGCAGACCGAGGTGGCGGCCACCGAGTCTGATGCCCTGGCCTTGCAGCGCCAGCAAGCCTTGCTGACCAACGCGCTGGCTGTGCTGGCCGGCGAGGTGGCCAGCGGCTTTGTGCTGCCGCCCGCGACGGGCGATGCCGCGTTGCCGGTCATCCCGCCTGGCGTGCCCGGCACGGTGCTGGCGCGCCGGCCCGATGTGTCAGCCGCACAAGCCTCCGTGCTGGCCGCGCAAGCGCGCGTGGGCGTGGCGCAGAAGGCGTGGTTCCCGGCCGTCACGCTCACGGGCAATGCGGGGCATGCGTCGCCCGAACTGGGTGACCTGTTCAAGTGGTCCGCTCGTGCCTGGGGCGTGAGCGCCTTGCTGTCGCTGCCGATCTTTGACGGCGGCCAGCGCGATGCGCAGATCGAAGGCGCCAAGGCACGTCTGGAGGCTGCGCTGGCGGACCACCGGGGGCAGGTGCTCAATGCGTTTCGTGACGTGGAGGATCAGCTGACCTCGCTGCGCCTGCTCTCCGGCCAAGCCGAGGCGCAGGGGCGGGCGGTGACGGCCGCGCGGCGGGCGACGCAGTTGTCGGATGTGCGGTATCGCAATGGCTTGGTGAGCCAGCTCGAATTGCTGGACGCGCGCCGCAGCGAGTTGCGCAATCGGCGGCAGGAGTTGCAGGTGCGGACGGCGCAGTATGTGGCGACGGTGGGGTTGATTCGGGCGCTTGGGGGAGGGTGGGGGGATCAGCCTGTGGTGAAAGTGGCGGCTGCGCCGCAGTAGTTTTTGAGCGGTTTGGGCTGCTTGCGCTAGTGGAACATGCCTAGGTAGCTATTCTTTTTGTAGTGTGCTGCTTGCTTGTTTCTCTTTTGAACTGCGTGTGCCTACGCTGCGGTGCGTTGATTTGACCGCATGCCTGGCTTGAGGGCGGGAGCCGGGAGTCGCCCGGCGAGCGAGTAACTTTCTTTTGCTTCGCCAAAAGAAAGTCACCAAAGAAAAGGCGACCCCGAGTCTGCGACCCCTGCGCTTCGCTCCGGGGCAAACCTGCGGCGGGGCGGTTGCGGGGTGCGCCGTGGAACTCGCTTTGCGCTGCGCGCGCCGCTCAGACAGCCACGGCGAGTCAGTGCACGAGGCATGGGCGCTCCGACGCCCATGCTCACCCCGCAACCGCCCCGCCGCAGGCGCAGCCAGCAGGGGGTGGACAGCCGAACATCCAGACAACCGAACAGCCGGACATCCATTCGGGCCATTGCTGCGCTCGGCCCGGGCTGCGCAGCGCGTGGCGCTTGCGCCCGCGATCCGGGGCCGAGCGCAGCAAAGGCCCGTGTGGATGTTCTGCTCCCCTGGCCCCTCTGGATGCGCCGAGGAGCGCAGGGTT
The DNA here is from genome assembly GCF_001427445.1 of Acidovorax sp. Root568. Classification (NCBI taxonomy): domain Bacteria; kingdom Pseudomonadati; phylum Pseudomonadota; class Betaproteobacteria; order Burkholderiales; family Comamonadaceae; genus Acidovorax; species Acidovorax sp. Root568. Next base: position 112,924 of record NZ_LMGP01000002.1, on the reverse strand, counting down.
TGGCGGATCAGGGCTCGCGTGTGTCTGAGCGACGCGTAGCGGCGCGAGTTGAGCGAGACCCCGCCAAACCCGAGCACCGCAGGTTTCCCCGTAGCGTCAGCGCAGGGGACGCAGACAGCGGGGTCGCCTTTCTTTTGGGCACTTTTCTTTGGCGAAGCAAAGAAAAGTACCTCGCCTGCCGGGCGATTCCCGGCCTCCGCCCTCAACCCAGGCACGTGGCCCCATCAGCACAACAACCAGACACTGCAAAATCAATAGCTACCACCGCATATCCCACTAGCGCCTGCGGCCAAAAAGGCTCAAAAACCCCAGATCACTCCTTCAACCACCCCCTCAACCTCCCCACCCCTTCCTCCAACCTCCCCAGATCCTGACTCGCAAAACACCACCGCAACCACCCCGACGCCTCTCCCCCAAACGCGCTGCCGGGAGCCAACCCCAGCCCCGCCTCCCGCACCAACCGCTTGGCCAGCGGCAAACACTCGTCATGCCCGTGGATGTGGAAGAACGCATACATGCCCCCACGTGGCGTGGCCACCGACACTCCCGGCACCTCGGCCAGCAGCGGCACCAGCGTGTCGCGGCAGTTGCGTAGATGGTTCACCAGGGCGGGCGTCACCTCCTCCGTGCGCTGCAGCGCCACCGTGGCTCCGCGCTGCACAAACACCGGCGCGCACGAGGTGTTGAACTCGATCAGCTTGCCCACCGCGTGCGTCAGTGACGGCGGCAACACCAGCCACCCAAGGCGCCAGCCGGTCATCAAAAAGCTCTTGGAAAAGCTGTGCGTCACGAGCAGCCGGTCCTCGGGCTCAGCCACGTCCAGAAAGCTCGGGGCAGCGCCATTGGCCGTGTCGCCCGCGTAGTACAGCCGCTCGTACACCTCGTCCGCCAAAATCCACGTGCCCGTGCGGCGGCAGTGCGCCAGGATGGTGGCTTGCTCTTCACGCGTCAGCGTCCAGCCCGTGGGGTTGTTGGGGGCGTTGACGACCAGCAGGCGCGTGCCGGGTGTGATGGCGGCCAGCAGCGCGTCCATGTCCAGGCGCCATGCGCCGTGCACGTCGGCCACCAGCGGCACGGTGCGCACCTGCGCCCCCAGAATGCGCGGCTGCGCCACCAGGTTGGGCCACACGGGCGTGACCAACACCACCTCGTCGCCCGCGTCCACCAGTGCCTGTACAGCCACCATCAGGCCGTTCACGCCGCCGGACGTCACTGCGATGCGGTCGAACCACGCATCGGTGTGCTGCTGCGGGTGCAGGCCGTGCATGTAGCCCGCAACCGCATGGCGCAGTTCGGGCAGGCCCAGGTTGTGGGCATAAAAGGTCTCGCCCTTTTGCAGCGACGCAATAGCCGCGTCGCGGATGAAATCCGGCGTCATCTCGTCGCTCTCGCCAAACCAGAACTTCAGCACATCGCTGCGCCCCAGGCCCTCGTTGGCCACTTCGCGGATGCGCGACTCTTCGAGGCTTTGGACTACTTCTCGCATGCAATCTCCTTGAAATACACAGCCATCATCGCAGGCGTATAGTCGTTTTTTTGATTTTTTCACCACCTTGGCTGACCAACCAACGCTCATGACCTATCCCAACACCCAGCTCTTCATCGCAGGCCAGTGGCAAGACGCCGCCGAAGGCAAGACCCTTGCCGTGTTCAACCCCGCCACGGGCAAGGAAATCGGCCGCGTGGCCCATGCCACCAAGGTCGATCTGGACCGCGCGCTGGACGCCGCACAAAAGGGCTTTGAAGCCTGGCGTGACATGCCTGCCGCAGAGCGCGCCAAGACCATGCGCCGCGCAGCGGCCCTGATGCGCGAGCGCGCCGAATCAATAGCCGCCATCATGGTGCAAGAGCAGGGCAAGCCCCTGGCAGAAGCCAAGGTCGAAACCATGGCATCCGCCGATATCATCGAATGGTTTGCCGACGAATCGCTGCGTGTGTACGGCCGCATCGTGCCCTCGCGCAACCTCAAGGCCACGCAGATGGTGCTGAAGGACCCGGTGGGCCCTGTGGCCGCGTTCACGCCCTGGAACTTTCCCATCAACCAGGTCGTGCGCAAGCTGGCCGCTGCCCTGGGCGCAGGCTGCTCCATCCTGGTGAAGGCGCCTGAGGAAACCCCCGCCAGCCCGGCCGAGCTGATCCGCGCGTTTGCCGATGCCGGCGTGCCCGCAGGCACGGTGGGCCTGGTCTATGGCGACCCGGCTGAAATCTCCAGCTACCTGATCCCGCACCCCATCATCCGCAAGGTCACGTTCACCGGCTCCACGCCCGTGGGCAAGCAGCTGGCCGCGCTGGCGGGCAAGCACATGAAGCGCGTGACGATGGAACTGGGCGGCCACGCCCCGGTCATCGTGGCCGAAGACGCCGACCTCGAACTCGCCATCAAGATCGGCAGCGGTGCCAAGTTCCGCAACGCAGGGCAGGTCTGCATTTCGCCCACCCGCTATCTGGTGCACGAGAGCATCCGTGCCGACTTCGTGGCTGCCTTCGCCAAGTACGCGCAGGGCCTGAAGGTGGGCGATGGCCTCACGGCCGGCACGCAGATGGGCCCGCTGGCCAACCCCCGCCGCATCACCGCCATGGCCGACCTGATGGCCGACGCCGTGCAGCAGGGCGCCAAGGTGGTGACGGGTGGCGAGCGCATTGGCAGCGAAGGCAACTTCTTCCAGCCCACCGTGCTGAACGACGTGCCCCTGTCGGCCCGCATCGTGAACGAAGAGCCCTTCGGCCCTGTGGCCGCTATTCGCGGGTTCGAGAAGATCGAAGACGCCATTGCCGAAGCCAACCGCCTGCCGTTCGGCCTGGCGGGTTACGCCTTCACTTCGTCGCTCAAGAACGCGCATTTGCTGGCCCAGCGCCTGGAAGTGGGCATGCTCTGGGTCAACCAGGCCGCCGCACCTGCGGCCGAGCTGCCGTTTGGTGGCCTGAAGGATTCCGGCTATGGCTCCGAGGGTGGCCCCGAGGCCATCGAGGCGCACCTGAACACGCGTCTGGTGTCGATCATGAACGTGTGAGTGCGACCATCGCGCTTTTGAGCAGGTTCTTAGTGCGTTGGTCACAGGCCCCCGACGCCATGGGCATCGGGGGCCTTTCTGCTTTCTGAAGACTGCGCTGGGGCGGCGCAATGGTGCCGCGCTGGCACACGGCATGGGTAGCGGTGTGCCAGCGCGCACTGCTTTCAGGAGAGCCTAGCCCATGTTCTCCACGCGCTACCTTGCCCTCATCTTGGCCCCAGCCTGCGTATGCCCCACCTGGGCTGGCATGGACAAGGAAGGCTCCAGCCAGCGGCCCGGACTGTTCTGTACCTGGCTGTCCCCGGACGATGGCCCGGTGTGGGCGCATTTTGAGAACCCCGCGCACCCTGCCGCAACTGGTGCGGCACTGCCATACCGGCGCGCCGGTGTTTGCGCTGCAGGCAGGCACCCGCTACCAGTGCAAGGCAGCATTACCACAGAAGTCCGCCGGCCAGGAAGAACCCTACACCGCAGGGCTGACCATGCAAGCAGCCGAGGCTTCCAATCGCCCGATTCCACTCCAACCCTTCGGGCAAGTACTTGTGCAACTCCAAAAAGACTTTGATCAGGTTCTTAGTGTCGGAGGGGTGTGACGGCTGGTGCGTGTCGCTCTGGGGCCTGACGGGCGGGCTGCGGCAGCTGGGGCGGTTTGGCGGGCGTCGAGATGCCTGGTGCGTTTCGTGCGCACCGTACAGTGTTTGCAATGGGGCGCTGATGGCCGGACGCGGGCCAGAGCGCGCCGTGATTCAAAGCACCTGTGTGGTGAACCGTCGCTGGTGCCTGACACCTGTCAACACCGTGTGGGGGACTTCGGCCCGGTCGATATACAAGCCACTCAAATCGTCGAAAACCACGTGCCTGCTGGCGGTTTTGCCCGAGACTGAAAGCGCGCAAAACGCCAGCTAGGGCTGTTGCATACCGGATATCGCGGTATCTACTCATGGATGGCGTGAACACCAGATGCCTAGAGCACCTGGTTGCAATCGTATGCCCGGGAGGTCACACCAAAAGAGATTTTGAGTGCTGACTATTTATTCAGCAAGGCTGTGAGCGAGTGATTTTGCAAGAAAAGGTGCTGTGGAGTATTTTCCAGTGTCTACTGAAAAATAGCGGCCATGTCGTGTGATGCCATAGTCTGATCGGCGATGAAGCGTGGATTTCGGATCCGAGAGCAAACCCTGGCCAGCAGCAAAAACCCAGCCACCTTCCAGATAAATGTATTCGGCTTGTTCGCGAATCTGTGCTGCCCACGGCAACAATGACTCCAGATTTTTGAAGATGGAATCCTTCAGTGCCTGCGAATCGGAAACGGCCGACTCTTTGATATCCGGTGGCAAGACGTCTGAACTATCTACCCGCAAACCATCGGGATACCAAGAGAGATAAAAATCACGTCCATTGTAATTTTTGATGTCTCCGAAAGGCCCCGTGGCAATAACGGCACAAGGTGTGTTTACTGTTGCTCGTGTGCGTACGAATAGCGACTGGCGGTATCGATTCGACCAAGTCCCCGTCGGTTCTATTCCAGCGGTCTGGTCTATCGCCATGCGGCCCTGCCAGAGCGAGTTGATCACATAGTCATAAGGGCCAAACGAGCCTTCAGATGTTTCTATGCTCCAGGTACCTTCGGCGCTGTCTCCCGTGGGGTGGGCGGCTGTAATACGGACCCCCATCAAAGGCTCAATGAGTTTCTCTTCCACCAAAGCGGATATGAATTTTTCGGCCACCCAATTGGTCTCTACAGAGCGCTCTGGGGCGCGAAACCCCGCAACAATGTCTGGAGAAGATGTCAAGTTGGCAAGTTGGGAGGAGTTCAGTCGTTGAACCCTGCAATCGGATACATCAGCTAAATACCGTTTTGCATCGGGATGCGCTCGCACCCGTTCAACAACTTTCTCCATGTACGTCATCATTTCTGATGCCGATGTTACTGAATCGCGATGGCACAAATACAGGTCGTCTTCGCTTGTGATGGCTGGAGCAAGTGAAGTGCCGACCAATTCTTCGATCAGAGGGCGAAAATTGAGCCCTCCAGGAATGACATGGCTTGCGGTGCGTAAAGATGGATCCGCACTGTAGATAAATCCCAGATGGATCTTTCCTTCGTTCCATCGACTTGCCGCACTGAAAGGATGTTTTTCTTTGTCAAATATGGATACGTGAAATCCTTTGCGGGCGAGAAAGATCGCGGTGGAGCAGCCCATTATCCCTGCTCCGAGTACCGCAATGCGTAACGGTTTTTTCATGTTTGTTTAATTCCAGTTATTCACATATGACGCGGGATCATATTTCTCACTGGCCATTACCAAGAGTACAGAGTCCGATGCAACGTATGTCTGGCGGCACCACACTCCACTGCCTAGGAGCAGGCCTGGCCCTGTAGGTATCAGCGCGGTATTTACTTCTTCTGGCCCTGTTCTTAGCACGAGTTCAATTTTCCCTTGAAGGCAGATCAATAATTGCTGCCCCGTTCGGTGGCCGTGCTCGCCGCGTATGGCTCCGGCGGGTACGTTTGTTACCGTGAATACCCGGCGAGGCCGGAAAGGAAGATCGTCGAAATCGATTGGCAGTAAATTGCCGCGTTCATCAGTATGAACGGGAAGATCAATCAAGCGGGCGCGCCCCTCAAACCAAGAGTGATGCGAAAAGTCAGCGCTGGTATTTATGATTTTCCTCACTTTCTAAGTCCGGCCTGTTTTGGAGGAGCCATCTCGCCATCGGACCGGTCAAGGTGAGTTTCTGTTCGCTGGTTAGGTCTGAGATCCAGATTTCTCGCATTATTGCTGCATGAACCTCAAAAAATTGCCGTTGAGAGAATTTCCAGCTTCGAGAAAGGCTGTCAGGTTTGTAGTACTTGTAGCATAGGGTTTCTGGTATTCGTGCGAACTCACCGAGCAGGCTCATGTGAAACAACCATGGCCAGTCTGCCGAAAATTCACCCGCCCGGTGGGACTTGAGTCCCTGAATTCGACGTGCAGGCTCCAAACGGAATAAACCTCGATTTGGTACCCACCATTTGTTGTCTCCCCGCATCATGATGAATCCTCTCTGTACGGGGTCGTGCACGCCTTCAATCTCTTCAAATATCCACTGCTCTTGAGATTCGTCGGTGTTAGTCAAGAGAACGTCGGAATAGCTCAATACAACTTCTGGCCGGCTGTCAAGTATGTTGACCAGCTTCTCGATATAAGCTGAATTTAATATATCATCGTGAAATGCAAACAAAACATAATCTGAGTTGGCTTGGTTGAGTAAAAAATTGCAATTGCCTACATACCTCAGCCGTTCCTGCTGTCGTATCACCCTGAAGCGTGGGTCATTGTGGGCATGGGCTGCACAGATTTCATAGGTCGAGTCATCGCATTTGTCCACTGAGATAATGATCTCAAGAGGGGCATAGGTTTGGGCCGACAGACAGTCAAGAGTCGCCTGAATAAAGCCTGCGGATTGCCATGCGGGAACCAGTGCGGTGACCTTCGATGGCTTTTTATGGGAGTCCATATGATTGAGAAAGTGATTTTTATTGCCAGCGCAGCAGGAGCCGGAAGGCCCGCATGGTCGAGCGCTTTCCTTGCTCTGTCGTGAAAATTTTTTCCCATACACGAAGGTATTTTTCGTGCAAGCAAGTACTGCGCCGACTGCTGGGAAGATACCAGTTCAAACCCGCACGGCGTGTCTATCTGTAACCGCATTGGGCATGCAGGGCTGGCACGGAAACGCTCGGTGGATTGGATGCGCAAGGCGTTGATTGCGCAAGAAAAAAACCCCGCACTCCAAAGAAGTGCGGGGTAATTGGCTGTTTGTCTGCCCTCCCACCAGTCAGGGCAGCAGCGTGTGGGGGGCCATCAGAAGTTGTGGCGCACGCCCACGGCGAAGGAGCTGAAGTCGTTACCCGGAGCCGACACGCCGTAGGTGGCAGCCTGGCTGTTGTTGATGCGGGTGTAGTACGTGTAGATCTTGGTGCGCTTGCTCAGGTTGTAGTTGTAGCCCAGCGTGTACTGGGTGGCGGCGCTGTTGGACACGTTGGAGTAGTTGCCGGCACGGCCCACGTTCACGTGAAACTCGGACACACCCATGATGTAGGCGGCCGACAGGCGCAGGTTGGTGCGGTTGCCGCCGTTGGCGATGAACACGTTCTTGTCGCGTTGCACGTAGGCGCCCATCACGAAGGGACCGGTGGAGTACGAAGCGCGCACTGCGAACTGGTTCTGGTCGCCCAGCTTGGAGTAACCAGCGCCCAGGCCCAGCTTGCCGATTTCGTAGTTGGCAGCCAGGTCCATGCTGTTCTTGCCGCCGGTGCCGCTGGGCTGCTCGTGCTGGGCCCAGCCGGCTTCGAACGTTGCGCCGCCCAGGCTGGGGGTGCGGTAAGCGATCTTGTTGATGTCGCGGGCGGGGTAGGCGTACAGGGCGTCAGCCGACGAGCCGGTGTCGTGGTTGTGGTTGCTGATGAAGTCGGCCGTGGCGTAGTACGACTCGGACGTGAAGTTGCCCAGGCGAACCATGCCGAAGCCGCCGGACAGGTTCACTTCGCTCTGGCGGGCAAAAATGCCGCGCGAGTCGGAAGCGCCGGAGCTGGAGTCAAAGCCGCTTTCGAGCTGGAAGCCAGCCATCAGGCCGCCGCCGAGGTCTTCCTGGCCCTTGAAGCCAAAGCGGGAGGAGTTGTTGAACAGGCCGGTCTTGGAGACATCGCCGTCTTTTTGGTGTTCAAAGCTGGTGTTGACCCGGCCGTACAGGGTGACGCTGCTCTGTGCAAAGGCAGCAGACGTACCCACCAGGGCCAGCGCGGCGAGGGCGCAGCGGTTCAATGTTTTCATTCGCGAGGTTCCTTAAATCAAATTTTGTTTGATGACAAATAATCACCGGCCAAAAACGCACAGGGGTGATGCCTTCGGGCCGCCGCTACAAGCAAGTTTGGTGCCTGTGGTGATGTGATCGTTGCACTTTGCAACGGAAGGGGATGCTACTGGCCGCCGTGATTGGCCGCCAGCGGGGTAAACACCTTTTTGTCATCCAAATGTCGTTGCGGCGCAACATGGTTCTGGTAGTGCACGCCAGAACCGACCCGGGGCGTAGCCCGGCACCCCCCCCTCAAGGTCGCGAATGCAGCGCAAGCCCCACGTGGGCTGCCATCGGCGTGCCGCAGTGCCCGGGCTGCTGCCGCCGTGAAGGCGCTGCAAGGGCCGCGAGGATTGCAGGCGCTGCAGGGCGGCTGGTGGGGTTTGTGGAGTGGGCGACGACCCCTTGAGGGATCGTCAACGGGCCCCTAGAACCGGTAGGTCGAGGTCAGCGTGTAGGTGCGCGCCTGTCCGTAGAAACAATCCCCGCGTGCCAGGCACTGGGTGATGTGCACCTTGTCGGTCAGGTTGACCACGTTGAAGGCCACGCGCCAGTCGCCAGCGTCGTAGGCCAGCATGGCATCGGCCAGGGTGGCGGCAGGGGTGCTGATGGCGCTGGTGCCGCTCCATTGCGAGCCGGTGTAGCGCACGCCCGCGCCCACCACCCAGCCGCCACGTCCCTGCGCTGCAAAGCGGTGGCTCAGCCAGGCCGACGCGGTGTGCCGGGGCACGCTGGCCACGGGCTGGCCCTGGTCGCCTGCGTTGCTGCGGCTGATCTGGGCGTCGGTGAAGGCGTAGCCCACCGTGAAGTCCCACTGGCGTGCCAGGCTGGCCTGCACCTCCGCCTCGAAACCGTTGACCTTTACTTCGCCGATCTGCAGGCTGTTGAGCGGGTTGCCGGGGTCGGTGGTCTTGCGGTTCTTCTCGCGCAGGGTGTACACGGCGGCAAACGCACTGATGCCCTGGCCCGGCGGCTGCCACTTCACGCCGGCCTCCCACTGTTCACCGCGCTGGGGTTTGTAGGGGGTGCCGTACGCGTCGAGCCCACCCAGGGGCTGGAACGATTCGGAGTAGCCCACATACGGCGCCCAGCCGCCATCCATCTGGTACGTGACGCCTGCGCGTTTGGTCCAGGCCTTGTCGTCCACTGCAGCGGCAGGGCGGCCTTCGGTATCGGTCTGCGCACTGTCGTGGCGCAGGCCCAGCGTGGCCGTCCAGCGGCCCCATTGGATCTGGTCTTGCGCGTAGAACCCCAACTGCTTTTGCACCACGCTGGGCTGGCGCACCAGCTGCGCCGCAGTGGGCGGCGTGAAGTTGCCGTACACCGGGTTGTACACGTCGATGGACGACGCCACCGCGCGCCAGGCCTGCTGGCCGGTGTGGTTGCGCTGCACGTCCAGGCCTGCGAGAACTGTGTGCGCAGTATTGCCCGCCTGCAGCTTGCCTTCGAGCTGCGTGTCGATGAGCAGCATGCGGCCGGTGTTGAGGTTCCACACTGCATCGCGCACCAGCGTGCGGTTGTCGCTGTTGAACACGGGGCGCGCAGGGCGGCCGGTCCCAGCGTTGGCGGTGAAGCTGGTGTAGATGGTGCGGTAGTCCACCTCGCTCACGGTGCGGCGCAGGTTCTGGCGCACTGTCCAGTCGCTGTTCAGACGGTGGCTGAACAGGTAGCCCCAGGAGTTGTTGCTGGTGTCGTACGCGTCCCAGCCCGGCTCGCTGATGAAGGTGTTGCGCGGAATCTGTCCGTACTGGCTGGGCAGCTGCGTGCCTTGCCACGGGAAGAAGCCAATGAGCGAGCCGCTTTGGTCCTTCTGGTGCAGCGCCTGCAGCGTCAGCGACGTGTCGGCATTGGGCTTCCAGGTGAGCGATGGCGCAAACACCACGCGGTTGTCGTCCACATGGTCCACCTGCGTACCGCTGTCGCGGCCCACGGCCATCAGGCGGTAGAGCCACTGGCCGTCCTGGTCGAGTGCACCCGTCAGGTCGGCGGCGATCTGCTTGCGTGCGTTGTTGCCCAGCTGTACCTGCACCTCGCGGAGGGTATCGGCCTGCGGGCGTTTGCTGGTCAGGTTGAGCACGCCGCCCACGCTGCCCTGGCCGTACAGCACGGAGGTGGGGCCGCGCAGAAACTCCACGCGCTCCAGCGTGTACGGGTCTGGCCGGCTGGTGTTGTAGGTGCCGTAGGTGCGCAGCAGGCCGTCCTGGTACTGGCTCACCGTGCCGCCGCGTGCGGCAAAGCTGTCCACGCGGCTGTCGAAATAGTTGGACACCGCGCCCGCGGTGTATGCCGTCACCTGCCGCAGCGTCTGAACGCCCTGGGCTTCCATCTGGTCGCGGGTGATCACGCTGATGGCCTGCGGGGTTTCGATGAGTGGGGTGTCGGTCTTGGTGGCGCTGAGTGCACGCTGGGCCACAAAGCCGGTGACGGGCGCGGTGGGGTTCTCCTGCCCCGCGCCCGAAGAGACGGTGACAGGGGCCAGCGTGGTCTCGGCCGTGGGGGGCGGAGCGGTTTGTGCATGGGCAGCGGCGCTGCACAGCAGCAGCAGGGCGGCCTGTGCCACCGCGGTGCGCGGCGCGCGGCATGCGCGCGAATTGGATGCGGAAGGATGCATGATTTGCTATTAATTGGATAGCTACTTGGGCATATTCGACTAGCGCAAGCGGCCTTTTTGGCTTGAAATGGGCGCCGCTCAGCGTCCAGCAGGGGCGGGAGTGGCCGCTGGGGGCAGGGACGGCGACGGCATGCCGTCGGCCAGCACAAAGCTCAGCGTGGTCACGTAGCTGGCTTCGCCGTACGGCGCGCCATGTGCCTCACCCGGCGTCTTGTCGCTGTGCTTCACCTCGGCCACGTACTGGCCCTTCCAGGGGGTGACGAAGGTCACTGTGCCGTCTTCACCGGCCTCGGCCTCGCGCGTCCAGCCCGAGGGTGCGGCCAGCTGCACCTTGGCCTTGGGCAGCGGTGCGCCCTGATAGACCACTTTCAGCTCACCGGGCTTGCCGGTGGGCACCAGATCCAGCGGGGCGGCGGGGGCCACGGGCTTGGCCAGGCTGGCCACCCAGCGGGCCGAGGGCTGCCAGACCATCGCGGGCAGGTTGCGCTTGCTGCGGTCGATCAGCGGGTAGGTGGCGGTGGCAAACAGGGTGTCGGGCGTGCCGGCGGCGGGGTAGACAAAAGCATCCTTGCCCAGGTGGCCTTCCACACGCTGGGCGGCGGCGCCCGTGCGTTGCTGCTCGAGCACGGGCACACCCTTGAACTGGTCCAGCCGGCCGGGCGATGTCTCGCGCAGGTTCTCGTTGAACTCCCCGAAGTGCAGGCGCGCCTGACCCCCGGCGTTTTCCAGCCACACCTGATGCGCGTGGACAGGGGCCAGTGCGGTCACGCTGGCGATGGTCAGCGCGGCAGCCAGCCAAGGGCGTGGTAAGGTGGGAGCACAAGACATGGATATTTCCTCTCTTTGGTTTGGGATTCGGGAACGCCGCCAAAAAAACGCAGCGCGCAGCCCGCCGCACCACCCCCCGGGTGGATGCAACAAAGCTCACTTTTTGGTAGCTGCCTGCGCTTTTGGGATAAGCGCTGGGTGGCTTTTTGATCTGAACGTTGCAGCGCCCGGCTCACACCGGACGACAGCGCAGATCGGTGGGCCGTGGGGCCCGCTTCAGCGACCGCCATGAGGTCGTCATGACAGCCGCCGGAAAACGCTCACAACGCCGCGCTCGCGCGCGGGTTCTTTGCTGGGGGAGTCGGCACCGGCGCACGCGGCCGGCCGTACCAGCCCATCACCCCCACGGGGATGCCCAGCGCCACCCACGACCACCAGTCGCCCCAGGTGTCGGACACCAGGGCCGTGAGCAGCCCGGTGGTGGTGAGCACACCCATCACGATGGGCCCGCCCCACAGGGCCCAGAAAGGGCGGTGCTTTTTCATGCGGCCCCCTCGGTGGAGCGCGCGGCGCCCGATGTGGGCAATGCGCCGCCAGCCAAGTGAGCGGTGGCGCTGCCCACGGTTGGTGTTGCGGGGCTTGCGGCCTGCATGCCCTTGCACAGCCACAGGTACAACCCGCTGCCCAGCACCACGATGGTGGCAACGTCGAGCAGCGCCCAGAGGATCTTCATCGGCATGCCACCGTAGTCGCCAAAGTGCAGCGGTTGCGAGACCAGCAGCGCCGTCAGGTACCACGGCAGCTGGGGCGCTGCAGTGACCTGCGCCGTGCGCGCATCCACCAGCACGGGCTTGAGCAGGCGCGAGGTGAGCGGCTCGTTGCCGCGCAGGAAAAACGTGTTGTGGTGCGGGCTGGAAAACGCCGTGCCCGGGAACGCAATGAACGACAGCTTGGTGCCCGGCGCCTGGGCCTGCGCCACCTCCAGCGCTTGCTGCAGCGGCCCCCGCTCGGCAGCGGGCACGATGGGCTGGCCCTCATACGGCTTGAGCAGCACTGAGAGCTGGTCGTACTGCCAGTACTTGACGAGCAGGTCGGCCCACGTGTTGATCATGCCCGTGCCACCCACCACAAACGCCCACACCAGCGTGACGATGCCCAGCAGGTTGTGCAGGTCGAGCCACTTCACCCGCGTGGACCGATCCCGCCGCACCTCACCAAACGCCAGCTTGCGCATGAACGGCGCATACAACACCACGCCGGTGACGATGGCCACCAGCAGCAGCAAGCCCATGAAGCCCAGAAACAGCTTGCCCGGCAGCCCCGCGAACAGGTCCACATGCAGCTTGAACATCACGTACATGAAGCCTTCGTCAAACCGTGGCTGCGCCAGCACCTGGGCCGTGCGGGCATCCACCGCCACTGAGCGGAAGTCATCGGTGGGCGCCGGGGTGGGCGTGAGCGTGACGAACCAGACGTTGTCATCGTCCTCCGCATGCGACGCGAACTGCACCACACGATCCGGGTGCAGCGCTTTTGCCGTGGCCAACACCTGGTCCAGGCTCGCGCGCGGCGTGTTGGCGGGCATGGCTGGCGCCTCGACCTCGGTGCCCAGCAGGTGGCCGATTTCGTGGTGAAAGATCAGCGGCAGGCCGGTGATGCACAGCAGCAGCATGAAGACGGTGCACACCAGGCTGGACCATTTGTGGGTCCAGCTCCAGCGGCGCAGGGCGGTGGGGCTCAGCATGGGATGAGAACCTTGTTGAGCGATTTGCTACCGCAAGGGCTTTGAGTTTCAAAGCGCTGCGCACGCACGCACTGAAGAGCCAGACGCAAAGCGCCGGCCATGCCGGAAGGATCAGAGAGAAAGGAGTGTTTCAAGCCAGGCAACCCGAATGCATCTGATGACGGAGGGAGCTGGCTGCAGCCGAGAGAAAGGGCTTTGGCTTGCGGTAGCCAAATTTTATCCCGTAAATGCGAATGATTCCCGATCAGATGCTGTGATTTTGCGAATTTGACTTTTGTATGGCTATGGCGTCATTGAATTGATAAAAATAAATTGACGAAAATGATAAATTCATCAAAAATTGAGCCGCATCAATGAACAAGGTGATATGCCATGAACCGCAACCGAATGACCGTCCGTAGAAAACTGAGTCTGGCCTTCGGCCTGATGGTGACCCTGATCCTGCTGGTGGCTGGGATTGCCATCTATGACATGACAAAGCAGAAGGACCTGTTCCACGACTACGTCACCGGCATCAATGCCCGCGCCCATCTGGCGAAAGACGTGCAGTCGGCCGTCAACCGGCGTGCCATTGCGGCGCGTAACCTGGTGATAGTCACCTCGGAATCAGAACGCGCTGCTGAGAAGCTCGCGGTGAGCAAAGCCCATGCTGATGTTCAGGACCGGTTGGCTCGATTGAAAGAAATGGCGGTGGCAGGCCATGTGCCGGCGCACATCAAGGCGCTTGTGGACGACATCGACAAGATCGAACACGCCTACAGCCCTGTGGCTTTGAAGATCGTGGACCTGGCGCTGAATGGCCAGCGGGATGAGGCCATCACCATGATCAACGAGAAGTGCCGCCCTCTGCTGGCCGCGCTGGTCTCCAAGACCAATGAATACCAGGCTGTCACCGACGAGCGATCAGGCCAGCTTGTGCAGCAATCTGAGTCGGACATGGCCGCGCAGCGCACCTACTTGGTGGCCCTTGCTTTGATGGCAGCATTGGTGGCTCTGATCTCCGGCTACCTGATCACACGCAGCCTGTCCCGTGCGCTGGGGGCCGAGCCCGATGTGCTCAGCGATGCAGCACGCCGCGTGGCGGACGGGGATCTGTCGAAAATGGATGGGGCCGACAGTGCCATCCAGGGAAGCGTGCTGGCTTCTCTGAGCGCGATGCAGCAGAACCTGGCGGACATCGTTGCCAAGGTGCGCGGTGCTTCGGATTCGATCGCCATGGGCACTTCGGAAATTGCACGTGGAAATATCGACCTGAGCCACCGTACCGAAGAGCAGGCCAGCGCCCTGCAGCAGACGGCCGCCACCATGGAGCAGTTCAGCACCACGGTCCTTAACAACGCAGAGAACGCCAAGGTGGCAGACCAGTTGGCCATGAACGCAACCACCGTGGCCACCCAGGGCGGCAAAGTGGTATCGCAGGTAGTGGACACCATGCGGGGTATCAACGACAGCTCACGCAGGATTTCCGACATCATCGGCGTGATTGACGGCATTGCCTTTCAAACGAACATCCTGGCGCTGAACGCTGCTGTTGAGGCCGCGCGAGCGGGTGAACAAGGGCGCGGGTTTGCCGTGGTGGCCACTGAGGTGCGCAACCTTGCGCAGCGCAGTGCCACGGCCGCCAAGGAGATCAAGGCATTGATCAGCGAAAGCGTGGAAAAGGTGGTTGCCGGTACCCAGCTGGTGGATCAGGCGGGCCAGACCATGGACGAGGTGGTGGGCGCCATCCAGCGTGTGACGGAGGTTGTGGGGCAGATCAGCGCTGCCATCTCTGAGCAGAGCTCCGGCGTGTCTCAGATCGGCCAAGCTGTGAATCAGATGGATCAGGTCACACAGCAGAACGCAGCGCTCGTCGAAGAAAGCGCGGCGGCCGCCCAGAGTCTGGACATGCAGGCCCAGCAGCTGACGCGGGCGGTGCAAATCTTCAAGCTCGAAGAGCGGTCGGGCACTGCCTCGGTCAGCCACGAGCGGCGGCCCAGTCTTGGCTATGCAGCCTGACCCGCTGCGCCCGTACTGGCCCAATCCGCCTCCAAGGCCCGAAAGTCGGCAATGACTGAAGAGTCCCCACGCCTCATCCAAGAGCTCTTCGCGCGGCAGTTTGACTATTTGCCGAAGGTGGAAAGCCCTGAGCAGCGCAAAGGCCCGCTGGGCATCGTGAACCTGTTCGCATTGGCATCCCACATGCTGACGGCCATGTCCGGCACACTGGCCATCGTTTCTGTAGACAGGTTCGGCGCGAACCGAGCGGGGTGCGATGCCGGTCTTAACGATCAGGTCCATCGACTGGTGGATCTCTCGGTGCAGACGTCCGCGTCATTGACACGGTTGATCGGCGTTGTGATGGTGGCGTTGCAAAGCGAACAAATCACAAGCCCAAGCGCTGCCGAACGCGAGAGCATCCAGGAAGTGATGACCACCGGATACATCTACATCGAGTCTTTGAATGCAGTGTCGCTGGAAACAACCAACATGGCGCGCTGGCGCGGTGTGTGGGGACGCAACGTCGGTCGCCCCTTCCGGGCTGCGCAGTCAACGCAAACCAATGACCCGGAAGGCGACAAGGCCAGACATTCGGTACGCACCCTGACTGCACAGATCATGGAGCTGGGTCTGAGGGCCGAGCTCTATGACGGAACCTGGAGCATGAACTGAACGCCATCGACCCCATTGCACGCTTCGCTCAGTGCGTCAGTGCGATGCTGCTAAAGCGACTTTGGCTATCTTTTAGATAGCGGCTAAAGACCTTTGGTAGGGCGTCAGCAGCATCTTTGGTCCGGCTGTGGCAAGTTGCGGCGACCGGTCGATTGACTGAGACGCGTGCGCTTTTCGCCCTTGTCAGAAGTGCGAGCGCAGTGTGACCTGCACCGCGCGCGGAGATCCGGGCAAGATCAGGTTGTCGTTGCTGCCGTGGGCTGACACGTAGTACTTGCGGTTGGCCAGGTTCTTGATGTTCACGTCCACATCCCACTGGCCCAGCGTGTACTGCAGGGCGGCGTCCAGCGTCGTGTAACCGGGCAGGGTGACCAGGTTGGTCAGCGAGGTGAAGCGGGCGCCCACGTAGTTCACGCCGCCACCCACGCGCAGGCCGTGGCCCAGGTCCTTCATGGCCCACAGGAAGGCGGAATTGCGGGGAGTGAGCGCAGGCACTTTGCCCTGGGCGGCAATGGCGGCGGTGGGCAACTGGGTGGAGGTGGTGGTGGCCAGTGATTTCGTCATGCGGCCATCCAGCCAGGCGTAGCCGGCGCTTACATCCCAGCGGCCGGGCAGGCGGCCGTTGGCGGTCAGCTCCAGGCCGTTGGTGCGTTGCGTGCCCACGTTGATCTGGCGCGAGGGGTTGGTGGGGTCGGTGTTCTTGATGTTGGTGCGCTCCAGGTTGAAGAGCGCGCCCGTCACGTTCATGCGGCCATCGAGCAGGTCGAGCTTCACGCCGATTTCCTTGTTCTGCGTGATCTCTGGTTCGTTGGCGGTGTTGTTGGCGGCCAGTGCAAAAGTCTCTGCCGAAGGCTGGAACGACTTGCTGTACGACACGTAGTACGACACGGCGTCGCTGGGCTGCCAGACCAGGCCTGCGCGGGGGCTGAACTTCTTGTCAGTGCGCGACAACGCGGAGAGCTTGCGATCAAACTCGGTCTGCTGCTTGAACACGTCGTAGCGCGCACCCACCAGCGCCTTCCACTGCGGGGCCAGCGTGATCTGGTTCTGCCAGTACAGCGCCGCTGTGTCTTGGGTGGTGTGGCTGGGGATGGCGCTGTCGGCGGTGTAGCTGGCGACAGGTATCACCGGAGCGGCTACGCCTGCGGGGTTGAAGATGGAGACGCGGTCTGCTCCGCCCGACACGGACTCCGCGCGCTTCTTCTGCCGGCCTAGTTCCATGCCCATCAGCCACTCCTGCTTCAGGCCCCCGAGCTGGTTGCGCCAGGTCACGTCGGTCTGGTTGAACAGGCCGCTTTCGTCGCGCAGGATGAACGAGCGTGTGCGGCCCACGGTCAGGTTCACCGGGTTGGTGGTGCCGCCGGGCAGGGTGTTGTAGCGGTCCAGCGTGTAGTCGTATGCGCGTGCCACATTGCGCACCGACCAGTCGTCGTTGAAGCGGTGGTTGAGGGTGGCCGCCAGCGATTGCATGGTGCTGGTGGTGGTGTCGTCTTGCGCGGCGTTGCTGGAGCCGTAGTAGGTGCTGGCGGGCACGTTCACTGGACGGCCGTTGAGTGCGGGAATGCCGAAGTCCGTCAGGCGCTTGTCGCGGGCGTTGGTGTACTGCAGCAGCAGGTCGGTCTGCGCCGCGAGCTTGAGCGCGAGCGACGGCGCGAAGTTGTGGCGCTTGATGAACTGCTGGTCGCGGTAGCTGCCTGAGTCTTCGACGGCGGCGTTGATGCGGAAGGCAGCGGTGTCGCTGATGCCTACATTCACATCGGCCGTGGCGCGGCGAAAGGCGTAGCTGCCCAGGCCCAGAGAAGCCTCGCCCGATGTCTCGCCGAACTTGGGTTTCTTGGTCACGCGGTTGATCAGGCCGCCCGAGGAGCCGCGCCCGTACAGCACGGCGGCGGGGCCCTTGAGCACCTCCACGCGCTCGATGTCGGCCAGGTCGCGGAAGTACAGCGCATCGTCGCGCACCCCATCCACGAACTGGTCGGCAATGGCGGTGAAGCCGCGTATCACCACCTGGTCACGCTGGCCGTCGCCGTGGCTCATGGCCACGCCGGGTACGTTGCGCAGCACGTCTTCCATTGACCGCGCACCCTGGTCGCGCATGAGCTGCTCGGGCACCACGTTCACGGCTTGGGGCACATCGCGCAGCGGCGCGCTGCCCTTGGTGGCCGAGGAGCTGACGGCGGGCGAATAGCCGTCATCGCCACTGGTGGATTGCACGGTGACCTCGCCCAGCGTCTGGGTGGGCGCAGCGGGTGGTGTGGCCTGCGCCAGCGCAGTGCTGCAGAACGCGGCCAGGACGGCGGCGGCCAGCGGGTGCAGGGCCTGGGGGTGGCGAAAGGGGCGGCGGAAAGGTGCGTGCATGGTTTGTCCTTGGTGTGTGCGCAACGCGGTTGAAAACGGCTCCGCAGGCACTAGGCCTGGCGCGGGCCCATGGGGCCGGTGGCTGGGAGGGGCGCAGAGAGCGGGATGAAAAAATGCAAGGGTGAGAGGCGGATCAGAAAGTGCGACGAGCCAGCGGGGCCGTCGCATCCTTTCCGCTCACCGCCCCCCGGCCCAGGCGGCGAGGCCTGCCAGCAGGGCCAACCCCGCCAGCAGCGGTGTGCGCCGGGGCTGCCAGGTCACAGTGGCTGTCACGGCCACGGCAGCTACTGACAGGGCCACGGCCCATGCGGTCACGCCGAGCGAGACAGGCACGCCATCGGCCGGGTGTGCGGCCAGCCACAGCGACAGCAGCAGCAACAGCCAACCCGCGCGGCGCAGTTGTTGCAGGCGGTGGGCCGCACCTTCACGGCCTGTGGCGTCTTCATGGTGGCGGTCCATGCCCAGCGCCATCGCCGACCAGGCCGCAAAACACAGCAGAAATGCGGACATGGTGTTCAAGCCCCCGACGTTGAAACAGACACATCGGTGGCCGCAGGCAATGCGGCCGCCGGGGCAGTGCGCGGTGTTTTGGCCTCAGCGGCTTTGTCCTTGGGGGCACGGCCCGGGCGCAGCCGCCACGACAGCCAGCCCAGCACCAGTCCGGTGGTCAGGAACGCCAGGTCCATGCTGGCCCACACCCATTCGCCCGCAGGCAGCGTGACGCCCAGGTGGGTGTGGGTGGTCAGGGCGTTGATGACCGGAAGCAACGCCCACACCAGCCCCGCTGCGCCCAGCGGCACCGACCAGCCCATGCGGCTGGGCCGCACCACGGCGCAGGCCAGCGCCCACACCAGGGCCAGGCCCCAGGCGCTGAAGAACCAGGCCAGTTCCACATCGGCCCGGCCCTCTGCATTCAGCGGGACCAGGCGGTTGGATGCGATGTACACGCCGCAGGCCAGCGGCAGGCCCGCCAGCGTGGCAATGTTGATGGCTGCCACCAGGCGCTCGCCAAACGGCGCCTTGGTGGGTGCGACGACCGCCCTGTTGTCTTTATTGGCGGCGATCCCTGTGCGGCTGGCCTGCGTCTGCGACTTGGCGCTGCGCTTGACCGACCACAGCACCATGCCGGTGGCGATCATCAGGCTGCCCAGCAGGCCAAAGCCAAACAGCGCCCAGCGCAGGCCGATGTCGGCAAACCGCGCCATGTGCAGGCCGTACAACACGCCGTAGGTCTTGACGGCGGGGCCGGTGGCATCGGCCTGGTCCAGCCACTGGCCGGTGGTGGCATCAAACAGCAGGCGCGGTGGCCGGTATTGCAAGCGGTCGCCTTCGTGGCGGGTGACTTCGACCACGGCGCGGCCCTTGGCGTCGCGGCGTGCCTGCAGGCTGCCGATGCGCCCGCCATCCCAGCGGGTGCGCGCTTCGGTCAGGATGGACGGCAGTGCAATAGCGGGCAGGGGCTCTACGTTGTCGCCCGGTCTGCGCCGGGGGCGGCTTTCGGCTTTCTCGCCCTGCAGGTCGGCAAAGTACGTGTTGGAGTCCACGCCGTTCTCGCCCTTGTAGGCGGTGGCAATGCCTGCAGGCATGTAGAGCGTGTGGAAGATCATCAGTCCGCTGAAGGTGATCATCAGGTAGAACGGCAGCACCAGTACACCGCTGACGTTGTGTGCGTCCAGCCAGGCGCGCTGGCCGCCCTTGGTGGGGCGGAAGGTGAAGAAGTCCTTGAAAATGCGGCGGTGCGTGATCACCCCCGAGATCAGCGCCACAAACATCAGCATGGTGGCCACGCCCACCACCCAGCGGCCTTCGCGGGTCCAGCGCCCCTTCTGCGCGGTGCGCAGCTCGAAGTGGAAGCGGTAGAAGAAGTCGCCGCCCATGGTCTGGCGCGCGTCGATGGCCTCGCCGGTCTGCGGGTTCATGCGCAGCGTCTCGAAGCGGCCATTGCCCGTGTCGCGCCACAGGATGTTGACCGCAGGGTCGCGGTCGTCGGGCAGGTGCATGATCCACTGCGTGACGTTGGGCACCCGGCGTACCAGCGCGTCCAGGGCTTTTTGCGCCACCTGCGGATCGGTGGCATCCACCGGCTGCAGTCCATGCATCTCGGGGCGCATCCACAGGTTGAACTCGTTCTTGAAGAACGACAGCGTGCCGGTCAGGAAGATTGCAAACAGCAGCCAGCCCAGGATCAATCCGGCCCAGGTGTGCAGCCAAGACATGGCCTGGCGGAATCCCTCGCGGTCGTTGGGCGCCTTGGGCTTCTTGGCTGAGCGTGCTGCTTCAGACGCAGTGCTGGCCGCGGTGGCTGCAGGGGCACGTTCTGCCGGTGGACGGGAGGGGAGTGTGCGGCTGGTCATGCGACGGCCTTCATCCAATGCGGTGCCGTGGCGCAGGCGCCCAGCACCAGTGCGGGCAGCAGCGTGCCACCCCAGGCGCCCCAGGCGGTGCGTGTGTAAAAAGCCCAGCCAGCAGCGGTGGCATACACCACCCACGAGAGCATGGTGGCCGTGAGCACAGCCTCCACGCGGGGCATGCATTGCGCAAGCAGGAGCGACAGCGCCGCCGAGAAGCCTGCCGCTAGCGCGTAGCCGCCCCCTATCGCCGCCACGGCGCGGGAGGTGATGGCCAGCCGGTAGCGTCCATTGACGCGGGTGGCCTTCATGGCAGGGCCCGGGGAGACCCGGGGGTGTATGTGGGCAAGGGCCCCGCAAGGCAGGGGCGGGTCGTACGGTGCGGCATCAGCAAAGAGCTCCAGACAGGTGTGTGGGTACAAAACGCACAAACGCTGGCTGCAACGGGCGGCTGGAGCCGGGCTGACTGGCTTGCTGGCGGGCTCGGGAATCAGGGTGTCACTGAACCCGGCCGCTGGTGGTAGGCTGACATTCTACTTTTGTTGAGAAGCATTCGCATTTGTGTTGCGGGAATTTTCTTCCGTTGATGTGCACTTGCAACAACCCGTGATCGCAGGGGGCATTGCTGTCCGGGAGAAATATTTTCAAAGCTGCAGAGCGCGGGCACAAAAAAACGGGCCGAAGCCCGTTTTGATTTTTCTGCCCGCTTTCGTGGACCGATCTGGCGATCCGTGGCCTTACTCCACATCGCCCATCTGCGACTGCAGGTAGTTCTGCAGGCCCACCTTGCCGATCAGGTCGATCTGGGTTTCGAGGAAGTCGATGTGCTCCTCGGTGTCGTCCAGGATCTTTTGCAGCAGGTCGCGCGATACATAGTCACGCACGCTTTCGCAGTGGGCGATACCCTCCTTGATGGTGGCTTGGGCACCTTGTTCGGCGCGCAGGTCGCAGGCCAGGATCTCTGGCACATCTTCGCCAACTTGGATCTTGGCCAGGTCCTGCAGGTTGGGCAGGCCGTCCAGCGTGAAGATGCGGTCCATAAGCCAGTCGGCATGCTTCATCTCACCGATGGATTCCGAATACTCCTTCTTCGCCAGCTTGTCGAAGCCCCAGTGCTTGAGCATGCGGTAGTGCAGGAAGTACTGGTTGATGGCGGTGAGTTCGTTCTTGAGCTGGGCCTGCAGATGGTCAATGACCTGTGCGTCACCTTTCATGGGGACTCCTTGTAATGTGTGGATTCGGCGCTGATTGTCGTGACCCGCATCCAGCAGCGCAAGGCAAGCCCCTGCTGCGGCGCGCGGGCTGCGTGTGATGCTGAGAGGCGTTCGCGTTCACATCTTGTGTGCCCCGCGGCGCACCAGGGTTGTCACCGGGAGGTCGCACAGGGCGTTGTATAGTAATTGGCAATTGATTCGATGTAATCAATTAATTGGATTGATGGCTTGGAAATGCCTAAACTTCAGTCCTGTTCAGTCAACCAACCACAAAGGAAACAGCAATGTCCCTGATCAATACGCAAGTTCAGCCCTTCAAGACCACCGCTTTTGTCAACCGTGGCGGCAAGGGGGAATTCATCGAAGTGACCGAGCAGTCCCTCAAGGGCAAGTGGTCCGTGCTGATCTTCATGCCTGCAGCCTTCACCTTCAACTGCCCCACCGAAATCGAAGACGCTGCCGACAACTACGCTGAATTCCAAAAGGCCGGTGCCGAGGTTTACATCGTGACCACCGACACCCACTTCTCGCACAAGGTGTGGCACGAAACGTCCGACGCCGTGGGCAAGGCCAAGTTCCCCCTGGTCGGCGACCCAACGCACCAGCTGACCAACGCTTTCGGCGTGCACATTCCTGAAGAAGGTCTGGCACTGCGTGGCACGTTCGTGATCAACCCCGATGGCGTGATCAAGACCATGGAAATTCACTCCAACGAAATCGCACGTGACGTGTCGGAAACCCTGCGCAAGCTCAAGGCTGCCCAGTTCACCGCCGCCAACCCTGGCCAAGTCTGCCCCGCCAAGTGGAAGGAAGGCGCCAAGACGCTGACGCCTTCGCTGGACCTGGTTGGCAAGATTTAAGAAGGTGTGAAAGAGCCCGCCATGCCCGCTCGTCCCGCAAAAACGCGCACCCTCGTCGTTGCAAATGCTCGCCATAGCCCAAGCTATGCCTGCGCTTTGCGCCTAGACGGAGCACGTTTGTGCGGCCCGCTCTGGCACGCCGGGCCCCTTCCCACCTTCTAGCCGCTTTTCTCGGCCTCTGAAGCCGGACAGCGTCATGGCGCCTGTGCGCCGTGCCGTCCGGCTTTTTTACGCCCGGACGTTGACAATCAGGCTTGAACTGCAGCCTTTGTGGCGTCAACCTCTCAGACACCACAACTCGAATTTCAAAGGACACCACCATGCTCGACGAACAACTCAAGACCCAACTCGCCGCCTACCTGGAGCGCGTGCAGCAGCCGTTTGAGCTGGTGGCTTCCCTGGACGACAGCGAGACGGGGCGCGACATGCGCGAGCTGCTGACGACCATCCAATCCCTGCGCAGCGACAAGATCACCCTGCGCACCGACGGCAACGATGCACGCAAGCCATCCTTCAGCCTGCAGCGCGTGGGCGCCGCCAACAGCCTGCGCTTTGCCGGCCTGCCCTTGGGCCATGAATTCACCTCGCTGGTACTGGCCCTGTTGTGGACGGGCGGCCACCCACCCAAGGTCGAGCAGGATGTGATCGACTCCATCAAAGCGCTGGATGGAGACTTCAACTTCGAGGTCTACATGAGCCTGACCTGCCACAACTGCCCGGACGTGGTGCAGGCGTTGTCGCTCATGGCCATCGTCAACCCCAAGGTCAAGACCACCGTGATCGAAGGCGGAGCCTTCCAGCAGGAAGTGAACGACCGCGAAATCATGGCCGTGCCCATGGTGTTCCTGAACGGCCAGGTGTTCGGCTCGGGCCGGATGACCATCGAAGAGATCGTCGCCAAGCTCGACACCGGCTCTGCCGCCCGCGAAGCCGCCAAGCTCAGCGCCAAGGATCCGTACGACGTGCTCATCGTCGGCGGTGGCCCCGCTGGCGCGGCTGCCGCCGTGTATGCCGCCCGCAAGGGCATCCGCACCGGCGTGGCGGCCGAGCGTTTTGGCGGCCAGGTGAATGACACGCTGGCCATCGAGAACTATATCTCGGTACTCGAAACCGATGGCCCCAAGTTCGCCGCCGCGCTCGAAGCCCACACCCGCGCCTATGGCGTGGACATCATGAACCTGCAGCGCGCCGACAAGCTCATCCCCGCCGCGCAGCCCGGTGGTTTGATCGAAGTGCAGCTGGCCAACGGCGGTTCGCTCAAGGCCAAGACGGTGATCCTGTCCACCGGCGCCCGCTGGCGCAACGTGAACGTGCCCGGCGAAGCCGAGTACAAGAACAAGGGCGTGGCCTACTGCCCGCACTGCGATGGCCCGCTGTTCAAGGGCAAGCGCGTGTCGGTGATCGGCGGCGGTAACAGTGGTGTCGAAGCCGCGATTGACCTTGCTGGCGTGGTGGCCCACGTCACGCTCATCGAGTTTGCCGACCAGCTCAAGGCCGACGCCGTGCTGGTCAACAAGCTCAAGAGCCTGTCCAACGTGACCATCCACACCAACGCGCAGACGACCGAAATCACCGGTGCCGATGGCAAGGTCAATGGCCTCAAGTACAAGGACCGCGCGACCAACGTGGAACACACCGTTCAGTTGGAAGGCGTGTTCGTGCAGATCGGCCTGGTGCCCAATACCGAATGGCTCAAAGGCACGGTGGAGCTGTCGCGCTTCGGCGAAATCATTGTCGATTCGCACGGTCGCACCAACATCCCCGGCGTGTTTGCGGCGGGCGATTGCACCACCGTGCCTTTCAAGCAGATCGTGATTGCAGCGGGCGATGGCTCCAAGGCAGCGCTGAGCGCCTTTGACCACCTGATCCGCATGCCAGTGGTGGCCGAAGGGGCCAAGGCGCAGGCAGCGCAGCCCGAGGCCGTTGCTGCTTGATGTCGTGCAGGGGATGGGGGCAGATGCTGCCCTCGTCCCTGCAGGCAGGGCGGCCCGAAGCGTGAATCCAGCTGCGGATTCAGGCCTTGGGCCTTTTGCCACTCAACCACGCAAAGTCCTTCAACCCGGTCTGGGCGATCCGCTGTTTTTGTAGGGGTTCTACAAACCTCCCTAGAATCCGGCTGCCCATGCGCCGATTGCTGTTGCTCTTCCTGTTGGTGTTCATGCCGCTCCAGTCCATCTGGGCGGCTGCTTCGCCTTATTGCGGGCATGAAACGGCGCCGCAAGCCTCGCACTTTGGCCACCATGCGCACGATCATGTGGCCGATGAGTCTCCTGTCCATCCAGCCAAGACATCCAGTGCCACCCCGGCGGACATGGACTGTCACGCCTGCCATGGCGCGGGCAGCGGTCTCGCGCACAGTCCCGGTGACCACGCCCTCGTGGTGACTGCGGCACGCCCGCCGGGCCAGGCTGCATCAACCTGGCCGCCAGCGCCGCTTTCACGCCCCGAACGCCCCAATTGGCCCTTCCTCGCCTGAGCGGCGAGGCGGGGGCTCTGGGCTGTCCCGTTTCCATTTTGTTGATGGTGTTGAAGAGCTGCCTTTTGAGGCTGTCGCGACGCGTGCGCTGACGCCTGCGCACGCTGCTGATCGGCTCTTCTTCCCATCACGCCTCGCCGATTTCAACCTGTGGCCCCTGGCCACTGCAGAGGAATCGGATGCAATCAACGAAACGACGACACCATGCGCCCGCCGCCGCCGTAGCGGCTATGGCGCTGGGCGTGGCACTGCTGGGCAGTGCCACGCAGGCCCAGACCCTGACAGCCCACCCCGGCACGGCGCCGCTCACACTCCAGGCCCTGTTCGAGCAGGCCTGGCAGCGCGAGCCCGAAGCGCAGTCAGCAGCTTTGCGGCGCGAGGCCGCGCAGGCCACACGCAGCGCGGCGGAAGCCTGGACGGCCGAGCCCGTGGCGCTGGAGCTGTCCACCAAAACCGACCGCCCCGGCAGCAACCAGGGCAGCCGCGAAGCCGAAGTGGGCCTGGCCCTGCCGCTGTGGCTGCCCGGCGAGCGCGCCCGCAAGGCCGCGCTGGCCGATGCGGAAGCGCAGGCGCTGGGCAGCCGCCAGCGCGCCGCGCAGCTGCAACTGGCCGCCACCGTGCGCGAAGCGTGGTGGGCGGCGCAGCGCGCGCAGGCTGACGGGGCCCTGGCGCAAGACCGGCTGCTGAACGCGCAGCGCTTGGCTGCCGACGTAGCGCGCCGCGTGCGTGTGGGCGACCTGTCGCGTGCCGACCAGGCGCAGGCCGACGGCGCCGTGGCCCAGGCCGAAGCCGCCATGGCCGAGGCCCAGGGCGCACGGGACTCAGCGCAGGCCGCACTGGCCGCCTGGGGTGTGCAGGCCGCGCCCACCATGGCGCTGGCGGACGGGGCAGAGCCCGAGCCCCCCGTGCCCGATGCCACGGCAGCCGCTGCCCAGCACCCTGCGGCGGCCGACTGGCAGGACCAGGCCGAGGTGGCCCGCCGCGCGGCCGACCTGGCCGCCGTGCAAACCCGCGCCAACCCCGAGCTGACCGTGGCCGCCACGCGCGGGCGTGAGCAGGCGGGCGATCGCTACCAGCAGACCTTCACCGTGGGCCTGCGCATACCCCTGGGCGGGGGCGACCGTGCGCAGGCAAAGCAGGCTACAGCACGCGCCGATGCCATCGATGCCGAGGCGCGTGCTGCCGTGGAGCAGAGGCGCCTGGCCGCCGACATCGCCGCCGCCATGGCCCGTGTGAAAGCCACCCAGGCCCAGCGGGATGCGCTGGCACGGCACGCGGCCCTGGCGCAGGGCACACGCGGCTTTGTCGACAAGGCCTTCCGCCTGGGCGAAGCCGACGGCCCCACACGCCTGCGTGTGGAGCTGGAGGCCGCCCAGGCCGAACGCCAGCTGGCCCGCGCCCGCATCGATGCGGCCGCCGCCATCTCCCATCTGCGCCAGGCCCTGGGCCTGCTGCCGCAATGAACTCCCTGTGAATCCCGACCAATTTTTAAGACGACCATGACACTCTCTTCCGCTTTCTCCACACTGGGCCTGGCCCTGCTGCTGGGCTTGCTACCGCCGACAGCGCTGGCCGGTGCTGGCCACGACCATGGCGAAGCCCCCGCTGCCGCAGCGGGCACGGCCCTGCTGCGCTTTGCCGCCACCTCGGACCTGTTTGAACTGGTGGGCGTGCTCGACGGGCAAAAAATCGCGCTCTACCTGGACCACGCGGGCGACAACAGCCCCGTGAAAGACGCCCGGCTGGAGCTGGACATTGCGGGCACCAGCGTGCCCGTCACCCGCGTGGCCGAGGGCGAGTTCCAGGCCACCCTGGCCGCCCCGCTGGCCGAGGGTGTGAGCCCCGTCACAGTCACCGTGGCCGCAGGCACTGACACTGACCTGCTCGCAGGCGAGATCGACCTCCACCCCGCCGCCCACACCGATGCCGCACCCGCAGGCCTGGCCCGCCGCACTGTGCTGATCGCAGGCGCCGTGGCCGCCGTGCTGCTGGCGCTGGTCGGTGTGTGGGTTTTGCGCCGGGGCCGTGCTGCCCGCATTGGCAACAAGCAACGCGTGGGAGGTGCAGCATGAAGCGCTTCCACCCCATGCCTTCCTTGCTTGCCCTGCTCATGGCCGCCACGCTCAGCGCACCCCTGCCAGCCCTGGCAGGCCCCGGCCACGACCATGGCGACGCGCCACCCGCGCCCACCGGCAACGGCCCCAGCCGCCAGCCCGATGGCAGCGTGTTTCTGCCCAAACCCGCACAGCGCCAACTGGGCGTGCGCACTCTGGTGGCAGCCACCGGGCAGCACGCTAAGGCCTTTGAACTGGCAGGCACCGTGGTGATGGACCCCAACGCGGGTGGCAAGGTGCAGGCCGTGCTGGCAGGCCGACTGGAGGCCGGGCCCAAGGGCCTGCCTGGCGTGGGCCAGGCGGTGCGCAAGGGTGAGGTGCTGGCCTATGTGGTGCCCACGGCGGGCGCCATCGAGCGCTCCAACCAACTGGCCCAGCAGGCCGAGCTGCGCGCCGCCCGCGACCTGGCTGGACGGCGCGTGGCGCGCTTGGCAGAGCTGGCAGACACCGTGCCGCGCAAGGACATCGAGGCGGCCGAGAGCGAGCTGCAGAGCCTCACCCAACGCCTGGGCGCCGTGGGCGCGGGCCTGGCCACACGCGATGCGCTCGTGGCCCCGGTGTCGGGCGTGATCGCTTCGGCCAATGCCGTGGCGGGGCAGGTGGTGGATGCGCGCGAACTGGTGTTCGAGGTGGTAGACCCATCGCGCATGCGCATCGAGGCCCTGGCTTACGACCCGGCACAGGCCCAGAGC
Source organism: Acidovorax sp. Root568 (assembly GCF_001427445.1). Lineage (NCBI taxonomy): Bacteria > Pseudomonadati > Pseudomonadota > Betaproteobacteria > Burkholderiales > Comamonadaceae > Acidovorax > Acidovorax sp. Root568. Next base: position 85,240 of record NZ_LMGP01000002.1, on the reverse strand, counting down.
GTGGCCGGTGCCACGCTGGCCGTGGGCGGGCAGCGCGTGCCGCTGCGCTTTGTGGGCGCGGCGCGCAGCCTGCGTGATCAGGCGCAGCCGCTGCAGTTTGCGGGCGACTCGTCTGCGCTTGGCAACTTGGCCCTGGGCCAGCCGGTGCGCGTGTTCGTGCAGTCCACCGACAAGGTCGATGGCGTGCAAGTGCCCGCCGCAGCGTTGCTGCGCAACCCGGCCAACCAGACCATCGTCTGGGTCAAGGAGTCGCCCGAGCGTTTTGCGCCACGGGTGGTCACTGCTGTGCCGCTGGATGGCACCTCGGTGGCCGTGACCTCGGGCCTCCAGCCCGGCGACCGCGTGGCCACGCAGGGCGCCACGCTCATCAACCAGGTCCGCTAAGGAGCCACCGCAATGTTCAAGTGGCTTCTCGAAAACAGCCTGGTCAACCGGCTGCTGGTGCTCATCGCCGCCGCCGTGCTCATGGCCTACGGCGCCTTCACGCTCTCGCGCACGCCGGTGGACGTGTTCCCTGACCTCAACAAACCCACCGTCACCCTCATGACCGAGGCCGGCGGCATGGCCGCCGAAGAGGTGGAGCAGCTCATCACCTTCCCGCTGGAGACCACGATGAACGGCCTGCCCGGTGTGGAGAGCGTGCGCTCCACCTCCAGTGCGGGCCTGTCGTTCATCTACGTCACCTTTGACTGGAGCACCGAGATCTACCGCGCGCGCCAGATGGTGTCCGAACGCCTGTCGTCCATGGAAGAAGGCCTGCCCACCGGCATCACGCCGCGCATGGGGCCCATCAGCTCCATCATGGGCGAGATCATGCAGGTGGCCATCCCCATCGACGCGGCCAAGACCACCCCCATGGCCGTGCGCGAGTACGCCGACTGGGTGCTGCGCCCGCGCCTCATGGCCATCCCTGGCGTGGCGCAGGTCATCCCCATTGGTGGCGAGGTGCGCCAGTTCCAGGTGCTGCCCGACACGGCGCGCATGGCGGCGCTGGGCATCACGCACGACCAGCTCACGGGCGCGCTCAAGGGCTTTGCGGCCAACACCTCGGGCGGGTTTCTGGAGCTGGGCGGGCGCGAATACCTCATCCGCCACCTGGGCCGCACCTCGCGGCTCGAAGACCTGCAGAACCTGGCCCTCACCGCCAAAAACGGCCAGAGCGTGCTGCTGCGCCAGGTGGCCGATGCCACCTTTGCCGCCGCCACCAAGCGGGGCGATGCAGGCTTTGAAGGGCAGGGCGCCGTCATCCTGGGCATCCAGAAGCAGCCCACGGCCGACACCATCGGCCTCACGCGCAGCATTGAGGCCGCGCTGGTGGACCTGAAGAACTCTCTGCCCGCAGGCATGGAGGCGCCGCGCGTCACCTTCCGCCAGGCAAGCTTCATCGAGGCCTCGGTCACCACGCTGCAGGGCAAGCTCATGGGCGCCTCGGTGTTTGTGGCGGTAATCCTGTTCGTGTTCCTGGGCACGCTCCGGCCCACGGTGATTGCGCTCACGGCCATCCCGGTATCCATCTTCATCACGGCACTGGTGTTCAAGTATTTCGGCCTGTCGATCAACACCATGACGCTGGGCGGCCTGGCCATTGCCATTGGCGGGCTGGTGGACGACGCGGTGGTCGATGTGGAAAACGTGCTGCGCCGCCTGAAGATGGACCGCGCCAAGCACCCCCACCACCGCCTGCACCCCATCGAGGTGGTCAAGCTCGCGTCGATGGAAGTGCGCTCCGGCATCCTCTACGCCACGGCCATCATCGTGCTGGTGTTCTTGCCGCTGTTTGCACTGCCGGGCATCGAGGGGCGGCTGTTTGTGCCGCTGGGCATTGCGTTCATCGTGTCCACGCTGGCATCGCTCTTGGTGTCGGTCACCGTCACGCCGGTGCTGGCGTTCTACTTGCTGCCGCGCATGAAGAACCTGGACCATGGCGACACCCGCGTGGTGGCCTGGCTCAAAGCGCGCTACCGCAACGGGCTCTCGGCTGTGCTGGCGCGGCCGCGTGCAGCCCTGGCCGTGAGCGCGGTGGCGGTGGCGCTGTCGGCAGCGGCGGTGCCGTTCTTCCCCACCACCTTCCTGCCCCCGTTCAACGAAGGCACGCTGCTCATCGGCATGCGGCTCAACCCCGGCGTCACGCTGGCCGAATCGAGCGCGCTGGCCCGCCAGGCCGAGGTGCTGGTGCGCCAGGTGCCCGAGGTCACGCACGTGGGCCGGCGCAGTGGCCGCGCCGAGCTGGACGAGCATGCCGAAGGCGTGCACGTGAGCGAGCTGGACGTGGGCCTGCTGCCTGCGGCCGAGCTCAAGCGCAGCATGGCCGAGGTGCAGGCCGACATCCGCAGCCGCCTCGCGCACCTGCCTGCGGCCATCGCCATCGGCCAGCCCATCTCGCACCGCATCGACCACATGCTCTCGGGCGTGCGCTCGCAGATCGCCATCAAGCTCTTTGGCGACGACCTGGACACCCTGCGCGGCCAGGCGGAAGCCCTGCGCGCACGGCTGGCGGGCATCCCCGGCCTGGCCGACCTGGAGGTGGAAAAGCAGGTGCTGGCGCCGCAGATCACCGTGCGCGTGGACTACGCCGCCACTGCGCAAATGGGCGTGCCTGCGCCCCAGGTTTTGGCCGCGCTGCAGACGCTGGTAGAGGGCGAGAAAGTGGCCCAGGTGGTGGAAGGCAGCCGCCGCTTTGCGCTGGTGGTGCGCCTGCCCGACAGCGCACGCTCCATCGACGGCCTGGCGCGCGTGCTGATCGACACGCCCCGTGGCCCCGTGCCCCTGTCGCGCCTGGCCACCATCGAAGAAGGCGACGGCCCCAACCAGATCAGCCGCGACGATGGCAAGCGCCGCATCGTGCTCTCGGCCAACGCGCAGGGCAGGGCGCTGTCCGACGTGGTGGCCGACATCCGCCAGGCCGTGGGCGACACCCGCCTGCCCGAGGGCTACTTCATCACCCTGGGCGGGCAGTTCCAGGCGCAGGAAGAAGCCAGCCGCCTGGTGGGCCTGCTGGCCATCGTCTCGCTGGTGCTGATGTTTGTGGTGCTGTACACGCGCTACCGCTCGGCCACGCTGTCGGCACTCATCATGGCCAACATCCCGCTGGCGCTGGTGGGCGCGGTGCTGGGGCTGTGGGTGTCGGGCCAGCCGCTGTCGGTGGCGGCGCTGATCGGCTTCATCACGCTGGCGGGCATCTCGGTGCGCAACGGCATCCTGAAGGTGAGCCACTACCTCAACCTGATGCGCGTGGAAGGCGAGCGCTTTGACACCGCCATGATCGTGCGCGGCTCGCTAGAGCGCCTGAGCCCCGTGCTGATGACCGCCCTGGTCACCGCCTTTGCTTTGGCCCCGCTGCTGCTGGAGGCCGAGCGCCCCGGCACCGAGATCCTGCACCCGGTGGCGGTGGTGATCTTCAGTGGCCTCATCAGCTCCACGCTGCTCGACACCTTCCTCACCCCGGCCCTGTTCTGGCTGTTTGGCCGCAAAGACGCCGAACGCCTGCTGGACGACAAGAACGCCGAGGCGTTCTGAGCTTTTCTTGTTTTGTATTTGTTCTCTTTGTTTGTTCGTTTGCTTTTTCATTCACCCTTTGAAAGGACTCTCATGAAAACCACCCGCCAACTTTTCGCCGCCCTGGTCCTCGCAGCTGTGGCCACCACCGCCGTCCATGCCGCTGGCGACCACGGCGCAGGCCACGACCACAAGCCCCAACACGGCGGCATCGTGGCCGAGGCCAACGACATGGACTACGAACTCGTCGCCAAGCCCGACACCATCACCCTGCACCTGCGCGACCACGGCAAACCCGCCAAGACCGAGGACGTGAGCGCCAAGCTCACCCTGCTCAACGGCACCGAGAAATCTGAGGCTGTGCTTGTACCGGCAGGCGAGGGCAGGCTCGAAACCAAAGGCATCTTCAAGGTGGCGCCGGGCACCAAGGTGGTGGCGCTGGTGACACTGCCGGGCAAGAAGGCGGCGAATGTGCGGTTTGCGGTGAAGTAAGCCGCTGCCAAAGAGGGCAAGCGTTGTGCTCGACGCGCCGCCGCGCTGGCTTTTGTTGGCGTGGCGGTGTGTTGTCTATCTCAGTGGCAGTGCGCCTTGAGCACCGGCGAGATAGGTGCGTGCGTGGTTTCAGTGGTGCGGTGTGCTGAAAATTGAAGAAAATTGGGCTCTACCGCCTGTCTATCAAGCGCTATTAGCTATCAAATTGATAGTTATTCAGCCCGATCCCAGCTGACCGGTCAGACATTCCCAGCCGATAGTCGCCGTCGCGACGGATGAAGTACAGCGCCCGAGGCGCCCTCTGCCCGTGCGCGGAGCGGCAAGACTCAGGAGCGCTTGTAGGTCTTCAATAGAGATTCGGGTACGAACGTCAGATTGCCCCTTGCGCGGGAACAGGCGACGTACAGCTTATTGCGCGTCTCCGGATTGATGTCCCGAAAGCTGCCGGAGTTCCAGGCCTTCACGTTGCCAGGATTCAGGACCACGCACACGTCCTCATAGCTGTCCATGCCTTTGGAGGCGCCCCAGTTTTGGGAGAAGCAGCCGTACTTTTGGTGTTCCCTGTAGAAGAGCTTGACTATGCCGGGATCACGGTAGAGGGCTGCAACCGCTGCAGGGTCATCCTCGAACCGCACAACACTGGTCCGTTGGTCATGCGAATGGATTTCGATCCCGATCTTCTCCGTGATGAAGTCACAGACGCTCTTGCTGCAGCGGCGACTGCTTTTGAGGCTGTCTGTATCGACTTTTAGTCGAGCCTGCTCGAACTTCTTCTTGTATTTATCGTAGTTCTCATGCAGGTTGGCATTGACGGCGCCGTCGCGGCTCGTGTCGAAGGTGTGCTGGTGGAAGTCGCCGACGAAGCTCATGTCCACCTGGGCCGCGCTGATTGCCAATAGGAAGTTGAAGTCATTTCCGCCGAAGTCCTGGACCTCGTCCACGAAGAAGACATCGAAGTACTTCTCGATACGGTCAACCACAGCATCAACTAGGCCGGACTGTTCGATGAACTTGGCGAGGCGGTTTGCGTAGAGCCACCTGCTAGGCGATATGTAACGCCGGTCATCGGTCAAGGGGTAGGCCGGAAACCGGTCGGGTGGGTTGAAGGTGAGGCCGCGTGTTTCCTTCTTGGAGCGCAGGAACGGTCGATAGCAGAAGCTGTGCAGGAACCTGAAGTAGGTATATATCTCAATGTTGGGCGGCAGGTAGCCGAAGCGCTCGATGACCTTGGCACGAAGGTTTTCGTAGTTGGCGTCGGTATACGTGACCATCAGGAAGCGCCGCACCTCGTCCAGCGCAGAGACCAGCCGGGTGGTCTTGCCTGACCCGGCAACAGCAAAGACTACGCTCTTATCCATGCCACCGCCTGCTGGATGTAGCCAGGGGCTGTCAGCGCCACACCTTTCTTCTCCAGCAGCTGGAACGCAGCGTCGGTCTTGTTCTTCAGCATGTAGTCCTCGACGCTCAGCGTCTTACGGCCCGCCGCGAATAGTTCCTCACAGGCAGTCTGATTGTCTAGATACATGCAGACCTCGAAGGTGTGACGGGCGTTGTCGGGGTCCGCAAAGACCAGGATGGATGCCGAAACGTGGTCCGCGTAGTTCGCAACGCAGTTGGCTGCATAGTCCTTGTCGTTATCGCGGATCGCCGCCACCTTGATGCCCAGCAGCTTGGCAAGTTCGAGGTAGCGCTTGAAGCTAGTGCCATCGACTGAGATTACATGGATTTCGTCAGCGTCCAGGCTGCACCCAGGTGCGCTGATCTTGTAGAGAGCATCCATCAGGATGAACTCCGCGTCCCCCTCGACCAGGATCGCCTTCTTGCATAGCGCCAGCTCCAGTACGTTGTTGTCGGGCGCCTTCATGAAGAACTCGGCGGTTCCTGGGCTGAGATCCTTAAGGCTAGCCGGTCGAGATGGATTCTCGTCGCTCAAGATAAGGACCTTCCGGAGATTCAGCCGCGTGGCTATGAAGCTGCTGTGCGTAGCGACAAAAAGCTGCTTCTTGACAGAGGCGCGGATGCGCTCAATCAACTTGCGCATATGCACCTGGCTTAGATGATTCTCTGGCTCCTCCAACAGAAGCACATGAAGCGCGTGCTCCCGGTTGCGCAGAGCGAACTCAGTCTTGATGAAGCACTGGCGGCCTTTGCCTTTGCTGTCCACCGGGATGTCATCCTCGGTGATGATGATGTCGGTTTCGACGTTGGCCTTCGGGCTGGTCCTGACGTCGAACTTGTAGGCATCCAGCCCGTCGTTCATTGTCTTGAAGGCCTCATCTTTGAACTTGGCCTTCGCTTTTCGGTATTCGAAGCCGTGTAGGTTGCGCTGGGCAACGCTCGCATGCGCGGCATACATCGAGCGCGTGTACTCGCGCGTGGCATGCTCGTTGTTGATCAGTGAGCTGTCGATCAGCAGGTGCTGCAGCGGCTTCTTATGTGGAAAGACAGCCTCATCCGTGAACGTCAGGAAATGCACGCTGTAGTACTCGAAGGGGAAGTTATCGTGCTTCTCCGCGAGGATGGCCTGGATCTCCTTCGTGTACTCATCGACAGGCTTGCAAACCATCTTGATGCCGAGGTGGTCTGTACCCTTGCTGTTGTTCCGTCCATCCAGGTCGTGGCGGCCTGGTAGGTCATCGAAATAGATCTCTATCAGTAGCTCGGGTAGGTCGGCGATCCGCCTCGTGCTTGCGAGGAACTCGGTGATGCAGTCGGCGTTGAACAGCGCTTCGAGCCCAATGGTCTCGACCTTGCTTCGACTGGCGCTCAGTGCTATGTCTATGGCCTGCAACACCGAACTCTTGCCGGCTTCGTTGCCGCCAACCAGGATGTTCAGTTCAGGATCGAATTCGAGTTCCAACGTCTTGAAACGCTTGAAATTCTTGAGCACCAACCGCCGTATTGTTCCCACGCTCTTTTCCTCCCATTCAGTACCGATTCAAACCGGCAACTCCTGCAATGCCACTGTGATTAGTGCGCTACCGGAACCGCACAGACCGACACAACCCACATCGTACCCACTCCTATTTGACCCCCTCATGCCACCCGCATGCAGCGTGGTCGAGCGCGCCTAGCACCGCTACATGGCGCAGCAATCTCCTGCGCTGCAGTCAAAGCAATATTCACTCTGGTGATGTGAAACATCACCAGCGTTCCATTGACTGATATTGCTGCAGCGCGAATGATCGGTCCCCAGGCGCTGGGTGCATCCGCACTGGCCCCGAAAGATTGATGGATTGATGGATCGACCGATTGATTGGCGATGACAAAAAACAAAGGAGACGCCCATGCATGAATGCCCCGTGACCGTGTTCCCGCAGCAGATCCGCTGGGAGACGGATCGCACCAGCCGCATTCCTTTTCAGGCCTATACGGATGAGGCGCTGTACCGCAAGGAGCTGGACCGTTTGTTCTACAACGGGCACTGGTGTTATGTTGGTCTGGAGGCAGAGATTCCCAACGCGGGGGATTTCAAGCGCACGGTGATTGGCGAGCGCTCGGTGCTGCTGGTGCGCGACAAGGATGCTTCAATCCATGTGGTGGAAAACGTCTGCGCCCATCGGGGCATGGCGTTTTGCCGTGAGCGGCATGGCAACCGGGAGAGCCTGACCTGCCCGTACCACCAGTGGAACTACACCCTGTCGGGTGACTTGCAGGGTGTGCCGTTTCGGCGCGGCGTGAAGCAGGATGGCAAGGTCAATGGCGGCATGCCTGCGGACTTCAATCCGGCCGAGCATGGGCTGACCAAGCTCAAGGTGGCGACCCGTGGCGGCGTGGTGTTTGCGTCGTTCGACCGCAGCGTGGAGCCGCTGGAGGAATTCTTGGGCCCCACCATCCTGGGCTACTTTGACCGGCTGTTCAATGGCCGCAAGCTCACCATCCTGGGCTACAACCGCCAGCGCATTCCGGGCAACTGGAAGCTGATGCAAGAGAACATCAAGGACCCGTACCACCCCGGCCTGCTGCACACCTGGTTCGTTACCTTTGGGCTCTGGCGCGCCGACAACAAGTCGCAACTGCTGATGGACGCGCAGCACCGCCACGCGGCCATGGTCTCGACCCGTGGCGCGGCGGGCAAGGCGGCGGATGTGACGCAGGTGTCCAGCTTCAAGGCCAGCATGTCGCTGAATGACCCGCGCTTTTTGGACATTGCGCAGGAGGACTGGTGGGCGGGGCCACCCCCGGCTGCGAGCAGTGGTGATGCAGCGGTGCCCAACGCACCGGCATCTGTGCCCACGGCGGTGATGATGACCGTGTTCCCCAGCGTGATCTTTCAGCAGCAGGTCAACAGCGTGTCCACGCGCCACATCCAGCCGGATGGCAAGGGGGCGTTTGATTTTGTGTGGACGCACTTTGGCTTTGAGGACGACAGCGAGGAGATGACCCAGCGCCGCCTGCGCCAGGCCAATCTGTTCGGCCCGGCGGGCTTTGTGTCGGCGGACGATGGCGAGGTGATCGAGTGGTCGCAAGAAGGCTTTGAGACCAAGCCCGCGCACCGCACGCTGGCCGAGCTGGGCGGGCGCGATGTGGGCAACACGGACCACATGGTGACTGAGACGCTGATCCGGGGCATGTACGAATACTGGCGCAAGGTGATGGAGGCGGAGGCTTGACCATGGACTTCCAGACCTACTTCGAACTGAACCAGCTCTACGCCCGCTACGCCCGCGCACTCGACGCGGCAGACTGGGAGGCGTGGCCTGAATTTTTTATCGACCACTGTGTGTACAAGCTGCAGCCGCGCGAGAACCACGAGCGCGGGTTCCCGCTGGCCACGCTGGCGTTTGACAGCAAGGGCATGCTGAAAGACCGCGTCTACGGCATCCGCGAGACGCTGTTTCACGACCCCTACTACCAGCGCCATGTGGTGGGCGCGCCGCTGGTGCACAAGGTGGATGCAGATTGCCGCATCCACTGCGAGGCCAACTATGCGGTGCTGCGCACGCGGCTGTCGAAGGAATCGACGGTGTTCAACGTGGGGCGCACGCTCGATGAAGTGGTGCCCACGCCCGAGGGCCTGAAGTTCGCGTCGCGCCTCGTCGTTTACGACAGCGAGATGATCCCCAACTCGCTGATCTACCCCATCTGAGGAGCCGCCATGACGACGATGACAACGAACTGGATTGACGCCGCCGCGCAGGACGATGTGCCGCAGGATGACGTGATCGGCCTGGCCGTGGCCGGGCGCGACATTGCGTTGTATGGCGTGGGCGGCGAGGTGTTTGCCACTGACAACATCTGCACCCACGGCCATGCGCGCCTGTGCGATGGGTTTCTGGAAGGGCACGAGATCGAATGCCCGCTGCACCAGGGCAAGTTTGATGTGCGATCAGGCCAGCCCACCTGTGCGCCGGTGACCGAGCCGCTGCGCAGCTACCCCGTGAAGATCGAGGGCGGCCGCGTGTGGCTGGCCCTGGACTGAACCTCTCAAGGAGCCCCCCCATGACTGCCGAACGACCTGAGGTCGAGGCCGCTGCATTGCCGCATGAAGGCGTAAACGCCCACTCGTCCCACACCATCGTGATCGTCGGTGCGGGCCAGGCGGGCGGCTGGGCAGCGCAGGCGCTGCGCAGCGAAGGCTTTGCGGGCCGCGTGGTGCTGGTCGGTGACGAAGCCCATCCGCCGCACGAACGGCCACCGCTGTCGAAGGCGGTGCTGTCGGGCGCAGCAGCGCCGGAGAGCACGCGCCTCATGAAGCCCGAGGCCTTTGACGCCCTGGCGGTGCAATGGCGGCCCGGTGTGCAGGTGCGCCGCATTGACCGCGCTGCCAAGCAGGTGCTGCTGTCCGATGGCACGGTGCAGCCCTACGACAAGCTCATCCTGTGCACCGGGGGGGGCGCCCGGCGGCTTGCCGTGCAGGGCGCTGACCAGGTGCCGCTGCACACGCTGCGCACCATTGAAGATGCGCAGGCGCTGGCCCCGGCCCTTCGGCCTGGCCGCAGCGTGGTGGTGGTGGGCGGTGGCTGGATCGGCCTGGAGGTGGCAGCCACCGCACGCCAGCAGGGCGCGGAAGTGGCGGTGGTGGAGACGCAAAGCCGCTTGTGTGAACGCACCGTGCCCGCCGAGGTGTCGGCGTATCTGCTGGCGCTGCACCGCGCCCAGGGTGTGCGTGTGCTGCTGGGCGCGGGGGTGCGGGGCTTTGCCCGCGCTGCAGAGGGTGCGGATGGCTCAGATGGCCGCTTGGAAGTCTTGCTGGCCGATGGCAGCGCGCTGGCGTGCGACACCATCGTGCTGGGCGTGGGCCTGGTGCCCAACGACAAGCTGGCGCGCGAGGCGGGCCTGGCTTGCGAAGGTGGCGTGCTGGTCGATGCCCAATGCCGCACGTCTGACCCACACATCCTGGCCGCAGGCGATGTGGCCGTGGCACCCAACCCCTGGGCGGGCCGCAGCCTGCGGCTGGAGTCGTGGCAGAACGCGCAGGAGCAGGGCATGGCCGCTGCGCGCTCCGCCCTGGGCCAGGCCGTGGACTACCAGCCGCTGCCATGGTTCTGGTCCGACCAGTACGGCATGAACCTGCAGATCTACGGCATGCCCACGCCTGCGCACCGCGTGGTGCAGCGCGGCGACCCGGCCAGCGGCAGCTTTGTGTTGTTTTACCTGGCGGGCGATGTGGTGCAGGCCGCCGTAGGGGCCAACGCAGCGCGCGACCTGCGCTTTGCCCGCAGGCTGATCGAGCAGCGCAAGCCGGTGGATGCCGAGCGGCTGGCCGACCTGAACACGCCGATGGCAAAGCTGTGAACCCAGCTTGATGCCGCGCAGCACCGAGGCATGCAACCCCACCCAAGCCCACAAGAAACCGAACACGACAACCCGCTAAGGAAACCACCGATGACCGCAACCACGTCAGCCACTTACCTCTGGACCCCGCCCCCCGTCTATTCGCTGCCTGTGCGTGGCCGCAGCGAGCGCCTGCCCATCCACCGGCTGTTCTTTGTGGGCCGCAACTACCACGCGCATGCGGTTGAGATGGGGCGCCCGGTGGACAAGGCGGTGGAGGTGCCGTTCTACTTCACCAAGGCACCGTCCACGCTGGTCGAGTCTGGCGCGACCGTGGCCTACCCACCCGGCACACAGAACTACCACCACGAAATGGAACTGGTGCTGGCCATTGGTGCGCCCGGTTTTCGTGTGAGCGAGGCCGATGCGCACCGCCTCATCTACGGATATGCCTGCGGCCTGGACATGACGCGCCGCGACCTTCAACTGGTGGCGCGGGACAAGGGCCGGCCTTGGGACCTGGGCAAGGATGTGGAGCAGTCCTCCGTGGTCTCCGAGATCGTGCCCCTGCCCGAGGTGGTGCTGGGCCAGGGCAACCTGGAGCTGTCGGTCAATGGCACGGTGCGCCAGAAGTCCGACCTGTCCAAGCTGATCTGGAACATCACCGAGCTGATTGCCGACCTGTCCAAGTTCTACCACCTGCAGCCGGGTGACCTGATCTTTACCGGCACGCCCGAGGGCGTAGGCCCCGTGCTGGCAGGCGACCGCATCGACGGCCACATTGAAGGCGTGGGCAGCATCGTGCTCCACGTTGGCCCGGCGGAATAAGAAAAAACCACATCCAGGAGACAACCCCACCATGACCACCGACCTCACGCCGTCCCCCGTACGGCTGCACGCCGTTGCGGGCAAGGGCCAGCCCGATCCGACGCCCGAGCTGGAGCAGCTGTACCGGGGCTTTGAGCAAGAGCTGCTGGTGCCGCTGTGGACGCAGATCGGCGACCTGATGCCCCGACAGCCCCAATCAAAGGCCGTGCCCCATCTGTGGCGCTGGGACCGCTTGAAAGCCCTGGCCGCACAGGCGGGCGCCATCGTGCCCGTGGGCCGTGGCGGCGAGCGCCGTGCGATTGCGCTGGCCAACCCGGCGCTGGGTGGGCGCCCCTTTGCCACGCCCACGCTGTGGGCCGCCATTCAGTACCTGATGCCCGGCGAAGACGCCCCCGAGCACCGGCACACGCAGCACGCGTTTCGCTTTGTGGTGGAAGGCGAGGGCGTCTGGACCGTGGTGAATGGCGATGCCGTGCGCATGTCGCGGGGCGACTTTCTGCCCCAGGCCGGCTGGAACTGGCATGCCCACCACAACGCTGCCACCGAGCCCATGGCCTGGATCGACGGCTTGGACATTCCGTTCTCGTACTACACCGAGAGCCAGTTCTTCGAAGTGGGACGCGAGAAGCTCCCGCCCGCCGAGCGCACCACCGCCGAGCGTTCTTATTCCGAAAGGCTGTGGGGCCACCCGGGCCTGCGCCCGGTATCGATGGTGCAGGCCCAGCCCGCCACGCCCCTGCTGGCCTACCGCTGGGTGGACACCGACCGTGCGCTGGCCGATCAGCTCGCGCTGGAAGACGAAGGCCAGGCGGGCACCCTGAGCCCCGGGCATGCAGCAGTGCGCTTTACCAACCCCACCACCGGCGCCGATGTGTTGCCCACGATGCGGACCGAAATGCACCGTGTGCGCGCGGGCGACGCGACGCGGGTGCACCGCGAGGTGGGGTCGTCGGTGTTCCAGGTGTTTGACGGCAGTGGCACCGTCACGGTGGGTGAACGCACCTGGCAGGTGGCGCGGGGCGACTTGTTTGTGGTGCCGTCGTGGCAGCCGTTCTCGGCCCAGGCATCGGCCGCTGGCGCGCTCGACCTGTTCCGCTTCAGCGACGCACCGATTTTTGAGGCGCTGCACAGCCACCGTGTGCAAGTCACTGTTTGATCCATCACTCACCAGCCGGATTCGGCTTTCATAAAACCAAGGAGACACCCCCCATGCTGACCGCCATTCGTTCACAGATTTTGAGACCCGCTCTGGCGCTTTGCGCGCTGGCCCTTGTGGCCGGCGCGAGCGTGCCCAACGCCGTGGCGCAGACCTTTCCTGCCAAGCCCATCCGCTCCGTCGCGCCGTATTCGCCCGGCAGCGGCCCCGATGCGGTGATGCGCATCCTCAGCGAGCGCTTGTCGCGCAATTGGGGGCAGCAACTCGTCATTGACAACAAGCCGGGTGCCAACGGTTTCATCGCCATCGGCGATGCCAAGCGCGCTGCGCCAGATGGCTACACGCTGCTGCAGGTGGACAACACGCACATGGCCCTGCAGCCGCATGTGTTCAAGCAACTGCCCTATGACCCGACCAAAGATTTCGAGCCCGTCGCTCCGGTGTATTTCACGAACTTCTTTGTGGTGGTGGCGGCCAACTCGCCCTGGAAGGATGTGGGCGATTTGATCAAGGCGGCCAAGGCGGCGCCGGGCGACATCACCTACGGCTCCTGGGGCATCGGCAGCGTGGCTCATGTGGGCGCGGCGAGTCTGGAGGCGGCAACGGGCACGAAGATGATGCATGTGCCGTACAAGGAAATGGGCAGCGTCTACACCTCTGTGGCCACGGGCGACATCAAGTGGGCGTTTGGCACGGCAGCGACGGCCGGGCCGATGTTCCAGGCCAAGAAGGTGAAATTTCTGGCGCTGGCCGCACCCCAGCGTCTGGCGGGCTTCACCGACATTCCAACCATGGGCGAAGCGGGCGGCCCGGCCGGGTTTGAAGTGAAGACCTGGGTGGGCCTGTTCGCGCCTGCTGGCACGCCGAAGGCAGCCATCGAGAAGATCAATGCCGACGTGGGCAAGGTGCTGGCCACTTCAGAGGTCAAGGAGCGCCTGGCGACCTTCGGGTTTGAGCCCTACATCGGCCCGCCCGCCGAACTCACCAAGGCTATCGAACGCGATTCGCGCACGTTCGGTGAAGTCGTCAAGCGCGCCAAGATTGCCCTGGACTGACACAGGGACTGACACAGAGACTGACCATGAAGCTCTATTCCTTCTTCCGCAGCGGAACATCCCACCGCTTGCGCATTGCGCTCAACCTCAAGGGGCTGGCCTACGAGCAGATTGCGGTCGATTTGCGGCGCGAAGAGCATCTGGGCGATGCCTTCAAGGCGATCAACCCGCAGCAGTTCGTGCCCGTGCTGGAGGCCGACGAGCGCCTGATGATCCAGTCGCCCGCCATCATCGAGTGGCTCGAAGAGCGCTATCCCACCCCACCGCTGCTGCCCGGCGATGCAGGCGATCGCGCCCAGGTGCGCGCCCTGGCGGCCATCGTGGGCTGCGACATCCATCCCGTCAACAACCGCCGCATTCTGGAGGCGCTGCGCCATCGCTTTGGTGCCGACGAGGCTGCCGTGAACGACTGGTGCGGCACCTGGATCAGCGCGGGCTTTGATGCCATTGAGGCGCTGCTGTCGAAGGACCCGCAGCGCGGTGATTTCTGCTTTGGCAGCACCCCCACGCTGGCCGATGTGTACCTGGTTCCGCAGGTGGAGAGCGCGCGCCGCTTCAAGGTGGACTTGTCGCGCTGGCCGCTGGTGCAGGCGGTGGACACAGCCTGCGCGCAGCTGGAAGCGTTCCGCAAGGCGGCGCCCAGCGCGCAGCCGGATGCGGGCTGAGCTTGTCGAAGCCCCTCGCGGCGCTTCGACCGCACTGAGTGAGCGGTTCAAGTGGATTCAGACGACTCCAAGAACCTCATTCCGTTTCCAGATCATTCGTGTCTAGGCGCGAAGCCGCAGACAGTGCTGTAGCACGGCAAGGCGAAGCAACAACGACACGGATGATTTGGAGACGGAATCAGTCGCCCTGCAGGTAAAAAGCCTCGGCATGGAGGTGGGCTGCCTCCAGGCCTTTGCCCAGCGCCAACAGTGTGGTGGTCTCCACCATCGGCGGCGATCCGCACAGATACGCCTGCCAGCCTTGCATGCTGGCGTGGTCCTGCTCGATGGCCTGGGTCACCAGCCCGCGCCGCTGCGTGGCAGGGTCGGCGCCTGATGCCACCACCACATGCACCCGCAGGGCAGGGTGCACGCTGCGCAAATGGTCCAGCCATGCCAGGCCATACAGCTCGCGCGGCGAGCGCAGGCCGAAGTACAGGTGAATGGGGTTGCGCATGCCCGCAGCCACCGCGCCGCGCACCACCGACAGCACCGACGCCAGCCCGGTGCCCCCAGCCACGCACAGCATGGGCCCCGTGTGCTGCTGGCGCAAATACGCCGCGCCCAGCGGCCCACTGACCTTGACTTTGTCCCCCACCTTCAGCTGCCCGGCGATGTAGCCGCTGACCCGGCCCTGGGGCATGAGCTGTATGTGGAACTCCAGCAACTGTTCGCCCGGCAGGTTTGCCATGGAGTAGGGGCGCACATGCGTCGGCGTGAAACCCAACTGCACGTACTGACCTGGAGAAAACGCAATCGGTTTTGCCACCTTGAGCAGCAGGCGCCGGATGTCTACCGCCAGCGGCTCGATGGCCACCACGGTGGCCTTGGCCACGCGCGCACGGTGCACCACGGCTTCGCCGGGGGCGGGCACTTCGATGGTGCAGGGCTCGGTCACATAGGTCTGGCAGGCCAGCACGGCACCGTCCACGCCGTCCAGCGGACGCTGCTGCTCGCGCCCGCCATCGAGCACCTCACCAGACAGCACCCGGCAGCGGCAGATGCCGCAGCGGCCAGAAAGGCACGAATACGACATCGGAACCTGCGCCGCGCGCAGGGCGTCAAGCAGGTTCACGCCGGGTTCGGCGCGGATCACGCGGTTAAGCGGCTGAACGAGGATGTCCATGGCGGGCGGCGTTCGATTTCATCCAGCCCATTGTGCCCACGAAAGCGCCTGCGAATCACTGGCTGCAATACCATCGCCACTTCATATCACCCGAGCTGATGGAGTGGCGATGGAGCTATCGGATATCGACCTGAACCTGCTGGTGCTGTTTCAGCAACTCATGGTCGAACGGCGCGTGTCGAAGGTGGCTGACAACCTGGGGCTGACGCAGCCTGCCGTGAGCAATGCGCTGGCCAAGCTACGGCGCATTTTTGGCGACGAGCTTTTCTTGCGCACCTCGGGCGGCATGGTGCCCACGCCGTTTGCCGAGCAATTGGGCGAATCCGTGGGCTATGCGCTGGGCATGATCCACAGCGGGCTGAACCAGCGCACACAGTTCACGCCCGCAACGCTCAAGCGCACCATCACCATCGGCATGACAGACATTGGCGAGATCGTCTTCCTGCCCGCGCTGCTGGAGCGCCTGGGGCGGGAGGCGCCGGGCGTCACGCTGAACACCGTGCGCAACAACGCAGCCCATCTGCGCGAAGACATGGAGGCTGGCAAGGTGGACCTGGCCATTGGCCTGCTGCCGCAGCTGAAAGCGGGGTTTTTCCAGCGGCGCTTGTTCCGCCAGCGTTATGTGTGTCTGTTCCGAAAGGGCCACGCGCTGGACCGGCCCAAGCTGCTGCTGTCGGACTACAAGGCGGCAGAGCACCTGGTGATCGTGTCTGCAGGGACGGGGCACGGCAAGGTGGACGAGCTGATCCAGAAGGCTGGCATCGACCGCCTGGTGCGGCTGAGCGTGCCGCACTTTGTGAGCGTGGGCCACATCCTCCAAAGCACGGCGCTGGTGGCGACGGTGCCCGAGCGGCTGGCGCTCAAGCTGGTCGAGCCCTTTGGCCTGGTGCTGCGCACGCACCCCGTCAAACTGCCTGACGCGCCCATCAGCGTGTTCTGGCATGCCAAGGTGCACCGCGAGCCGGTGAACCAATGGATGCGCAGCATGGTGTTTGAATTGTTTGGGGGCGATGGCCCCGCAGGAGGTGGTCTGCCGTGATCTGCGGGCGGGGCTTGCGGCGCAAGCCAGACTGCACCGCCGGTCCTGTGAGAACAATGCTATGTTATTTATAGCTTGTTGCGCTTTTCAGTAGGGCGGTAGAGCCTGTTTTTGCATGAATCCGCCATGGCCCCCGAGGGAGGTTGGGTCGTACTTGCCATGCAACGCTGCTCAATACACCAGCCTCTCCGGCCGAATCTCCTGCAGGATGGTCGTCGCAATCTCTTCAATCGACTTGGTGGTGGTGGACAACCACCGGATGCCTGCGCGGCGCATCATGGCCTCGGCTTCGGAGACCTCCATGCGGCAGTTCTCCAGACTGGCATAGCGCGAATTGGGGCGGCGCTCGGCGCGGATCTCGGCCAGGCGGTCGGGGCTGATGGTCAGGCCAAAGATCTTGCTGCGAAACGGCACCAGGGCAGGGGGCAGTTGGCGGCGTTCGAAGTCCTCGGGGATCAGCGGGTAGTTGGCGGCTTTCAGGCCACATTGCATGGCCAGGTACAGGCTGGTGGGCGTTTTGCCGCTGCGGCTCACGCCCACCAGGATCACGTCGGCACCTGCCAGGTCGCGGTTGCTCTGGCCGTCGTCATGGGCCAGGCTGAAGTTGATGGCTTCAATGCGGTCCGTGTACTCCTTGCTGCGGCTCACGTCGCTGAAGCGCCCCACGCGGTGGTGCGACTTGATGCCCAGCTCTTCCTCCAGCGGGTGGACGAAGGTGCCAAACATGTCCAGCAGCATGCCCTTGCAGCCGTCCTGGATGACCTTGAGCACGTCCATGTTGACCAGCGTGGTGAAGACGATGGGCTTTTTGCCCTCGACTTCTCCGGTGTGGTTGATCTGCCGCACGGCCTGGTGGGCCTTGTCCACCGTGTCGATGAAGGGCAGGCGCACATGGCGCGGCTTCATCTCGAACTGGGCCAGGATGGCGTTGCCGAAGGTTTCGGCGGTGATGCCGGTGCCGTCAGAGACAAAAAATACGGTGCGCGAGTGCATGGAGCCCCTTTTTTTGGATGCGGCTTGCGCCAGCCGGGTGGACACCACAAAGAAGTGGCAATTCCCCGTTTTGCGTCAGTCGCGTGAAAGCGTCAGCCCGTTGCCAGATGCGCGGGCCTACAATTGTCACAATTATCCAATTCTCACCATGCACACCGTCGGCCTACAACCACAACGACAAAGCTGCAGCCTGTGCATGGCCGCTCGCCCATCGCTCTCAGGGGGCAGGCGCGCAGACCCGGTTTCAACTTCTGGAGCTTTCCCATGTCTGCACTTTTCAGCCCGACCGCCCTGGTCGTACCGTTTGAAAACCTGAGAATGACCGATGTCGAGGCAGTTGGCGGTAAAAACGCCAGCCTCGGCGAGATGATCTCCCAGCTGCCGCAGGGTGTGCGCGTGCCCACGGGCTTTGCCACCACCGCCCACGCGTTCCGCGAGTTCCTGGCCTACGACGGCCTGGCCGACCGCATCAGCGCCAAGCTCAAGAGCCTGGATACCGAGGACGTGCGCGCCCTCGCACAGGTCGGTGCCGAGATTCGCGCCATGGTTGAGGCCCAGCCCTTCCCAGCCGACCTGCAAAAGGCCATTGCTGATGAATTTGCCAAGCTGAGCGCAGGCAACCCCGCCGCCTCATTTGCCGTGCGCTCGTCGGCCACGGCCGAGGATTTGCCCGACGCTTCGTTTGCAGGCCAGCAAGAAACCTTCCTGAACGTGGTGGGCATCGACGAAGTCATGCACAAGATGAAGGAAGTGTTTGCGTCGCTGTACAACGACCGCGCCATTTCCTACCGTGTGCACAAGGGCTTCGAGCACGATGTGGTGGCCCTGTCGGCCGGTGTGCAGCGCATGGTGCGCTCCGACCTCGGCGCCGCCGGCGTGATGTTCACCATCGACACCGAATCCGGCTTTGAGGACGTAGTCTTTATCACCAGCAGCTACGGCCTTGGCGAGACGGTGGTGCAGGGCGCCGTGAACCCCGACGAGTTCTACGTGCACAAGCCCATGCTCCAGGCAGGCAAGAAGGCGCTGATCCGCCGCAACCTGGGCAGCAAGCTGATCCAGATGGTGTTCTCCACGCCTGAGGAAAAGGCCGCCAGCGGCAAGCTGGTCAAGACCATTGATGTGCCCACCGAGCAGCGCAACCGCTACTCGCTGACCGACGCCGATGTGGAGCAACTGGCCCGCTACGCGCTGGTGATCGAGCAGCACTACGGCCGCCCCATGGACATCGAGTGGGGCAAGGACGGCACCGACGGCCAGCTCTACATCCTGCAGGCACGGCCTGAAACCGTGAAGAGCCAGGCCAAGGGCCAGGCCGAGCTGCGCTACAAGCTCAAGGGCCAGGGCACCGTGCTGGCCGAGGGCCGCGCCATCGGCCAGAAGATTGGCACCGGCCCCGTGCGCCTGGTGCACAACATTTCTGAGATGGACAAGGTCCAGCCGGGCGATGTGCTGGTCACCGACATGACGGACCCCAACTGGGAGCCCGTGATGAAGCGCGCCAGCGCCATCGTCACCAACCGGGGTGGCCGCACGTGCCACGCCGCCATCATTGCGCGCGAGCTGGGCATTCCGGCCGTCGTGGGCTGCGGCGACGCGACCGAGCGTCTGAAGGATGGCACGCTGGTCACGGTGAGCTGCTCCGAGGGCGACACGGGCAAGATCTACGACGGCCTGCTCGAAACCGAAGTCACCGAAGTGCAGCGCGGCGCGATGCCTCCCATCAAGACCAAGATCATGATGAACGTGGGCAACCCCCAGCTGGCGTTTGATTTTGCCCAGCTGCCCAACGAAGGCGTTGGCCTGGCGCGGCTCGAGTTCATCATCAACAACAACATTGGTGTGCACCCCAAGGCGATCCTGGACTATCCCCAGATCGATGCCGACCTGAAGAAGGCCGTGGAATCCGTGGCCCGTGGCCATGCGTCGCCCCGCGCGTTCTACGTGGACAAGGTCGCTGAAGGCGTGGCCACCATTGCCGCCGCCTTCTGGCCCAAGCCCGTCATCGTGCGCTTGTCTGACTTCAAGTCCAACGAGTACCGCAAGCTGATCGGCGGCAGCCGCTACGAGCCCGAGGAAGAAAACCCGATGCTCGGCTTCCGTGGTGCCGCCCGCTACATCAGCGAAGACTTCGGCGAAGCCTTTGCCATGGAGTGCGAGGCGTTGAAGCGCGTGCGCAACGACATGGGCCTGACCAACGTGCAGGTGATGGTGCCCTTTGTGCGCACGCTGGGCCAGGCCGAGCGCGTGACCAAGCTGCTGGCCAGCCATGGCCTGCAGCGTGGCAAGGACGACCTCAAGGTCATCATGATGTGCGAGGTGCCCAGCAACGCCATCCTGGCCGAGCGTTTCCTGGAGTTCTTCGACGGCTTCTCCATCGGCTCCAACGACCTGACCCAGCTCACCTTGGGCCTGGACCGTGACTCGGGCCTGGAGCTGCTGGCGCAGGACTTCGACGAGCGTGACCCGGCTGTCGAGGCACTGATCCACCAGGCCATCAAGGCCTGCCTGGCCCAGGGCAAGTACATCGGCATCTGCGGTCAGGGCCCCAGCGACCACCCTGACTTTGCGCAGTGGCTGGCCAAGGAGGGCATCTCGTCGATTTCGCTCAACCCCGACAGCGTGATTGCCACCTGGCAGCAACTGGCAGGCTGACGCACCGACCGGGCTGCCATGTGCCAACTGCACC
Source organism: Acidovorax sp. Root568 (assembly GCF_001427445.1). Taxonomy (NCBI): domain Bacteria; kingdom Pseudomonadati; phylum Pseudomonadota; class Betaproteobacteria; order Burkholderiales; family Comamonadaceae; genus Acidovorax; species Acidovorax sp. Root568. The sequence goes on along the minus strand of NZ_LMGP01000002.1, from coordinate 64,946 downwards.
ACCCGCCATCGCGTCCGTGATGCCGCGCCAGTGATGCCGTTGCAGCAGCCCGCTACCCGCCCCGCCGACGCCGAGATGGCGGGGCCGTTTCCCCCCGACTTGCACGACGTGCGCCACCTGTGGCTCAAAGCAGGTTTGCTCCTGCTGTGGGCCCTGGTGTCTTTTGGGGCCACCTACTTCGCCCGGGACCTGCAGGTACTGGTGGTGGGGGGCTGGCCTCTGGGCTACTGGATTGCGGCGCAGGGCGCTGTGCTGGTGTTCATCGCCATCGTGGTCGCCTACGGCTGGGCCATGAACCACTTTGAGCGGCAGGACCAGCAGCAACGCGAGGCATTGGAGCTTTCCGCCCCTCCCGCAGAAGACCGCGCCCATGGCTGAGCGCAAGCCAGGCAGCGCCGAGGCGGACCGCGCCTATCTGTGGCGGCTGCACCGTATTCTGGCGCTTTACGTGGCGGGGGTGCTGGGCTTTCTGGCACTGATGACCTGGGCTGAACACCAGGGGCTGTCGCGCCACTGGATCGGCCCGATTTTTCTGTTTCTCACCGTCATGGTGTACGCCGGCATCGGCGTGTACGGCCGCACGACGGACCCCGAGGACTACTACGTGGCAGGGCGGCGCATTCCGCCCATGTACAACGGCATGGCGACGGCGGCCGACTGGATGAGTGCGGCCTCGTTCATCAGTCTGTCGGGCGCGCTGTACCTGCAGGGCTTTTCGGGCACGCCGGGGCAGGCCGGTGGCCTGGCTTATCTGCTGGGGTGGACGGGGGGCTTTTGCCTGGTGGCCATGCTCATCGCCCCACACCTGCGCGCCATGGGCCTGTACACCGTGCCCGACTTTTTCCACGTGCGTTTTGGCGGGCGCTGGCCGCGTGTCATTGCCGCACTGGCGGCCGTGTTGTGCTCGTTCACTTACGTGGTGGCGCAGATCTACGGCGTGGGGCTGATTGCGTCGCGCCTCACCGGCGTGCAGTTCGAGATCGGCATCATGCTGGGCCTGGGCGGGGTGTTGTTGTGCTCATTCCTGGGCGGCATGCGGGCCATCACCTGGACGCAGGTGGCGCAGTATGTCGTGCTGCTGCTGGCGTTCATGATCCCGGTGTCGTGGCTGGCGTACAAGCAGCTGGGCAACCCGTTGGCGCCATTGGTATATGGCGCGCAGATCAGCAAGATTGCCGACCTGGAGGCACAGCTGCTCGACTCCCCGGCCGAACACCAAGTGGTGCAGGCTTACCTGCAGCGCGCCAAGGACTTCGAAGCGCGCCTGCAGGATGTGGATGCGGCCCTGGAGCGGGAACGCGAAAAGGGTCGTGAGCGCATCCGGGCCCTGCGTGCGCAGAATGCTGATGTGGGCCTGATCGTCTCCGCCAGCCGCGAGCTGGCGGCGCTGCCCCGCGATGCGGCAGCTGCCCGCGAGCGCTGGACCCGCGAAATGCGCGAGAACTACGAGCGCGCGCGCCCCCTGGGCGGGCTGCCGCCCCACAGCCAGGCCTATGCCGGCGACCCCCACGGCACTCCCGAGGAGCAACGCGACTACGAGCTCACGCGCCGTAATTTTCTGGCGCTGATGTTCTGCCTGATGGTGGGCACCGCCGGGCTGCCCCACCTGTTGACCCGCTACTACACATCGCCCACGGTGTCTGCGGCCCGTGCGTCGGTGGGCTGGTCGCTGTTTTTCATTGCACTGCTGTACCTCAGTGCGCCCGCGCTGGCGGTGCTGGTGAAGTTCGAGGTCATGCAGAACCTGGTGGGCAGCAGTTTCGAGGCCCTGCCCACCTGGATGGCCCAATGGGCGCGGGTGGACAGCTCGCTGCTGTCGGTCGAAGACGTGAACGGCGATGGCCTGATCCAGTTTGGCGAGATCCGGCTGGGGGCCGACCTCATCATGCTGGCCACGCCCGAACTGGGTGGGCTGCCGTATGTAGTGTCGGGCCTGGTGGCGGCAGGGGGCCTGGCAGCGGCGCTGTCCACGGCCGACGGCTTGCTGCTCACGATCAGCAATGCGCTCGTGCGCGACCTGTATTTTCAGGACACGCGCCGCCAGGCGTCGCCCGAGCAGCGGGTGATCCTGACCAAGTTCACGCTGCTCGCCGTGGCCTTGTCGGCAGCGTTTGTGGCGGCGCTCAAGCCGTCTGAAATCCTGCCCATGGTGTCGGCGTCTTTCTCGCTGGCGGCGTCGGCGTTTGTGCCGGTGATGGTGCTGGGCATCTTCTGGCGGGGCACCACGCGGCAAGGCGCAGTGGCGGGCATGCTGGGCGGGCTGGCCATCACGGTGTACTACATGCTGTCGCATGTGCCCGCCATGCAGGCGCTGCCGCGCTGGCTACTGGCCGATGGGTTGTGGTTCGGCATCCAGCCCATTTCGGCCGGGGTGTTTGGTGTGCCCTGTGGCCTGCTCGTTACCTTGGTGGTCAGCTGGATCACCCGGCCTGCACCTCCGCTGCCACGCATTCGCTCGGAGATGTGAGGGGTTGGCGCCGCGTGGGGGTTATGTGTAAACCCCGATTTGCAGAGGTGCCAAAACATGGGATTCTGGTTCGCAGGTGATAGCCTTGCGGCGTCCCCCGCGACTGCTCACTACTAGGAGACTCATGGTTCTCGTCAAAACCCCCGCAGGCCAGGAAGCACTCAAGGACCGTCACGGCAGCTTGAGCTCGCGCCAGCGCTCGGCCTTCATTCTTTTTGACGGCAAGCGCACCACGGGGGAGATTTTGGCGGCCACGGCGGCCATGGGCATCACGCAGGACGATGTGCAGGCCATGATCGCCCAGGGGCTGTTGGCGCCGGTGGGTGGGCAGATGACTGCCGCAGTCGTAGGCTCCGTTGCTGCCGGTGCACCCCTTGCCTCCGCCACGCTGGCAGAAGCTCCCGCCACCGATCTGGGCACGGTGGCGTCGCCCGTCGAAGGCTCGGGGCGTTCGCCCATGGAGCGCTACCAGGCGGCGTATCCCATCGCCACGGAGCTGACGGCGGCGCTGGGCTTGCGCGGGTTTCGCTTGAACCTCGCGGTGGAGGGCGCAGGCAGTTTTGAAGACCTGGCGGCACTGGCCCCCAAAATCCGGGAAGCGGTGGGTGATGCCAAGTTTGAGCGGCTGGACAAGGCGCTGTTTGATTGAGGCCCCGGGGTTCCGGACTGGTCTTGATGGATAGGAGCCTGAGGGCTCCCCAGCCACAGCCCGTTTGCAAGATGCGCGGGCATGAAAAAAGCGGCCCGAGGGCCGCTTCTGTTTTGCCGATGTGGACCGGAAGGGGGCTGAGATCAGCGGCCCACCTTGAGCAGTTCCACGTCGAACTTGAGCGTGGCGTTCGGGGGGATCACGCCGCCCGCACCGCGCGCACCGTAGCCCAGGGCGGCGGGGATGATCAGCGTGCGCTGGCCGCCGATCTTCATGCCCTGTACGCCTTCGTCCCAGCCCTTGATGACCATACCGGCGCCCAGTGCAAATTCAAAAGGGTCGTTGCGGTCGCGGCTGGAGTCGAACTTGGCACCTTGCTCACCGTTGTTGTACAGCCAGCCGGTGTAGTGCACCGACACGTTCTGGCCCTTGGTGGCTTCGGCGCCTTCGCCCACGGTGGTGTCTTCGTATTGCAGGCCGGATGCAGTGGTGGTCAGTGCCATGGGAGTTCCTTGTTTGCTATTAAAAATATAGCTTCAGGCGCATGTTTTGATTGCGCTTGAAGCTATTTTGATCCCTATTTTAACGAAAGCCCCGCGCGGAGGTCCGGCGGGGCTTTTCCCTGCGGGGCAGGGCGAGCAGGGGGAGGGAAGAGGGCTCAGGCCTTCTTGGCGCGGCCTGCGACCCAGCGGGTGGCAAAGGCCTGCACGTCCGACAGGCGCTTGAGCAGGTCAGCGCCCGAGGGGGTGACGGTGTAGCCGTCGCTGCCATGGTCCACAAAACCGGCTTCGCGCAGCTCTTTGATGCGGGTGTTGAGCGTGTTGGGGGTGATGCCACCCACGCTGTCCTGCAGCAGGCGGAACGTCTGGGGGTGGCCGTCCTTCAGGGCCCACAGCACGCGCAGCGCATAGCGGCATTCAAGTTTCTCGAAAAGCTGGTTGATGGAAGCATTTTCTTTGGAGCTCATGGACGCTTCTCCTCGCGCAAGTGTTGGATCTGGATTCAGTGCGGGTGGCCGTCAACCGGGCCCGCTGATGCGCTGAGACTATAGCGCGGAACCCATTTTGCTACAAGTTTAGTAGCTCAGAACGCACAGCACACATGCGCTAGTGGCGAAAAATACAATGTTGCGTATCAAACTGTTGCGACAGGGCCACGGTTTTCGGCCCCTGTCAGCTGCGCCCCAGCCCCGCCAGATGCGCGACCAGCAACTGGGCCGCGGGGGGCAGCCACTGGGCGCTGCGGTAGCAGATTGCAAAGCGCCGCTGGGCCCAGGGGTCGCTCAGCGGGACGATGCGCACCGGTGCCAACTGGGCAAACGGCTGGGCCACTTCGCGCGGCACCACGCTGATGGCGAGGTTGGCGCGCACCACCCGCAGGGCGGCGTCAAAGTTGGACACCAGCACGCGGTGGGCCAGCATTTTTCCCTCCACCGCAGCGGCACGCGCCAGCAGCACCTGCACTGCACTGAGCGCGGGCATGCTGACGAATTCGTGCTCCAGCACGTCGGCAAACCGCACGCTCTGCAGCTGGGCCACGGGGTGCGACTCGTGTGCCACCACAGCCAGGTGATCGCTGCGGTAGGCGCTGGTTTCCAGGCCCGACAGGTCGGCTGCGTCCCAGCAGATGCCGATGGAGGCGCTGCCGTCGCGCACGCCTTGCACCACGTCCGGGCTCACGCGTTCCTCCAGGCTGATCTGGATGTTGCGGTGTGCCGGGTCTTGCAGAAAGGCCGCCACATCGTCGGCCAGCGACTCGGCCATGACCGAGGCGGTGACCAGCATGCGCACATGGCCCCGGGTGCCGGTGGCGTAGGCCGCCATGTCGCGCTCGATCTGCCCTACGCTGGCCAGCATGGTGCGGGCATGCTCCAGCAGGGTCTCGCCGGCAGGCGTTGGCACCACGCCCCGGCGCTTGCGCAGCAGCAGCGGTGTGCCCACCGTGTCTTCCAGCTGCGTCAGCCGCTTGCTGATGGCCGAGCCCACGATGGACTCCTGCTCGGCCACACGCGCAATGCTGCGCTGTTCGCACACGGCGGCAAAGAGGCGCAGGGTCTGCAAGTCCAGGTCGCGCATGGCAAACCTCCAGGGCTGTGATATTCCGTTTGGGAATGTTACGGCTTGCGAGATGTATTTTCTGATTCATTCGGGAATTTTTAGAATCTTGTCCAGACCCATCCGAAAGAGACATCCCGTGCACACCTCACCGATCCCATCCGACCTGCAGCCCCCGGTGGCCCGCGCCATCGTCCGCGAAGTCGGCCTGCGCGACGGCCTGCAAAGCATCGCCACGGTGGTGTCCACCGCGCGCAAGATCGAATGGATCAACGCTGCCTACGCCGCCGGCCAGCGCGAGATCGAGGTGGGCTCCTTTGTGCCCGCCCGGCTGCTGCCCCAGCTGGCCGACACGGCCGAGGTCCTGGCCCACGCCAAAACGTTGCCCGGCCTGGTGGCCTCAGTGCTGGTGCCCAACATCAAAGGCGCCGAGCGCGCGCTGGAGCAGGGTGCCGACCTGATGATCGTGCCCCTGTCCGCCAGCCACGCCCACAGCCTGGCCAACCTGCGCAAGACCCCCGACGAGGTGGTGGCCGAGGTCGCGCGTATCCGATCACTGCGCGACGCGAGCGGCAGCCGCACCTTGATCGAAGGTGGTGTGGGCACGGCCTTTGGCTGCACCCTACAGGGCGAGGTGGCTGAGAGCGAAGTGCTGCGCCTGATGCAGGCGCTGCTGGATGCGGGCGCCGACCGCGTGAGCCTGGCCGACACCGTGGGCTATGCCGACCCGGCTGCGGTCGCCCGCCTGTTTGGCAAAGCGCGGGCGCTGGTGGGCGACCGCCTGGCCTGCGCGCACTTCCACGACACGCGCGGCATGGGCCTGGCCAATGTGTATGCCGCCTGGCAGGCAGGCATCACGCGCTTTGATGCCTGCCTGGCGGGCATCGGCGGCTGCCCGCACGCGCCGGGCGCCAGCGGCAATGTCACCACCGAAGACCTGGTGTTCATGCTGGAGCGCATGGGCATCGCCACCGGCATCGATGTGACTGCGCTGCTCGCGCTGCGCCAGCGCGTGGCCGGATGGCTGGCGGGCGAGACCCTGCATGGCACCCTCTGGCAGGCCGGGCTGCCGCAGAATGCCGCACCCGCCGTGCTGCGTGAAGCAGCAACGGCCTGAACCCCTTTCTGAACGCTCTGAACATGCACGACACATCCGCCCCTCTCTCGTCCCCCCGCCTGCCGCTGGAAGGCCTGCGCGTGGTGGAGTTCACCCACATGGTCATGGGCCCCACCTGCGGCATGGTGCTGGCCGACCTGGGTGCCGAGGTCATCAAGGTCGAGCCGGTGGACGGCGACCGCACCCGCCACCTGCTGGGCGCGGGCGCGGGCTTCTTCCCCATGTTCAACCGCAACAAGAAGAGCATTGCGCTCGACCTGCGCAGCCCCGAGGGCCTGGCGGTGGCGCGCAAGCTGGCCGCATCGGCCGACGTGGTGGCGCAAAACTTCAAGCCCGGCGTGATGACCAAATACGGCCTGGACTATGCCGCGCTGAGCCAGGTCAACCCGCGCCTCATCTACGTCAACCACACCGGCTTCTTGCCCGGCCCGTACGAGCACCGCACGGCGCTGGACGAGGTAGTGCAGATGATGGGCGGCCTGGCCTACATGACCGGCCGCCCCGGCGACCCGCTGCGCGCGGGCAGCAGCGTGAACGACATCATGGGCGGCATGTTCGGCGCGATCGGTGCGATGGCGGCGCTGATGCAGCGCGGCATCACCGGGCGCGGGCAGGAGGTGGACTCGGCCCTGTTCGAGAACAACGTGTTCCTGGTCGGCCAGCACATGATGCAGTACGCCGTCACCGGAAAACCGGCCGCGCCCATGCCCGACCGCATCTCGTCCTGGGCCGTGTACGACGTGTTCAGCGTGAAGGACGGCGGGCAGATCTTTTTGGCCGCCGTGAGCGATGCGCAGTGGCAGACCTTCTGCGACGCCATGGGCTATGCCGATCTGAAGGCCGACACCGGCCTGGCCACCAACAACGACCGCGTGCGCGCCCGCCCCACGCTGATGCCGGTGCTGCGCGAGCGGCTGGCGCAGCACACGGCCGATGAACTGGCCGCGATCTTCGAACGCCACGGCCTGCCGTTTGCACCCATCCGCCGGCCCGAAGAACTGTTTGACGACCCGCACCTGCAAGCCACGGGGGGCCTCGCCGACATCACGCTGCCCGATGGCGAACGTGCCGGGCAGACCGCGCAGATCACGCTGATGCCGCTGCGCATGGACGGCCAGCGGCTCGATGTGCGCTGCGACCCGCCGCGCCTGGGCCAGCACACGGCCGAGCTGCTGCAGGGTCTGGGCTACACGGCCGATGAAGTGACCGCGCTGCAGGCCACCGGGGCCATTGCCTGATTTTTCCTTGACGACCGGGGCAACCCACGCGGCGCAGACCGCAGGCCCCGGATTCCAACCCCACTACCGGAGACAACCGTGCCCCAGCCCACCCCTGCTTTTGACATGGACCGCATCGCGCCCGCCCGCCATGGCGTGCTCACGCGCCGCCAGGCGCTGGCCACCGGCGCGGCCGCGCTGGGCGCCGCAGCCTGGGGCCTGCCCCGCATGGCGCGTGCCCAGGGTGACGGCAAGCCGCTGCGCGTGATCCTGCCGCTGTCGGCGGGCTCGGGGGCCGACGGCGCCATCCGCGCCATCAGCACCAGCCTGGCCAAGGCGCTGGGCCAGCCGGTGGTCATCGAGAACCTGCCGGGCGCGGGTGGCATCACCGGCACCACGCAAATCGTGCGCGCACCCAAGGACGGCTCGGTGATCGGCGTGGTGTCCAACAACCACGTGGTCAACCCCAGCGTGTACAAGAACATTCCGTTCGACTCGCTGGCCGACATCACCCCCATCACCATCCTGGGTGCCACGCCGTTTGTGCTGGTCGCGCACCCTGCGGTGCCCGCCAAGACGGTGCAGGAGCTGATCGCGCTGGCCAAGTCCAAACCCGGCGTGCTCAATTATGGCTCGTCGGGCAACGGCACCATCCTGCACCTGGGCGCGGCCATGTTCGTGGACCAGGCCAAGATCGACATCAAGCACATCCCCTACCGGGGCATGGGCCCGCTGATGAACGACATCCTGGGCGGGCAGGTGCAGCTGGGGGTGGTGGCCGTGGCACCGGCGGCTGCGCACATCAAGGCAGGCGCCTTGCGGGCCCTGGGGGTGACCACGGCCACCCGCGTGGCGGCACTGCCGGGCGTACCCACCATGGCCGAGCAAGGCCTGCCGGGCTATGAGCTGGACGGGTGGATCGCCCCTGTGGCGCCTGCGGGCCTGCCCAAGGCCGAGCTGGCGCGGCTGTACAGCGGCTTCAAGGCCGCCATGGAGATGCCCGAGGCCCGTGATGCGCTGATTGCGCAGGGCTACGAGATCAAGCTCACGCCGCCCGAGCCGGCCGCCGCCTTCTTCCGCAGCGAAGCAGTGCGCATGGCGCAGGTGGTGAAGAACGCGAACGTGAAGATCGACTGACGCAGCGCAGGGGTCTGCCTGCAGCGTGTTTTCGCGCAGCAACAGGCAGGCTTTGAGGGTTTTCGGGCGATTGCGCTAGTGCAATATGCCTGAGCAGCTATCTTATTGATAGCATTTGCATGGCCGCCGTGGCCCTGCGCCCGCAGGGCTGCGGTGCCATCGCGGGGGCGGCGTGATGCACAACTGCCTTGCGGCAACCCGCGTCAGGCGCGCGGCGCGGGGAGCGCGGGGTGGGCGGGATGGGCGTTGCGCAGGCGGAACACCTCCACGGCCTCCACCAGTTGCTGCGCTTGCCCGCTCAGGCTGCCTGCGGCAGCGGCGCTTTCTTCGACCAGGGCGGCGTTCTGCTGTGTCGCCTCGTCCATGCGCACGATGGCCTGCGTCACGCGCAGCATGTCGCTGGTCTGTGCGGCGCTGGCCTGGCTGATCTCTTCCATCAGCGCGCTCACACCCTGGATGGACGACACCACCTCGGCCATGGTGGTGCCTGCATTGCGCGCCAGATCCGAGCCGGCCTGCACGCGCTCCACGCTGGTCTGGATGAGCTGCTTGATCTCCCGTGCGGCGCTGGCGCTGCGGGTGGCGAGGTTGCGCACCTCGCTGGCCACCACGGCAAAGCCCCGGCCCTGTTCACCGGCGCGCGCGGCCTCGACGGCGGCATTGAGCGCGAGGATGTTGGTCTGGAATGCGATGCCGTCGATGACGCCAATGATGTCGGCAATGCGGCGCGAGCTGTCCTGGATGCCCTGCACCACCTCCACCATCTGCGTGACCACGTCACCCCCCCGCTGCGCCACAGTGGCGCCGTTGCGCGCCAGCTCGTTCGCGCGCTGGGCGTTGGAGGCGTTCTGCTGCACCGTGGATTGCAGCTGCTGCATCGACGAGGTGGTTTCGTCCAGCGACGATGCCTGCTCTTCGGTGCGCATGCTCAGGTCGGCATTGCCCTGCGCAATTTCGGCACTGGCGCTGGCCACGCCCTCGGCATTGCTGCGCACGCCAGAGACCACGTTTTCCAGGTTGTCCTGCATGGCGCGCAACGCCTCCAGCAGGCGCGCAGGTTCATCCTTGCCCTCCACCTCGATGCGGGTGGTGAGATCGCCCGCCGCCACCTTGTGCGCTACCGACACTGCCACTCCCAGGGGGCGCACCACCGAGCGGGTGAGCAGCCAGCCCGCGCAGGCGCCCAGCGCCGTGACCAGTGCAAGTGCCACCAGGCTGCTGAACAGTGCGCGCCGGGCGTCCTGCGCAGCCTCCTGGGCGATGGCCGCACTGCTGGCGGCCACCTGCTGGCTCAGCTCGGTGAGCAGCTTGGCCGGGCCCTGGTCGATGTCGGCCACGTCCGCATCACCCGCCGAGGGCACAAAGCCCAGCGACTGGAACACCTCAAAGCCCTTGCGGTAGCCCTGCGCCATCTGGGCGTGGGCCTGGGTGAACTTTTGCAGCGCCGCCTTTTCCTGCGCGTCGGTCAGCTGGGGCTCCAGCGCCTTGGCCGCATCGGCCACCCGTTTTTCACTGGCCTGGAAGGCGTTCCAGTGCAACTCGCGCTTGCGCGAGTCCTCGCCCCGCAGCAGGGTGTTCTTCCACTCCAGCACCTGGGTCTTGAACTCGCTTTCCATGCGGCTCACGGCGCGCTCCTGCGCTACGCGCTGTTGCACCGTGGTGTCGTAGGTGCCGAGCGTTTGGTACAGAGCCGCAATGCCGAACAGCGCGGCCCCCAGCAGCAGGGCCAGCACCAGGCCCAGGGCCGTGGCCATGCGTGCGCCGATGGAGTAGTTGGACATTTTCATCAGAGGCTCCAAAGGTTCTGCAGCGGGCCGGTCGGCTGGTGCTCAGAGGCGCTTGCGGCGGGGGTGTTCAGACCTTCTCAGGCCTTCAGCTTGAGCAGGTACACCATCACGCGGGCGGTTGTGAGGTCCAGTTCCATGAACTCTGCCAAATCCTTGCCGGTGAGCCAAGAGGGTTCCCACCGGTTCTGCTTGAGCGTGCGCAGCCAGGATTCGTGGCGGGTGGCGGCCTCGACGGCGGCCAGCATCTCCGCCGTGCGTGCGGCGGACACGCCCTTGCCGGTGAACACACCGCGCCAGTTCGCCATCACGGCATCCAGCCCTTGTTCGCGGAACGACGGCAGGCCAAAGACGCTGCGGCGCGACGACACGCCCACGGCGCGCAGCTTGCCGCTGGCAATGGCATCGTTGAACTCGCTGTAGCCCGACAAACCCAGGGCCGCGTTGCCCGACAGCACGGCCTCGACCACCTCGGCACCGCCAGGGAAGGGCTTGTAGACCAGCCCCTCCGGGTTGGCCTTGGCGGCGCGGGCCAGCACGCCTGCATAGATGTGGTCCACACCACCGGCCGAACCGCCGGCAATCGGCACGGTCTTGAGGTCGGCGCGCAGCGCATCGGCGAGGTCCTTGGTGGTCTTGATGGGCGAGTTGGCGGCCACTGCGGCCACCAGGTAGTCGCTGGTGAGTCGCGCCAGGGGCTGGATCTGTGTCATGTCCACTGCAGGCTTTTGCAGCGCAACTGCGCCCACCATCACCATGCCACCCATCAGCAGCGTGTTGGGGTCGTTGCTGTACTTTTCGGCGTATTTGGCCAGGCCGATGGTGCCGCCCTTGCCACCGATGTTTTCGTATTCCACCTGGTCCGCAGCGCCGGCTGCGACCATGGCTGCTCCGAGGGCTCGGCCTGTCTGGTCCCAGCCGCCACCGGCATTGGCAGGGATCACGATGCGCACGGCGCCCGCCAGCTTGGCAGGCTTGGCGGCTGCAGGGGCAGGACGGGCTGCTGTCGCAGCGCTCTGCGCCCAGGCGGAGGGGCCGAGCGCAGTCCAGGCCAGGGCGGTCGCAACGGATTGGGCAAGGGCACGGCGGCGGTCGATGGCTGCAGACATGGAAAGTCCTTTGACAAGAGGGAAGGCAGGAAGGGCGTCGGGAACCAGATCTCAGGCCGCTGCGGGAGCGCCCTGACTGGGTTGCTTGCGCGTTGCCACGCCGAAGCAACGCAGTCAGCCTGTGGCGGCATGCACAGGGAAGGGACCTGCGCACCACCTGGGCTGCGCGCAATGGTCGCCAGCCAAGCTGTCAGTCTGCTGTCGCTGGCATCAGGGTAAACACGGGGTTTATGGCCCCGTGCAGAGCGGTGCGCCGATCAGCGCACCATGAAAAACGCCCTGCGCCGCAGGTGCGGGGCAGGGCGTTGGATCCAGTAAAGGCTGGGTCGCGAGGCTTACAGCGAGTCGATGAAGCTGCGCAGCTTGTCAGAGCGGCTGGGGTGCTTGAGCTTGCGCAGCGCCTTGGCTTCTATTTGGCGAATGCGCTCGCGGGTCACGTCGAATTGCTTGCCCACTTCTTCCAGCGTGTGGTCGCTGGTCATCTCGATACCGAAGCGCATGCGCAGCACCTTGGCTTCGCGCGGCGTGAGGCCGTCCAGGATGTCCTTGACCACGTCGCGCAGGCCGGCCTGCATGGCGGCTTCGATAGGCGCGGTGTTGGCACCGTCCTCGATGAAGTCGCCCAGGTGGCTGTCGTCGTCGTCGCCGATCGGCGTTTCCATGGAGATCGGCTCCTTGGCGATCTTCATGATCTTGCGGATCTTGTCCTCGGGGATCTCCATCTTGGCCGCCAGGATGGACGCATCGGGCTCGAAACCAAACTCTTGCAAGTGCTGGCGGCTGATGCGGTTCATCTTGTTGATCGTCTCGATCATGTGCACCGGGATACGGATGGTGCGCGCCTGGTCGGCGATCGAGCGGGTGATGGCCTGGCGAATCCACCAGGTGGCGTACGTCGAGAACTTGTAGCCCCGGCGGTATTCGAACTTGTCCACCGCCTTCATCAGGCCGATGTTGCCTTCCTGGATCAAGTCGAGGAATTGGAGGCCACGGTTGGTGTACTTCTTGGCGATCGAGATCACGAGGCGCAGGTTGGCCTCGATCATTTCCTTCTTGGCATCGCGCGAGGTGGCTTCACCTTCGTTCATGCGCTTGTTGATGCCTTTGAGCTCGGCCAACGGCACGACCACGCGCGACTGCAGGTCGATCAGCTTTTGCTGCAGGTCCTGGATGGGCGGGATGTTGCGCGCGATCACGGCCGACCAGGGCTTGCCGGCGGTGGCCTGCTTCTCGACCCATTGCAGGTTCAGCAGGTTGGGCGGGAAGTCCTTGATGAAGGTCTCCTGGGGCATGCCGCACTTGTCCACGATGATGCGGCGCAGCTCGCGTTCCTTCTTGCGCACGTCGTCCACCTGGCCGCGCACCATGTCGCACAGCTTCTCGATGGTCTTGGCGGTGAAGCGGATGGTCATCAGCTCGGCCGACAAAGCGGCTTGTGCTTTGACATAGGCGGGCGTGCCGTAGCCTTCCTTGTCGTAGACCTTGTGCACTTTTTCGAACAGCTCGCGCAGCTTGTCGAAGCGCTCCAGTGCCTGCTTCTTGAGTTCTTCCAGCTTCTTGGTCAGCGCCTTGGAGCCGCCCTTGCCGTCGTCGTCATCGGCCTCGTCGAACTCGTCGAAGTCTTCTTCGGCCACATAGTCGTCGGCCTCGTTGGGGTTGGAGAAGCCGTCCACGATGGTCGAGATGACGACCTTGCCCTCGCGGATCTCCTCGCCCATGTTGAGGATCTCGGCGATGGTGGCGGGCGATGCGCTGATCGCCTCCATCATGGCCATCAGGCCGCCTTCGATGCGCTTGGCGATTTCGATTTCGCCTTCGCGGGTCAGCAGCTCCACGGTGCCCATTTCGCGCATGTACATGCGCACGGGGTCGGTGGTACGGCCGAATTCCGAGTCCACGGTGGACAGCGCGGCTTCGGCGGCTTCTTCGGCTTCTTCCTCGGTGGCGCCAGCGGGAGCGTTGTCCGTGATGATCAGCGCTTCGGCATCGGGCGTCTGCTCGTACACCGCCACGCCCAGGTCGTTCAGGGTGGTGATGACGGCTTCGAGGGTTTCGGCATCGACCAGCTTGTCGGGCAAGTGGTCGTTGATTTCCACGTGCGTGAGGTAGCCGCGGGTCTTGCCCAGCTTGATCAGGGCCTTCAGGCGCTGGCGGCGCTTTTGCATGTCCTCTTCGGACAGGACGGTTTCGTCCAGGCCGAATTCCTTCATCAAGGCGCGTTCCTTGGCCTTGCTGATCTTCATGCGCAGGGGCTTGACCTTCTCGACCGTGGCGGCTGCCTCGGGGGTCTCTTCGATCTCGCCTTCGAGATCGGCCTCGATGTCCGACAGGTCGGTATCGTCCACGCTCTCATCGCCACCGGCGGCTGCCTTGGGCTTGCGGCCACGCTTGGCGGGGGCCTTGGCTTCGGCAGCACCAGCGGCCTTGGCGGGGCGGCCAGGCTTTTTCTTGGGTGCTTCTTCGTCGTCGGCGGCTGCGGCGACGGCCTTGGCGCGGGCAGGTTTCTTCTTCAGCAACTCATCGGCAGCTTTGATCAGCTCGGCGGTACTTTTCACGGGCACAGTTTTCACTTTCTTGGCGACCGGGGCGGGCGCGGCGGCAGCGGCCTTTTTGGGGGCCGCCTTGGCCGGCGCTTTGGCCGCGGTTTTGGAGACAGCCTTTGCGGCGGTGCCTGAGGCAGACTTGGGCGACTTCGCGGACTTTTGAGCGGGCATGGAGCAACCTCAGAATCAAAAACGGACACAAAGAAAACGCAAGCGCCTCAGATCCCGGCGCGGGTGGCAACGCAAAGCAACGAGGGCTTTGCGCCTGGAGGGGACACCCTCAGCGGCAAGATGTCTGGGCGATCATTTGGTGTGCAGTCCTTGCGATAAGTGGGCCCATCAGCGCATAGGTGCGCGTTTGTCACGGTGGCCCGGCTCGGAGGTGCTGCTGTCGCTCTTGCCAATAACTAACCTTATATTATACCGCCCAGACCCTATTCAAGTGGTTTTTGGCGCTATTTGCTCCAGTTCCTTGCGCTTTTCGGCCAGCGCCCGGTAGCGCTCCAGGGCAGAGGGGTCTTGTGCCACCTGCAGCACCAGCACTTTTTGCTGCTCCTTGATGTCTTCGATCTGCATGCGGGTGAGCAGGTCGCGCAGCTCCAGCCGCAATTCGTGCAGTTCGCCCTCGGTCTGCGCATGCGAGCCGGTCATCACCTTGACGGCCAGCTCTTCGCACTCGTGATCGCGCAGGCTTTCGCGCAGCACGGCCCAGGCCAGGGGGCCATGTTCGTGGAACTGCGCCTCCAGCCACGCAAACAGTGGCCCATGGGGCGCAGGCTGGGCCGCCAGTGTGGTGTGGTCCTCGTGCGTCAGCTCTTCCAGAAACGCCATGTGAGACAGCAGCAGCCGCGCCGCATGGTCCGCCCGGCCCATGGCCGGCGTGCGGGGCAAACGGGGCTGGGGCGGCCAGGGAGCGTCCTTGTCGCGTTTTTTCCAGCCCCCGCCGCTTTTCCAGTCGCCCCCCTTGCGGAACGGGGGCTTGCCGCCGCTGCCATAGCCATTTTGGCCTCCGTAGCCTCCCTGGTTCCCGTAACTGCCGTACCCGGGGTCGTAGGCCGTGCCTGTCGACTCGCTGTGGGGTTGCCAGCCATCGGTGTCGGGCGGGGCATCCCAACTGGGGGCGTCATCGGGGGCGGTACGGGGCGGGTGGCGCTGCGGGGGGGCATTGTGTGCAGCGCGCAGGCCGTCGCGGGCGGCGGCCTGGCCCCACAGGTCGGACAGGTCGCGGGCATTGAGCTGGGTCAGCTCGGCCAGCTCGCCCAGCAGCTGGCGCTTGAGCACGCCGTCGGGCAGCGCCGTCCACAGCGGGCGTGCATTGCTGGCCATGTGGGCACGTCCTTCGGCGGTGGCCAGATCGCAGCCCTCGCTGGCCGATTCGACCAGGAAGCGGCTCAGCGGCATGGCGTCGCTCACGTGGCGCGCAAAGGCGTCGGTGCCATGGTCGCGGATGAAGCTGTCCGGGTCGTGCTCTGCGGGCAGGAACAGAAACTTGATGCTGCGCGTGTCGGTAGCGTGGGGCAGGGCGCCGTCCAGGGCCTTGCGCGCGGCGCGCCGCCCGGCGTTGTCGCCGTCAAAGCTGAACACCACCGCGTCGGTAAACCGCAGCAGCTTTTGCACATGCTCTGGCGTGCACGCCGTGCCCAGTGTGGCCACCGCATTCGGAAAACCCAGCTGCGCCAGGGCCACCACGTCCATATAGCCCTCGGTGACCAGCGCGTAGCCCGCCTCCCGGATGGGCGTGCGGGCCTCGAACAGGCCGTACAGCTCGCGCCCCTTGTGGAACACCGGGGTTTCGGGGGAGTTGAGGTACTTGGGCTTGTCGTCGCCCAGCACCCGGCCGCCAAAGCCGATGTATTCCCCTTTGACGTTGCGGATGGGGAACATCACCCGGTCGCGGAACCGGTCGTAGCGCTTGCCGCCATCTTCGTCGTTGACGATGACCAGGCCGCTTTCTTCCAACAGCGGGTCGTCGTAGCTCGGGAACACGCTGGCCAGGCTGCGCCAGCCCTCGGGGGCGTAGCCCAGGCCATAGCGCTTGGCCACCGCGCCCGAGACGCCCCGGCCCTTGAAGTAGCCAATGGCGCGCTGCGACTCGCGCAGGTGGCGGCGGTAGGCGTCCGCGGCTTTCTCCAGCACCTCGTTCAGCGTGGCCTGCTTTTGGCGCGCCGCGGCGGCACGTTCCTTTTCTTGCGGGGAGATGTCGTCATCGGGCACCTGCAGGCCCACGCTCTGGGCCAGGTCCTGGACGGCCTCGACAAACCCCATGCCCGCGTGGTCCATCAGAAAGCTGATGGCATTGCCGTTCTTGCCGCAGCCAAAGCAGTGATAGAACTGCTTGGCGGGGCTGACGCTGAAAGAGGGAGACTTCTCTCCGTGAAAGGGGCACAGCCCCATGAAATTGGCGCCACCTTTTTTCAGCTGGACGTAGCGCCCCACGATGTCCACCACGTCCACACGGGTGAGCAGTTCCTGAATGAAAGACTGAGGGATCGTCACGCGCCCTATTGTCCGCGTAAACTCTTTGTAACCAGTTATTGCTGGAAAGGCTTTTGGCATGGGGTTCGCGGCATGTGGGTGGGCGTTGGCGGGTAGGGCGCTGCACGGGTGGCGCGCCAGCCTGCCCGTGCTGCTGTTCGCGCTGGCGGGGCTCGCATGGCTGCCGGGGGCCTCGCAGGCCGCGACGGTCCTCAGGGTGCTGGCCTGGCCGGGTTATGCCGACCCGGACTTTGTCGCAGTGTTCGAGAAGCGCCATGGGGTCAAGGTGGAGATCACCATCGTGGCGTCGGACGACGTCTTGCGTGCCAAGATGGACAGCACCGACGGGCCGGGTTTTGACCTGGTGGCTGCCAACACGGCGGAGATTGCGCGGCTGATCCTCCATGACAAGCTCGCGCCGTTGCCGCTCGGCAACATTCGCAACACCGCAGGGCAGCTGCCCCGGTTTCGCCAGCTGCACACCATCTCGGGCATTGGCTGGCGGGGCGAGGTCTATGCCATGCCCTTCACCTACTCCGAGATGGGGCTGGTGTACGACCGCCAGCAGTTCAGCACGCCACCGCAGTCGATCGCCGTGCTGTGGGACCCGCGCTGGCAGGGCAAGGTGCTGGCGTTTGACGGCAGCAGCCACGGGTTTTCGCTGGCCGCCATGCGCCGGGGCCTGCCGCCTTTTCGCATCGACCCCGCCCGTTTCAGCCCGCTGGCCAAGGACCTGGTGGCCCTGCGGCGCAATGTGCGGTCGTTCTACAGCCTGCCCGAGGAGTCGGTGGAGCTGTTTCGCAAGCACAAGGTGGCGGTAATGCACGCCAACTACGGCCAGCAGCAGCTCAAGCAGCTGCGCGATGCGGGGCTGGATGTGGGCTACGTGGTGCCCAAGGAGGGCGCGCTCGCCTGGCTGGACTGCTGGGCCATCACCCGCCGCTCCACCCAGGTGGCGCTGGCTGCCGAGTGGATCAACTACATGCTCGACCCGGCCGTGAGCCGCGAGTTCACGCGGCGCCAAGGGCTGGCCAACACCCTGGACGAGCCACCAGCGCTGGCGGGTGATGTGCCCGGGGGGACCATGGGCCCCATCGTGTGGCTGGAGCCGGTGGAAGACGAAGCCCTGCGCGCCCGCCTCTGGCAACGCATCGTGTCGGGCGATCGACCCAACCGGTTCTGACCGATGGCACGCGTGAAATGGAGCATCGCGCTGAGGCTGGGGGCCCTGCTGGCCTCGTTCAGTGTGTTCGCGGCCATTCTGGCGGGCTACTACACCTTTGACTCGAGCCGCGAACGCCTGCAGGGGCGGGCCGAGCGCTCGCTGCTGGCCACCACGCAGGTGCTGGCGCGCCACATGCAGGCGGGCTTTGGCACGGTGGCGCGCGACACGGCCTTTCTGGCCGACGCCGCTGCCGTCGAACAAGACCAGGGACGGCTGGCCGACCTGTTCAAGGCCAACCTGCAGGCCCATCCCGCCTATTTGCAGATCCGCTTCATCAGCGCCAGCGACTACGGGCTGGAGCTGGTGCGCATCGACCGCCAGGGCGACAAGCTGGTGCGCGTGCCCGATGACCAGCTGCAGGAGAAGTCGCACTTTCCGTTTGTGTTCGAGGCCCTCAGCCTGCCCGATGGGGAGGTGTATGTGTCCGAGTTCGGCATCAACCATGAAGACGCCGCGCAGGAGGCGGCCGTGCCCGTGTTCAACATGGCGTCGCCTGTGGTGCAGGGGGGCCAGCTGCGGGGCGTGGTGGTGGTGCGGGTGGCGGCCGCGCCGTTCCTGCACAACTTCAACGCGGCGCTGCCGACCCCTTACGGGTTTTATCTGAGCAACCGCTGGGGTGACTTTCTGGTGCATCCGGATGCCACGCAGACCTTCGGCTTTGACCGGGGCCAGCGCATCCTGATCCAGGAGTCGTTCCCGCAGGTGGCCGCGCTCGTCGATGGCCGTGCCGAAGAGGCGGTACTCAGCCAGTCCGGCACCGACGACGAGGAGGCGCGCGTCTTTGCCTTTGTGCGCATGCCCTTTGGCAACGCGGACGAGGGGCGTTTCATGGTCGTAGGGCTCTCGCAGCCGCTGGCCGTGGTGCAGGGCGAGGTGCTGGACCTGGGCCGCAGCATCCTCAAGATCCTGCTGGTGCTCAGCGTGGTGGGTGTGGCCCTGGCGGCCGGGGTATCGCGCCTGGTGACCCAGCCGCTGCAGGCCATGGTGAAGGCGGCGCAGGCGTTTTCACGCGGGGAGGCCCACGGCGCGCTGCCGGTGCACCGGGGCGACGAGGTGGGCGAGCTGGCCCGCAGCTTCCAGGACATGGAGCAGCAGATCAGCCGCCAGCTGGCCGAACTGAACCTGAGCCGTGACGCCATGGCCCACCTGGCGCACCACGACGCACTCACCGGCCTGCCCAACCGCCGCATGTTCGAGCAGCGCCTGGCCCAGGTGCTGGAGCTGTCGCGCCGCAGCGGCCGCAGCTGTGCCCTGCTGTTCGTGGATCTGGACGACTTCAAGGCCATCAATGACACGCGCGGGCATGCCGTGGGCGACCTGGTGCTGCAGGCGGTGGCCCGCACCATCGTCGGCGCTGTGCGCCAGGTGGACACCGTGGCCCGGCTCGCCGGGGACGAGTTCACGGTGCTGTGCGAAAACGTGGATTCCGAAGAGGCTGCGCTGCAGATCGTGACCAAGCTGCAGCACGCGTTCGAGCCACCGCTGGACATCGACGGCGAGCCCCTGGCCGTGCGCGCCAGCATCGGCCTGAGCCTGTTTCCCCGCGACGCGCAGGATGCGCGCACACTCATGGCCAGCGCCGACGCGGCCATGTACCGCATCAAGCAGAGCCACAAGCGAAGGCTGTGAGGCTGCGCACCGCAGTCCACACCGCGCCTGCGCCGGCCCGTGTTGCTTTCGTGTCAGCCTGCGGCGCTAGGCTGTGTGTAGTTCACCTTCTTGCCCCGACCCATGACCTCCATCTTTGACCAGCACCTGCCCCGCAACGAAGCCAACTTTGCCGCCCTGTCGCCCCTGTCGTTCATCGAACGCACGGCCGAGGTCTACCCCGACCGCCTGGCCATCGTGCACGGCACGCTGCGCCAGACCTGGGCCCAGACCTACGCGCGCTGCCGCCAGCTGGCCAGCGCGCTGACCCAGGCCGGCATCGGCAAGAACGACACCGTGGCCGTGATGCTGCCCAACACGCCGCCGATGGTGGAGGCGCACTTTGGCGTGCCCATGGCGGGCGCGGTGCTCAACACCCTCAACACCCGGCTCGACCCGGAGGCCATCGCCTTCATGCTCGACCACGGCGAGGCCAAGGCCGTGATCGTGGACCCGGAGTTCACCGGCACCATGGCCAAGGCACTGGCCCTGCGCACGGGCACCACGCCCATCCGCGTGATCGAGGTGCAGGACGCGCTTTATGGCCCCGCCGTTCAAAGCCTGGGAGGCACCGACTACGAAGCCTTTGTGGCCAGCGGCGATGCGGCCTTTGCCTGGAGCCTGCCCGCCGACGAGTGGGATGCGATTGCGCTGAACTACACCAGCGGCACCACGGGCAACCCCAAGGGCGTGGTCTACCACCACCGGGGCGCCGCCACCAACGCCATCAGCAACGTGCTGGAGTGGGACATGCCCAAACACGCGGTGTACCTGTGGACGCTGCCCATGTTCCACTGCAACGGCTGGTGCTTTCCCTGGACCGTTGCGGCGCGTGCGGGTGTCAACGTGTGCCTGCGCCGGGTGGACGCGCAGGCCATCTTCGACGCCATTCGCACGCACGGCGTCACGCATTACTGCGGTGCGCCCATCGTGCACGGGCTGCTGGTCAACGCGCCCGAGGCGATGAAGGCGGGTGTGCCATCCGGCGTCAAGGCCATGGTGGCGGGCGCAGCGCCACCAGCGTCGATGATCGAAGGCATGGAAAAAATGGGGTTTGATCTGACCCATGTGTACGGCCTGACCGAGGTGTACGGCCCGGCCACAGTGTGCGCCAAACACGAGGCCTGGGATGCCCTGGACATCGGCGAGCGCGCCCGCCTCAACGCCCGCCAGGGCGTGCGCTACCACCTGGAGCGCGACGTGCGCGTGCTCGACCCCGAGACCATGCAACCCGTGCCGCAGGACGGCGAAACCATGGGCGAGATCATGTTCAAGGGCAACATCGCCATGAAGGGCTACCTCAAGAACCCCAAGGCCACCGACGAGGCCTTTGCGGGCGGCTGGTTCCACAGCGGCGACCTGGCCGTGCAGTACCCCGACGGCTACATCAAGATCAAGGACCGCAGCAAGGACATCATCATCTCGGGTGGCGAGAACATCTCGTCCATCGAGGTCGAAGACGTGCTCTACCGCCACCCCGACGTGCTGGCCGCTGCCGTGGTGGCCAAGCCCGACCCCAAGTGG
Organism: Acidovorax sp. Root568; assembly: GCF_001427445.1. Lineage (NCBI taxonomy): Bacteria > Pseudomonadati > Pseudomonadota > Betaproteobacteria > Burkholderiales > Comamonadaceae > Acidovorax > Acidovorax sp. Root568. The sequence goes on along the minus strand of NZ_LMGP01000002.1, from coordinate 43,998 downwards.
GGCGAGACGCCCTGCGCGTTTGTCGAGCTGAAGGCCGGAGCGCAGACCACGCCCGAAGACATCGTGGCGCACTGCAAGAAGCACCTGGCCGGCTTCAAGGTGCCACGCGCCGTGGTGTTTGGGGAGCTGCCCAAGACCAGCACCGGCAAGATCCAGAAGTTTGAGCTGCGCAAGCAGGCCGGGTCGGCAGCGGCCATCAACGTCTGAGAAGGCGTGACCCGCCTCGTGGAGGGCGCGCGCGGTGGGTGGCTATTTGCTATGTAATTAATAGCTGCTTGCGCATATTCCACTAGCGCATCCGCCGCTTTTGGCTTGAAAACCAGGGCCGGGGGCTCCTGGGTGCCCCTGCGGCGCTGCCTGGGCTGGGTGTCAACGCCCTTCGTCCACCGCCTCCCGCCAGTCCCGCGCTGACACCCCCAGCTTTTGCGCAAACACGCGCGACAGCGCCGAGGGGTTGGCATAGCCCAGTTCATGGGCGATGGACTTGAGCGACCGGCCCGCACGCAAATGCGCCTGCGCCAGCGTGAGCCGCCAGTGCGCCAGGTAGTCGGCTGGCGTGTCCCCCACCACGGCCTTGAAGCGGGCGGCAAACGCGCTGCGCGACATGCCCGCCTGCTGCGCCATCTGCGCCAGGCTCCACGGCTCGCCAGGGGCCTCGTGCAGGGCCGTGAGCGTGCGCGACAGTTGCGGGTCGGCCAGGCCCGTCAGCAGGCCGGGGGGCATCTGCGCCTGCTCCGGGTGGTCCAGCAGCCAGCGCAGCAACTGCAGCAGCACCACTTCAAACAGGCGGTCGGCCAGCACGCGGTGGCCGCAGCGCAGGCGGTCGGTTTCGGCAAACAGCAGGTCCAGCGACTGCTGCAGCCCGTCCACCGCGCCCAGCGGCAGCACCACCAGCGGGGGCAGGGCGCGGGCCAGCGGGTGGCTGGCGCCGCCGTCGAAGTCCAGCGCGGCGCAGGTGAAGTCCGAGCCCTCGGTGGGCGCGTTGTGAAAAAAGTGTTCCAGCGGCCGGGCATAGAACAGCAGGCTGGGCTCGCACACCTGAAGCCGCTCGGGCGGGCCGGCCTGGGGCTGGTGCGTGACCACCATCTCGCCCCGGCGCAGCACATGCAAAAAGCCCCGGCCCGGCGCCGCCGCAAAGTGCGTCACGCCACACAGCGGCCCGTTGTGGAACAGGTGGGCCCGCACCCGAAACCGCTCCAGCAGCGGCGACAACCGGTCGAGCGGGGTGGAGGCCTGCGCGGGTGTAGGAACGCTTGGTGGCATGGTTTTGGATGATTGGGTATTAATAATGGATTTTATGTGCCAAATGGTGCACGCTTACGCCGGACACTGCAGGGGTGCCGAGAACAGGCACAAGTTCTCACCAACCCTTCATGACCTCCAAGGAACACACCATGTCCGCTACTTCTTCTTCCGTCGCCCGCGTCCCCCTCGTCGACCGCACCGCCGCCACCGGCACTGTGCGCGCCGTGCTCGACCAGGTCCACGGAGCCTTTGGCGCCACGCCCAACATGTTCCGCGCCGTGGCCAACTCGCCCGCTGCGCTGCAAAGCATGTGGGGTGCGTTTGGCGCCTTGGGAGGCGGCGTGATCGGCGCCGCCCTGGGTGAGCAGATCGCCGTGGCCGTGGCCAACCGCAATGCCTGCGACTACTGCCTGGCCGCCCACACCGCACTGGGCCGCAAGGCAGGCGTGAGTGGCGAGGCCCTGGCCGCCGCGCAGGCGGGCGAGTCAGCCGACCCGCGCACAGCGGCCGTGCTGCGCTTTGTGCTGCAACTGGTCAACGAACGCGGCCAGGTCGATGCGACCGATGTGCAGGCCCTGCGCGACCAGGGCGTGAACGACGAGCAAATCGTCGAGATCGTGGCCCATGTGGCGCTCAACCTGTTCACCAACTATGTGAACGTGGCGCTGGCCGTGCCGGTGGACTTCCCCGGCGTCAAGCTGCGCCCGGCGCGTTGAACGAGGGGGCGGCGCGCGTCTGGCCGGTGGGCTGGATGTGCGCCGCTTCTGTTGCTGCTGCTGGCGCGGTCCTGTGGCGAAGCCATCGCAGGCAGTCCTTCGCGAAGACCCATGCGTGCATTTTTTGCACGCATGACCGGCTGCAAAGTCGTTTGTCAGCGCGGCAGGCCTGCTGCACCATGGCCGCTCCCTTGCCCACCCACCCGAAGGAAGCCGCCCCCATGACCCCCGCCCGCGACGAGCACGCCATCGACACCCTGCCACGCCTGGAGGCCCTGCTGGGCACGCTGAGCGATGCCTCCGTCCACAAAGAGCTGCCGTATGTGCACCCCGCCTACCGCGCCATGATCGCGGCGTCGCCCTTTGCCGTGCTGGCCACCACCGGCCCCGGCGGGCTGGATGCCTCGCCGCGCGGCGACCCCGCCGGCTTTGTGCAGCTGCTGGACGACAAAACCCTGCTGCTGCCCGAGCGCCGTGGCAACAACCGCGCCGACAGCTTGCGCAACATCGTGGCCGACCCGCGCGTGGCGCTGCTGTTCCTCATCCCCGGCGTGGGCGAGACGCTGCGCGTCAACGGCCACGCGCGCATCAGCGTCGCGCCCGACCTGCTGGCGCGTTTCGTGGTCAACGGCCAGCCGCCAAAGTGTGTGATCGTGGTCGATGTGCAGGCGGTGTACTTCCAGTGCGCGCGCGCCATCCAGCGCTCGCGCCTGTGGCATGCCGTGCCGCCCGGCACCCCGCGCCCAGTGCCCACCCCGGGCGCCATCCTGGCGTCCATCACACAGGGCGCATTTGACGGCGCTGCCTACGACCGCGAACTGCCAGCGCGCCAGCAGGCCACCCTGTATTGAACCGGCACCGCGATCCGTCGCCACAGCGTTGCCCCTGCTGCCAGCGCACACAATGGCGGCTGGGCGCGCAGGGCTTGCGCTTCATGGGCTCACCGGCTGAACGCGCAGATGCGTGAGGAGCGTGGAGCTCCGTGGGGCGTGAAGCCTACTCACGCGCACGTTCACACCAAGTGAGGGGGAGACATGGATTCCGTGCTGTTGATCGTGGCCCTGGGCGCAGTGGCCGCCGGGTTTGTGCAGGGGCTGTCGGGTTTTGGTTTTGGCATGGTCGCCATGTCGTTCTGGGCCTGGACGCTGGAGCCCCGCCTGGCCGCGCTGCTGGCGGTGTGCGGCGCGCTCACCGGCCAGCTGGTGGCGGCGGCCACGGTGCGCCGGGGGTTTGACCGGGTGCGCCTGCTGCCCTTTGTGCTGGGTGGCCTGGTGGGCATCCCCATTGGCGTGGCCGTATTGCCCCGGCTGGACATGGACGCGTTCAAGGTCATCCTGGGCACGCTGCTGGTGCTGTGGTGCCCGGCGATGCTGATGGCCAAGCAGTTGCCCCGCATCACGCGCGGCGGGCGCGTGGCCGACGCGCTGGTGGGCATGGCGGGCGGCGTGATGGGCGGCCTGGGCGGCTTCACCGGCGTGCTGCCCACCCTGTGGTGCACCTTGCGCGGTCTGGACAAGGACGTGCAGCGCGCCATCATCCAGAACTTCAACCTGGCCATGCTGCTGGTGACCTTCATCACCTACCTGGCCACCGGCCTGGTCACCCGCGAGGCGCTGCCGCTGCTGGCCATTGTGGTGCCCGCCATGCTGGTGCCCGTGCTGCTGGGAGCGCGGCTGTACCACGGTATCAGCGATGCGCGGTTCCGGCAGATCGTGCTGGGCATGTTGACCTTGTCGGGCGTGGCGATGCTGGTGGCCAGCCTGCCCAAGGTGCTGGCGCGGCTCGCGTAGGGTTCCATTTGCGTGGGCCGCGCCCGGTGGCCATCCTGTTGTCGACTTGCCGCACATGCCCCGCTACATTTCGAGGGGCATGGAGCAAAAAGATGACACCACGCGGCCACCGGACGCGGACGACCGTCTTGAGGCCGGGGCCCCGCGTCGCCGCTATCGCCTTGTCACGCCGCTGAGCCTGGCGATTGCGCTGGGCTGCATCGTTGCCGTGGCGGGCTTGTGGCTGGTCACGCTGCAGCGTGTGGCGTTCGAGCGCGAGCAGGCCGTGGCCTCCGCCATGCAGTCCAATGCCAACCTGGCCATCGCCTTCGAGCAGCAGGTGTTCCGCACCCTCAAGGCGGCCGAGCAGGTCGCCGCCTTTGTGCGCGAGCAGTACCTGCAGCAGGGCACCGACATCGACCTGCGCGACTGGGTGGAGCGGGGGGTGATCCGCGAGCCCATGTTCACCATCATCAGCGTGGTGAACGAGCAGGGCGACATCGTCAGCAGCAGCCAGGAGACCGGGGCCGTCAACTACAGCGACCGCGCCTTTTTCAAGGCGCTGCGTGCCAGCGATCGCGATGACCTGTTTGTGAGCGAGCCTGTGCTGGGCCGTGTGTCGGGGCAGTGGCGCATTCCGATGGCGCTGCGCATCGTGAGCGAGGGAGGCCGCTTTGGTGGTGTGGTGGTGATGTCGGTGGACCCGACGAACTTCCCCGACTTTTACCGCCAGGCCGACCTGGGCGCACAGGGGCTGCTGGAGCTGACAGGGCTGGACGGCGTGGTGCGCGGCCGCAAAGCCGGGGGCAAGATCAGCTTTGGCGCCGATGCGCGGGGGCTGCCTTGGTTTCAGCTCCGCGCGCAAGACCCTGAAGGCGAACTGATCGATGAGAACGGCGCGGTGGACGGTGTACCGCGCATCCTCAGCTACCGCAGCATGGCGGGCTACCCGTTGATGGTGACGGTGGGGTCGACCTCCGACGAGGTGCTGGCGCCGGTGATGCAGCGGCGCGTTGACTACCTTGTTCTGGCTGCGGCTGCCAGCGTGGCGCTGCTGTGTTTTGGCGCGCTGCTCATTGTGGTGCTGGCGCGCCAGCGGGCCGTGGCCGATGCCCTGGCGTCCAGCGAAGGCTTGTTCCGCGCCACCTTCCACCAGGCGGCCACCGGCATCGCCCACATCACGCCCGAAGGCCGCATCCTGCGTGCCAACGACAAGTTCTGCCGCATGCTGGGCTATTCGCTGGAGGAGCTGCGCCAGCGCGACCTGTTTGCGCTGAGCGACGAGGGCGAGCGTGAAGCCCTGCGCCGCTTTCTGGCGCGGCGCCTGGTGGCACACTCGCCCGTGTTCTCCCCCGAGATGGAAAAGGCCTACCGGCGCAAGGACGGCGGACTGTTGTGGGTGTACGAAGCGCTGGGCCTCGTCAAGGACGCCCAGGGTCATCCGGACTTTCTGGTGGTGGTGACGCAGGACATCAGCGCGCGCAAGGAGCTGGAGATGCGCCTGTCGCACGATGTGCTGCACGATGCGCTCACGGGCCTGTCCAACCGCGTGATGTTCCACGACCGATTGGCGCGTGTGCTCGAAACGGCCCGGCGCCACGGGCGGCACGCTGCTGTGCTGTATGTGGACCTGGACGGGTTCAAGTCCGTCAACGACCAGTGGGGCCATGCAGCAGGCGACCTGCTTCTGCAGCAGGTGGCTCGGCGGCTGGAAGACTGCGTGCGCGCCGAAGACACCGTGGCGCGCCTGGGCGGCGACGAGTTCGGCATCGTGCTGGCCACCATCGAGCGGGCAGACCACTGCGAGGTCGTGGCCAGCAAGGTGCTGTCTGCGATGGAGCAGCCTTTTGTGCTGGAGGGGGCTGTTGCGCACATCTCGGCCAGCGTGGGCGCGGCGCTCTACCCGCGCCATGGCACCGATGCCGATGCGCTGCTCGCCCAGGCCGATGCTGCGATGTATGCGGCCAAGCAGGCGGGCAAGAACCGCTTCAGCATCGACACCGCACTGAGCCCGCTGGCCGATGGCGGTGTCGCATGTCCACCGGGCTGATGAGGAGCCAGCCATCGAGGGATGGCTCTGGCGTCTTGCTCCTCATTTGGGAGCATTGAGCGAATTATCTATAGGCGCTAGCGGCCTGTTTCATTCGAATCACCGCGTCATGATCGGAAAGTCACGCACCGGCTTGTCCAGCATGCCCATCAGCTGCCGCAGGGCCTGCGCATCGCCTTCCATGCGCAGCGCGCCAGAGCCGGCCAGCTCCTGCGGTGTGGCCTGGCCGTTCATCAGGCGCAGGAAGGAGGGTTTGGTGAGCAGCAGCGTGGCGTCGGCGGGCCAGGGTGGTGTGCCCGGGCGGTGGTGCAGCACCGCGTTCTCAATCCACAGACCATGGTTTTCTTCGGTGTCGGTAAAGCGCAGTGCCACGGACAGGCGCACGCCGTCCGCGCTCGGGCCGTTGAGCGAGGCGGCCATTGCATCGAGGAACTGCGGGATGGGAGTCTGCATGAGCATGTCGGCCACCGCAGCGCGCGGGCCTGAAGCGTTGCGCGGTGCAGTGCCATGCCGCAGTTCCTGCGCGCCGGTCAGGTAGAAGTTGCGCCAGGGCGCGGATTCAGCGGCGTAGCCCATCTGCTCAAAGCTGCGCGCCATCAGGTCTTTGGCCGCTGCGTTGTTGCTGTCCGCCAGCAGCACATGGCGCAGCAGCTCGGCCGCCCAGCGGTAGTCGCCCGCGTCAAAGGCCTGGCGCGCGGCGACCACCGCAGCGTCCGCGCCGCCTGCCAGGGCCACGTAGCGGCGCGCGGCCTGCACGGGTGGCAGCGGGTCGAGTGTGGCGGGGTGCGCGTCGAACCAACCCAGGTAGAACTGCGCCACCGCGCGCACGTTGTGTTTGACGGTGCCGTAGTACCCGCGCGATGCCCACTGCGCCGCCAGCGTGGAGGGCAGTTGCACGGCCTCGGCGATCTCGCCGGGTGTCAGCCCGGCGTTGAGCAGGCGCACCGTCTGGTCGTGCAGGTAGCGGTAGGTGTCGCGCTGCGTGGTCAAGAAGGTGTCGATGCGCTCGCGGCCCCACACGGGCCAGCCGTGCTGCAGGAAGACCACATCTGCACGGCGTGCGTGCGCACTGGCGCTGTCGATGTAGCGCGACCACGCCAGCGCGTCGCGCACCTTGGCGCCGCGCAGGGTGTAGAGGTTGTGCAGTGTCTGCGAGACCAGTTCTGCCGCACCGAACGCGCGCAGGTCGGGCAGCTCGAACACCATCTCGGCCGGGGCTTCGGAGCCTGGCACGTTGTGGAACACGAAGCGCACGCCATCAATGTCGAGCGCCTGCGTGGGCTGGTCGATGAGCACGGTGGGCGGCAGGATGCCGATGCGCCCGACCGCCACGGCCATGCCCAGGCCGTTGTCCACCACGCCGCGCGCATCGCGTGGCAACTGGCTGCCATACATGAAGCCCGCGCGGCGCGACATCGCTGGGCCGAGCAGCAGATTCTCGCTGGTCGCCTCCTCCATGAAGCCCACCGGTGCCACGATGGGCACGCTGCGTGCCTTGGCGTCCTGCGCGGTCAGCACGCCCAATGCGCCGCCGAAGTGGTCCACATGGCTGTGCGTGAATACCAGGCCCGACACCGGCTGCGCGCCCAGGTGCTGGCGCGCGAAGGCGAGGGCGGCCGCCGCCGTCTCCTGCGTGGTGAGCGGGTCCACCACGATCCAGCCCGTGCGGCCCTGGATGAGCGTGAGGTTGGCCAGGTCGAAGCCACGCAGCTGCCAGATGCCCTCACGCACCTGGTACAGGCCGGGGGTCTGGTTCAGGCGCGCATGGCGCCACAGGCTGGGGTGCACGGTGGCGGGGGCCTCGCCCTGCGCAAACTGCAGCGCATCAAAGTCCCACACCACCTGGCCCTGCGCGTTGCGCACCTGGCCGCTGGGCGTGACGATCAGGCCCCGGCGCGCGTCCTCGAAGCTGGCGGGCGCGTTCACGTCCAGTGTGCCCAGGGATGCGGCCTGGCGCGCACGCGTGGCGGCGGTTGCGTCCTGCCGGACATCGGCCACCTGCGCAAAGGTTGCAGGTGCCAGGCCCAGCAGGAGTGGCAAGGCGAGTACCGCAAGCGTTGGGAGGTTTCGCATGGGGTTTTGGAACCCTTTTGAGATGAAAAAAGCCTCAAGCGCACAATTTATATGCGTTGGCAGCTATCAAAATTGAAGTAATGCGTTGCCTGGTACGGACGGGTAGGGCCCGCGCACGTGGGCGCGTTCACCCCTTCGCGCCATCACATCGGCTCCAGCCTGATGCGTTTCATCATCGCCTCGGTGAAGCCGATTTCCTTGCCGAAGGCCCGTGTGAAGGTATCGCCGTCTTGCGGGTTGACCATGCCGCCTTGCTCTTCGAGCGCGGTCACCACGGCGGGTTGGCGCAGGGCGGCTTCGAACGCGGCGCGCACGCGGGACACGATGGCATCGGGCGTGCCGGTGGGCACGGAGACGCCGCCCCACGAGGTCAGCTCCACCCCGGGCAGGCCCGCCTCGGCCAGCGTGGGCACGCTGGGCAGCTTGGGATTGCGTGCGGGCCCTGTCACGGCCAGTGCGCGCAGCTTGCCAGCCACGATGTTCGAGTACGCCACGGCGGTGATGGGTGCTCCAAAGGTGACCTGCTGGCCCAGCACCGCGTTGACGATTTCTGATGCGCCCTTGTACGGCACATGCGTGGCCTGCGCTTGGCTGACGCTGAGCACCATCTCCACCCCCAGGTGCGAGGGCGTGCCGACACCGCCCGACGCGTAGTCCAGCTTGCCGGGCTGCGCACGCAGGCGCGCCAGCAGGTCGGCCAGGCTGCGGATGTCGCTTTGCGCGTGGACGATGACCACCGTGTCTGAACTCGTCAGGCCGATCACATGGCGAAAGTCCTTGAGGACGTCGTAGCCCGGCTGCTTGTACATGCGCATGCTGGCCGCCATGGGCGACCCGGCGTAGACCCATGTGTAGCCGTCGGGCGCGGCCTTGGCCGCCTGGCGTGCGCCCAGGTTGCCGCCTGCGCCGCCTTTGTTTTCGATGACCACGGGCTGGCCCAGCTCCTTCGACACCGCTTCGGCCACGATGCGGGCCGTGGTGTCCGGGCCCGTGCCGGCGAGGTAGGGCACCACCCACTTGATGGGGCGCGCGGGCCACGGCTCGGCGGCCATGGCGGATGTACTGGCCAGCAGTGACAGCAGGCCAGCAGCGAGCAGTACGCGGCGGCGCAGGTGGGGGATGGGTTGATTCGTCATGTCTTGTCTCCGTGTCATTTTCTGTGAGGGTTGTTTTGGCGCGCTGTGGGCGGCGCAGCCGCTCAGGGGGATGCCATGAGTTCTTTCGCGATGGTGTTGCGCTGGATCTCGCTCGTGCCGGTGAGCACGCGGTACATGCGCAGCATGCGGAACAGGAACTCCACGCGCCGGCCCTGCACGATGCCCTCGCCGCCGTGGATCTGCACCGCGCGGTCGGCGATGCGAAAGGCAGCCTCCGAGCAGAACAGCTTGGCCATGGACGACTCGGCGCGGGGCTCGGCGCCTGCATCAATCGCGCGGGCTGTGGCCAGCATCAGTCCGCGTGCGGCAGCCCAGTCGGTCGCCATATCGGCCAGCATGTGCTGGATGGCCTGGAACTGCCCGATGGCGCGGCCGAACTGGTGGCGCTGCTGCGCGTAGTCGCGTGCATCGCGCAGCGCCACCTGCGCCAGGCCCAGCATGGCCGGGCAGTGCAGCAGCCGGTTCACGCTGATGCGGCCCAGCGCCAGCGCCAGGCCACGCCCGGCCTCACCGATCAGGTTGGCGGCGGGTACGCGCGTGCCCTCCAGCACGATGTTGCCAGTGCTCGTCTGTCCCGCCATGGTCTTGTAGCCCGACTCCACGCGCACGCCGGGCGCATGCAGGTCCACAAAGAAGGCCGTGACCTCGCGCTTTTTCGGATCGGGGTCGTCGTGTGTGGCGGTGGACGCCATCAGCACTGCGTAGTCGGCAAACGGCGAGCCCGAGATGAAGCGCTTGGTGCCCGTGATCACGTAGTCGTCGCCCTCGCGCACGGCGCGTGTCTGCACGTTGCCAGCGTCCGATCCAGCCTCGGCCTCGGTCAGTGCGAAGCAGATGGCCATTTCGGCACGCGCGACCGGCAGGATGAACTGCTGCATCTGGTGCGGCGTGGCCATGCGCGCCAGTGCGCCCACGCGTGGCGGGCCACTCAGCTCGCCAAACACATGGGGAGCGAACGGCGAGCCGCTGGCGTAGATGGCTTCTTTGACCAGCACATGGTCCAGCGTGGACAGGCCCAGGCCGCCCATCTTCTGCGGCAGCGTCATGCCGTAAAAGCCTAAAGCGTGCGAGCGTTTCCACACCTGCTGCAGCAAGGCCTTGTCGGGCGCGTTCTCGTGGTCGATGCCATGCTCGCGCGCCAGCGCCGCCAGCTCGCCATACAGAAACTCGTTGATGCGCGCAATCAGTTCGGCCGCTTGTGGCGAGCCTTCAAAAGGCATGCCGGGAAACAGCGGCGCGGGTAGGGGGGATGTGATGTCGTTGTTCATGTCAGGATTCCTTGTCGTTGGCTGTGACAGCGGGCTCTGGAAACTGGCGCAGGCCCAGGCGAGAGACGCCGAGCAAGGGCCGCCCCGCAGCGAGGGCGTCGTCCCCCTTCCCGCAGCGCGCAGCGCCAAGAGAGAAGAGGGAGGTGGCAAAGCCGCTCAGGGGGATGTACCTAGTTCACCATCCGCCCACGCCCTTCCCAGTACGGGGCCTGCACGGCGCGGCGCATCACCTTGCCGTTCGGGTTCTTGGGCAGGGTGGTGACGAACTCGATGCGCCGGGGCCGCTTGAACCCGCCCAGGTGCTGGGCGCAGAACGCGTCGATCGCAGCGGTGGTGTCGGCACCGGCCGCACGACCGGGCTTGAGCACCACGTGCGCGGCCACGGCCTCGCCCCATTTGTCATCGGGCACGGCGAACACGCAGGCGTCCGCAATGGCGTCGTGCTGGTACAGCACGGCCTCGACCTCCGACGGGTACACGTTGAACCCGCCGCTGATCACCATGTCTTTCTTGCGGTCCACGATGTAGACGTAGCCCTCGTCATCCATGCGCGCCAGGTCGCCCGTGTGGTACGCGCCGTCCTTCAGCACCTCGGCCGTCAGCTCGGGGGCGCGCCAGTAGCCCGCAAAAATGTCGTCGCCACGCACCACGATCTCGCCGATCTCGCCGGTGGCCACGGGCTGGCCGTCGTCGCCCAGGATCTGCACATCGCATTCCAGAAACGGCCGTCCGCACGATGCCAGCCGCTCTTGCCGCGCCGCGCGGGCAAACAGATGGTCTTCCACCGACAGGCCACACACGCCCGAGGTCGTCTCGCCCGCGCCGTAACCTTGCTGCAGGATGGGCCCGAACACGTCCATGGCCTGCAGGATGCGCGCGGGCGCCATGGGGGCGGCGCCGTAGCCCAGGCGCAGCAGGTCGGGCAGGGGGCGGTAATGGCCCTCCAGCTCGGTCAGCAGCATGTTGATCATGGTGGGCACCATGAAGGTGTGGGTCACGCGGTCGGCCCGCATGTCGGCGATGAAGCGCGGGGGCTCGAAGCCGTTGAACAGGCGGATGGTGACCCCCTGGCACAGTGCCGGCACCATCTGCATGCCCGATGCGTGGGTGATCGGGCCCACCAGCCCCAGGATGTGGCCGGGCTGCTGCCCGTCCGAACGCGTGAGGAACTTGCGCAGCTGCGCAAGGCGGTTGCCGAAGGTCTGCATAGCCGCCTTGAGCACGCCGGACGAGCCCGAGGTGTAGTGCAGCACGGCGACTTCGTCCTCGCACACGACCACCGGGGTGAACGTGTCGCTGGCCTGGGCCAGTGCCGCTTCATACCCTGCGGGGCCCGCATCGTCGGTCAGCAGCAGCCGGGGCATGGCGGCGGGCATGCATTGCGCCACATGCGGGCGGATGGTCTCGGCGCGCTCGGCAGTGGTCACGATCAGCGCCGCACCGCTGTTGGCGGCAATGGCGCCGACCTCGGTGGGCGAGAGCCGGGCGTTGAACGGCGCCTTGATCAGCCCGGCCTTGTAGCAGGCGATCTCGATCTCGACGACCTCGACGCAGTTGGGCAGGTAGATGCCCACGCGGTCACCGCGCTGCAGGCCCAGGCCCAGCAAGGCGTTGGCCAGGCGGTTGGTGCGCTGCTCCAGATCGGCATAAGTGATGCTGCGTGCGGGGCTCTTGACCGCCATGCGGCGGGCATGGGCACGGGCGCTGCGCGCCACGAGGGCGCCGACGTTGGCGACCACGCGCGGGGGAATGGGGGGCGAGGTGGTAATGGCTGTCTCCTGAAACACTGGCCCCGTCGAGCGCGGGGCATGGGGTCACTGTTCCAGAAGACGGGGTATCAGGGAAATACCGATTGCTGATGGGCAGGCATCACTGAAATTGATGCCCTTGCCGTAGCGTGCCTTCCGCACACGCTGCGTGCGCGGCTGCGACAGCGTTATGCCGCCTTCGTGCGGGTGGCGGGCTTTTTTGCGGAGGATCTGGCGGGCTTGGCGGCGTTGAGTGACACTGCCGCGCGGATGAGCGACTTGAACGCCTCTGCATCCACCACGTCGCCCTCGTGGATGTCGATGGCGCGCCGCGCATTGCCATCCAGGCTGGCGTTAAATAGCCGCGCCGGGTCCGGCAGCGCGGCGCCCTTCAAAAAGGTGAGCTTCACTGCGGCCTTGTAGCTCTCGCCGGTGCAGAGGATGCCGCCCAGCGACCATACGGGCGTTCCCATCCACTTCCACTCTTCCACCACGCCGGGGGCGGCCTCATGAATGAGCGCACGCATGCGTGCCAGCACCGGGCCGCGCCAGTCGGACAGGTCTGCGATGCGCTGATCGATGAGGGTGGAGGCGGGTTGGGACGATGCAGTGGTTTTGGATGCCATGGGCAATGTCTCCTGGTGCGTGTGTGGCAAGGCCGCTGAATAACGATGGAATCAGCCTGCGGCCAGGGGCTTGCCCGCCGCCTGCAGCACCTGCGCGATGAAGCGAGCCTTCTCCTCGCGGTAGCGGTCCATCCCCTCAGATGCGAATCGTTGCTTGAGCCGGTTGTACTCTGCCACCAGGGCGGGGTCGGCGCGCAAGGCATCGCGAAAGTGCAGAGAGCATTCGAACGGCGAGCCGCAGGCCACCACCTGCAGTGCAACGTCCATCGTGGCGCCGGGCCACAGCAGCATGCAAAGATCGGGCGCGCGCAGGGTGTCGGCCTTGGCGCTGCAGCCTGCGGCCTCGAGCGCTGCCACGCCCGGTGCATGGTCTTGCGGCGGCACCAGCACGCAGATATCGAGGTCACCCTTGGAGACTGCACCGGGAATGGACGAGGCGCCGATGTGTTCGATGCGCGCCTGCGGCACGATTGCAGCCACCTGGGCGGCCACCGCGGCAAACGTGGCTGCGGCGTCGTCCTGGTACTGCGCGGATTCGAGCAAGGTCACTGCGGTGACTCGGGTCACGCTGCGGCCTCCCACCTGCCCGATGCCACCAGCTTCTGCACCACGGCCTCCAGCGCGTCCATCACCACCTGCATCACCCCGTCCACCTCGCGGTCCGCAGCGGTGGCCAGGGTGTAGCTGCGCGTTATCTCCGGGTTGACCACGCGGGCCACCATCCAGTCGGTGCCGGAGGCAGGGGCATCCCCCAGCGCGCAGGCAGGGGTGAAGGTGAAGCCGCCCCCGCACGCATACAGCGAGCGGATCACCCGCGCGGAGTCGTGTTCGTGGGCGATGTTCAGGGCCACACCGCGCGCGGCGGCGGCTTCTTCGACCCGCTGGCGGATGGTGTAGCGGCGCGACTGCAGCACCAGGGGCTGTGCGGCCGCATCGGCAAAGTCGATGGTGGGGCGCATGGTGGGGCTGGCGGCGCGCGCTGCCGTGGCACGCGCGCCAGCCCGGCGCGCAGCAGGCGCTTTGGCCGTGGCTGCTGCGTCAGGCACTGGCCGCAGCAGCGCACGCACCGTGCCGCCGGGGTCGTGCCCGCAAAAGTACATGGCCTCGCGCACCAGGGGACGGCAGTGCAGGCCCTCCACCTGCGCGGCGTCGACCAGAACGCCGATGTCCGCACGCCGGTCCAGCATGGCTTTCCTGACCATGAGGCTGAGGTCGTCGAGCACGAACACCCGAATACGCGGGTGCGTGTCCTTCAGGTGCGCCAGCAACGGGCCCATGAGCAGCGATGACAGCAGAAACGGCACGGCAATCGTGACCGATCCCTCCGGCCCCTGCGGCAGGCGCTGGATGCGCTCCCGCATGGCCGAGGCGTCGCTCAAAAGCCGCCTTGCGTCCTGGTAGAGCTGCACGCCAGCCTGTGTGGGCGTGACGCCCGCGTGCGAGCGTTCCAGCAGCTGCGCGCCCAGCTCGGACTCCAGCTTCTTGATCTGGGCGGTGAGGGCGGGCTGCGCAATGTAGAGGCTGCCCGCCGCCCGCGAGAGGCTGCCGGCCTCGACCACGGCGATGAAGTAGCGCAGGCTTCGGAGATCCATGGGGCAAGACTGTAGCGGGGTCCGTCCTTGGCGCGCGCCATGCCCGCCCAGGCGGCTGCGCACTCGGCGCGCAGCCCCATGTTGGGCCGCGCAGGGCTGGCTCTCAGTCGCCCATCACCACGCCCTCGCGGCGTGGATCGGCCCCGCCCATCCACAGCTTCTTGCCATGCGCCTGGCCGCGCGTGATGGCTTGCAGGCCGCTCGTCATGTTCATCTCGCGCACCTCGGCACCGCGGGCGCGCAGGGCCTCGACGGTGGGGGGTGGGAAGCGTTTTTCTTCCAGCAGCGTGGGGCCGTTCATCGAGCCGAAGTTGGGCAGGTTGATGGCCTGCTGGGGCATCAGGCCCCAGTTGAGCACGCCGTAGAGCGTCTTGGCGGTGTAGTGGATGATGGCCGCGCCGCCGGGGCTGCCGCCGCTCATCAAGAGCTCGCCCGTGGCCTTGTCGAACACCAGCGTGGGTGCCATGGACGAGCGCGGGCGCTTGCCAGGTTGCACGCGGTTGGCAATGGGCTGGCCTTGGGCGTCGGCGGGGGCAAAGCTGAAGTCGGTGAGCTCGTTGTTGAGCAAAAACCCTTTGACCATCTGCCGCGCGCCGAACTGGTCTTCGATGGTGGTCGTCATGGCCACCGCATTGCCGAACGCGTCGACGATGCTGATGTGGCTGGTGCCGTACTCGGGCTGGTCGGGCATGGGCGCATAGCTGGTCTTCACAGCGCCGGGGTTGCCGGGCTGCGCCACCTTCATGCTCTGCGCGCCGATGAGCTTGGCACGCTCGGCCAGGTAGGCCGGGGCGAGCAGGCTGCTCCAGCTGCCGGCGGGGGGCTGCACGAAGTCGGGGTCGCCCACGTACTGCGCGCGGTCGGCAAAGGCCAGGCGGGCGGCTTCGGTGTACAGGTGCAGCCAGTCGGCCGAGGGGATGCCGTCCTGCAGCGGCTTGGCGGCGGCGTCGGTGTTCTTGAGGATGCCCAGGATCTGCCCGATGGCGATGGCCCCGGAGCTGGGGGGGGGAAAGCCGCACACGCGGTAGTCCTTGCTGGCCACCTGGTAGTCGTGGCACAGCGCCTCGCGCTTCTTGGGCTGGTAGCCAGCCAGGTCGGCCAGGCTGAGCTTGCCGGGGTTGGTGGGGTGCTTTTGCACCTTGTCCACGATGGCCTGGGCGACCTCGCCTTCGTGCAGGGCCTTGCTGCCTTCAGCGGCAATCTTGCGCAGCACAGCGGCCAGCTCGGGGTTGCGCAGGTTCACGCCCACATCGCGCGCGTCGCCGTCGGCCTTGTAGAAGTAGGCGGCGGCCACGGGGTCCTTCTTGAGGTGGGCGTCGGCCTTCACCAGGGTGTTGAGCCTTGCGCTGACCTTGAAGCCGCCCTCGGCCAGCGTGATGGCGGGCTGGAACAGCGTGGCCCAGGGCAGCTTGCCGTGCTGCTTGTGCGCCATCTCCAGCATGCGCACTGTGCCGGGCACACCCACCGAGCGGCCGCCCACCACACCGTCGTAGAAGGGCACGGGCTTGCCGTCGGCACCCAGGAAGAGCTTTTCATCGGCGGCAGCGGGCGCGGTTTCGCGGCCATCGTAGGCCTCCACCAGCTTGCCGTTGCTGTGCAGCAGGAAGGCGCCGCCGCCGATGCCGCTGGACTGGGGCTCCACCAGCGTCAGCACCATCTGCACGGCTATGGCCGCATCGACGGCCGAGCCGCCGGCCTTGAGGATCTGGTAGCCCGCATCGGTGGCCAGCGGGTTGGCAGCGGCCACGGCAAACTTCTCCGTGGCCCAGCCCGGTTTTTCGGTGTAGCCGGACGAACCCTCGGGCTGGGCGGGCACGGTGTAGGCGAACTGGGAGGGAGCACCGGCGCAACCTGTCAGGGCCATCAGGGTGGCGAGGGCCGCAGGGGCCAGCAGGTTGCGACTGAACGGGCGGCGCAGGTGCGACGTGGCAGGCAGGGCAGTGGGTGTCATGCGGGTCTCCTGTGGGTGCAAGCAGCGAAGCGGCCATGGTAAGGGGCCTTGCTGCAGCCTGCGAGGGCGCGCAGGAGGCTGCCCCTGGGGTTTGTGCACCGATTGAAGGTGTTTTGCGGCGGTAGCGCTAGTGCAATATGCCTGAGCAGCTATCAAAAAGATAGTTGTTACCGACCGTCAGCGGCGGTTCACAGGCCATCCCTGGGCCCTGGCGGGGCGCAACGACCAGAGGCTTGCCTGCCCGGCGGGTCGGCTCACGCCTTCCCAGGTCGCCTCAGGCCGCCTGGGGCCCTGCGCGGCCGTCTTCCACCACAAACCGGGCGAGCGTGGAGGCGCCGCTGTCAGCGCGCAGCGGGTCGTCCACCACACGCAGCGTGGTGGACCAGCGCGTGGGGGTGATGTCGGCCAGGCCGTAGCCGCGCTGGTCGCAGCGTGCCAGCAGCACATGCGGGTTGTGGCGGACGATGGCGTCCACCTTGGCCTGCGTGGTGCCCGACCGCGAACTGATGGACGTGCCACAGAACTCGCTGGCCACCACGGCCGAGTCGGCGCGCGCGGCATCGCCATGCACGCGGCAGACGTAGTTCTGGTGGATGTCTCCGCCCAGCAGCACCGTGTTGCGCGGCGTGTGCCGGGTCACCGATTGCAGCAGGCGCTGGCGTGCGGCGGGGTAGCCGTCCCAGGCGTCGGTGGGCACCGTGCCAGAGGGGTAGTGGCGCGGCGAGAACAGCGTCTGCTGTGCGATCACGCTCCAGCGTGTGGCCTGTGCGCTGGCCGTGTCGGCGGCCAGGCCCGCGTCCAGCCAGCGCTCTTGCGCGCTGCCCAGCAGGCTGCGCTGTGGCTGGGCCAGCTCTGCGCAGTCGGCGGGGCGCACGGCGGGTGCGCTGCTGGCCTCGGGCGTGCGGCAGGCCTGCCAGCTGCGGTACTGGCGGCTGTCGAGCAGGTGGATGTGCGCCAGTCGGCCCCAGCGCAGGCGGCGGTAGATCTGCAGCGTGTCCCAGCCGGTGGCGGACGCGGGGCCCCGGAGGCTGGTCGTGCGCAGCGGCATATTCTCGTAAAACGCCTGCCAGGCCGCACTGCGCTGGGCCAGAAAGGCGGCGCTGCCCGGGCTCTCGCCACGGCTTGCCTCGGCGGCATAGTCGTTTTGCACCTCGTGGTCGTCCCAAGTCACGGCCCACGGGCAGGCGGCGTGGGCCAGCTGCAGGGCCGGGTCGCTCTTGTGCAGGGCGTAGCGGTCGCGGTAGTCGGCCAGCGTGGTGGCGTGGCGCAGGCTGTGGGTGCGCGCCAGATCGGTGGTGGTTTTGGGTGTGGCGTATTCGTAGATGTAGTCGCCCAGGAACAGCACCAGGTCCGGCTGGTCGGCGGCCAGATGGCGCCACGCCGCGTAGTGCCCATGCTCCCAGCGCTGGCACGAGGCAAACGCCACCCGCAGCGCCCCGGGCATGTCGCCCACCGCAGGCGCGGTGCGCGTGCGGCCCGTGGCGCTCACCGCGTCGCCCAGCATGAAGCGGTAGTGGTACCAGCGTGCGGGTTGCAGGCCTTGCAGCTCCACATGCACGCTGTGGCCCAGCGCGGGCAGCGCAGTGGCCTCGCCCTTTTGCACGATCTGGGCAAACCCAGCGTCGTGCGCCACCTCCCACCGCACGGTGTGGGTGCTCAGGATCTGCGCTGGATCGACGAGCAAGAGCCGCGTCCAGAGCACCACGCCATCAGGCGCCGGGTCACCACTGGCGACGCCGAGGGCAAAGGGGTTGTTTTGCAGCGCGGGCGGATTGCTCCAGGCCCAGCGGGGGAGGGTGGCGACGGAGGCAGCCAGGGCTGCGTTGCGCAGGAACTGCCGTCTTTGCTCGGATGTCAATTCAGCTGCCCTTTGCGTCGGGCGCCGTGCTCAGAAACTGACGCAACCCAGACCAGTGGCCGCCGCACAAGGGCCGCCCCGTGGCGCTGGTGGCGTCCCCCTCTGGGGGGATGGCGCCGAAGGCGACACAGGGGGGAGGTGGTCACGCCGCCATCACCCGGTTCTTGCCCGAGCGCTTGGCCAGATACATCGCCTGGTCGGCCCGCACGATGGCGTCGGTGGCGCTCTCGCTCTCGACCAACTGGGCCACGCCCGCGCTGAAGGTGATGAGCACCTTCTCGGTGCCTTGCAAGAAGAAGCGCGTGGTCAGTTCGCGCTGCAAGCGGGTCATGGCCGCCACGCCGGCTTCGACGGTGGTGTCGGGCAGCACGATCACGAACTCTTCGCCGCCGTACCGTGCCAGCAAGTCCTGCGGCCGCATGACCTCGCGCGTGACCTGCGCCAGGTGCACCAGGGCAGCGTCGCCCCCCGCGTGGCCCAGCCGGTCGTTGATGGTCTTGAAGTTGTCCACGTCCAGCAGCGCCAGGCACAGGGACGAGCCCAGGCGGCGGGCGCGGGCGATCTCGCGTTCCACGGCCTCGTCCAGGCCCTTGCGGTTGAGGCTGCCGGTCAGCGGGTCGTGGCGGGCCTGGGCGCTGGCGCGGTCCAGTTCTTCCTGCAGCTTGGCGACCTCGGCGCGCTTGGCCTCGGTTCGCTCGCGCAGGTCCTGCAGCTCATCGTGGGTCACGCGGCTGTCGAGCGCCATGGCGCGGGTGGCGCTCATCACCTCCTGCAGCACCGGGGCAATCTCTTGCAGCGTGCTGGCCTTGCCGATCAGGTCCGCGCAGCGCTCCATGGTGCCCTGGTAGCTGGTGCTGGATGCGGTGATGCGCGCCAGCCGCTCGATGAAGGTGGCCAGCATTTCCTTCATCTGCTCTTGCGCCTCCAGCGACCGCGCCTTGGCTTCGGTCTGCTTGAAGATCACGTCCTTGAGCCGGCGCTGCACATCGTCCAGCCGCCGCAGCGTCAGGGGCGGGGTCGAGGCACTCATCAGCGCCTCGGCCTGGCCCTGCAGCCAGCGGTCGTCCACGCTGAGCACGGCGATGTTCTCGAAGATCATGTGCAGCAGCTCGAGCAGGCTCGCGCGGATGGAGGCTTGTTCTTCGGTGGCGAACGACAGGCGGTAGCTGAAGTTGCCCAGCATGAGCTGCGCGGTGGTCACCAGGGGCGTGGGTTCGCGCAGAAAGGTGATGAGCTGCTGCGCCATGTCGATGACGCGGGGATCGTCGTCACCCAGGGCGGGCAGGGTGTTGTCGATGAGGCGGGCCAGGGCTTCGGCAAACTCGGCGGGCAGTTCGCCCAGTGCGGTGGGCGCATCGGCCACCTCGATGGGTTTGGAGGCAGTGGCCGGGTGCAAACCCAGGTTGGCGTAACCCACCATCACGCTTTGCAGCGATGTCCAGTCCTTGGTGATGATGGCGCGTTCGAACTGGCCCAGCAGGCGTTTTTGCGCAGGTGTCTGGCCGGGCAGCACACGCTGGATGCTGCTCAGCGGTCCCTCGGGGAAAGGCTGCGGGCTGCGGATGCCCGCTATTTCATCGTAGATCGCGAGGTAGTTGTCTGGCGTGGGGGCCAGTCGGCGAGCGGCCAGTTGTTTGAGCGTCTCGCGCGCGATCTCGGAAGGTGGTCGGTCGGCCATGGGCGGGCACCAGTGTCAGGAGGCTGGAATGCACAAGTGTGACACAGGCAAGGCGCTGTGCGTGCTGGCACACCGGGCCACACGGGTATGCCAGCCAGGAACATGGGGAGGACCCCTTGCGAGATCTGCCCACACGTTCCAAAGGGGGCGGCTGGCCGTCAGTTCACCATGACCAGCTTGCCCATCACCCCGCGCGAGCCCATGTGGGCGTAGGCGGCGGGCAGCTCGGCCATGGGCATGGTGCGGTCGATCACGGGTTTGATCTTGCCCTGGGCATACCACTGTGCCAGCTCGCCCATCATGGCGGCGTTGGCCTTGGGTTCGCGCTTGGCAAAGTCGCCCCAGAACACGCCGACGATGGACGCGCCCTTGAGCAGCGCCAGGTTGAACGGCAGGGCCGGGATGGGGCCGGACGCAAACCCGACCACCAGATAGCGGCCGCGCCAGGCGATGGAGCGGAACGCGGGCTCGGCAAAGTCGCCGCCCACGGGGTCATAGATCACGTCGGGGCCCTTGCCGTCCGTGAGGGTCTTGATGGCCTCGCGCAGGTTGTCCTTGCTGTAGTTGATGGTCGCGTCGGCTCCGATGGACGTGCACAGCGCGCACTTTTCGTCGCTGGATGCGGCGGCAATCACACGTGCGCCCATGGCCTTGGCGATCTGGATGGCGGCCGTGCCCACGCCCCCGGCAGCGCCCAACACCAGCACGGTCTCGCCCGCCTTGAGCTGTGCGCGGTCCACCAGCGCATGGTGCGACGTGGCGTAGATCATGATGAAAGCGGCTGCATCGACATGCGAAAAGCCGTCTGGCAACGGCATGCACAGGGCTGCGGGGGCAATGGTGTGGGTGCCAAAGCCGCCGGTGCCCGACAGGCAGGCCACGTTCTGGCCGACCTTGAGGTGCGTGACGCCTTCGCCTACGGCAGCCACCACGCCAGCGTATTCCGAGCCGGGCACAAAGGGCAGCGGCGGCTTCATCTGGTACTTGTTCTGCACGATCAGCAGGTCGGGGAAGTTCAGGCTGGCGGCCTTGATCTCGATGAGCACCTCGCCCGCCTTGGGGGTGGGGGTGGGCAGCTCCGTCCAGGCAAGTGCCTCGACGCCGGTGGGGTTGGTGCAAAGCCAGGCATGCATGGGGAAGTCTCCTGTCAGTCGGTCTTGTCAATGATGGCCCGCATGATAGGTGGGGCGCTGGCGTGCCGGATGTCCCACGAGCGACGGGCTGCGGCGGCGGCTTCTCTGGCGCCCTCGGGCGCAGCAATGGCCTGCCCACCTACAATCCGTTGCAACCCCTACTCAGACCATGAAGATCCTGATTTCCAATGACGACGGCTTCCAGGCCCCCGGCATCGTCGCGCTGCATGATGCGCTCAAGACCCTCGAAGGGGTCGAGGTGGAGGTCGTTGCGCCAGAACATAACAACAGTGCCAAGTCCAACGCGCTGACACTGCATTCACCGCTGTATGTGCACAAGGCGGCGAATGGTTTTCGCTATGTGAACGGCACCCCGGCAGACTGCGTGCACATCGCTCTGACTGGCTTGCTGGGCTACCGGCCCGACCTGGTGGTATCGGGCATCAACAATGGCGCCAACATGGGCGACGACACGATCTATTCCGGCACGGTGGGTGCTGCCATGGAGGGATATCTTTTTGGCGTTCCGGCCATCGCTTTTTCACAAGTGGACAAGGGCTGGGCCGAGCTGGAGGCTGCTGCGGCCAAGGCGCGTGAACTGGTGGCGCAGATGCGTGCGCAGCAACTGGTCAACGAAACCCCGTGGCTGCTCAATGTGAACATCCCCAACATGCCGCTGGAGGCCTTGCGCCCGGCCAAGCTGTGCCGCCTGGGGCGCCGCCATGCGGCGGAACGGGTCATCGTGCAGGAAAGCCCCCGGGGCGAAGCCATGTACTGGATCGGCGGTGCCGGTGCTGCCAAGGACGATGCAGAAGGCACGGACTTTCATGCCACGGCCCAGGGCCATGTGTCCATCACGCCCCTCAAGGTGGATCTGACCGATCACGACAACCTCGGCTACTGGGCGCAGACCGCCGCCCGTTTGGCGGCGGGGGCGGCTGCCGCCCCCGGGGCGTGATGCAGCGCCGCCCGGGGTTTCCGGCCAAGCTGCCGGTGTCCGGTAACCCCGCTATGGGCAAGCCGGCGGTAGCGCCGTCTTCCCCCGCACAGCGGAAGCCGGCGGTGGCCGCGACACCTGCCGGAGTGGGGCTGGATTCGTCGGCCGTCAGGGCGCGGATGGTGCAAAAACTGGCGGCGGGCGGCATCACGTTGGCCCCTGTGCTGCAGGCCATGGGCGCTGTGGAGCGCCACCGGTTTGTGGACAGTGCCCTGGTCAACCAGGCCTACGAAGACACCAGCCTGCCGATAGGCTTGGGCCAGACCATCTCCAAGCCCAGCGTGGTGGCTCGCATGTGTGAGCTGCTGCTGGGCGCAGAGAGCGCCCGCCATGGCGGGCTGGGGCGTGTGCTGGAAATTGGGACGGGCTGCGGCTACCAGGCTGCAGTGCTGAGCCTGCTGGCCCGCGAGGTGTACACGCTGGAGCGCCTGCGTGGCCTGCACGACAAGGCGCGCGACAACTTGCGGCCGTTCCGCCTGGCCAACGTGCACCTGCTGTTTGGCGACGGCATGCTCGGCTATGCCAAAGGTGCTCCGTACGCGGCCATCATTGCCGCAGCCGGGGGCGATGCTGTGCCCCTGGCCTGGTGTGATCAATTGGCCGTGGGGGGGCGTCTGGTGGCACCCATGGCACTGACGGGCGGGCAGCAAATGTTGCTGGTGATCGACAAAACCCCGCACGGATTGAAACAAAACGTGCTCGAACCCGTGCATTTTGTCCCCCTAAAATCGGGGATTGCGTAAAGGGAATTGCTTATGTTCGTATCGCGTGGTCTTGTGGTGGGTTTTACCGTGGCAATGGCGGGGCTGGTGCTCTCCGGCTGTGGCACCCGCATGAACAAGGCTCCTGTGGAAGATCGGGGCACCTCTTCGTCGTCTTCTGCCCCAGCGCCCGCAGCACAGCCGGGCGTGGTGGTGGGTACCCCCATCAAGCCTCTGCCTGGTGCGGAAAACGCCGGCAAGCCGGGTTACTACACGGTCAAGCCTGGGGATACCCTGATTCGCATCGGCCTGGAGTCTGGGCAAAGCTGGAAAGACATTGCCCGCTGGAACAATCTGGAAAACGCCAACCTGATCGAAGTCGGTCAGGTGCTGCGCGTGCTTCCTCCGTCCGCTGCCCCGGCGGTTGTGGCCTCTGAGAGCGGGGTGGTGACACGCCCGGTCACATCATCCTCCGTCGCTCCAGCCAGCACGCCCGCTGCGGCTCCTGCATCGGCCGCCAGCGGCACCAAGCCTGCTGCCTCTGCTGCGTCGGGCACGGTGGTGGCGGTGGCGCCAGCCACGCCGGCACCTGCGGCAGCGCCAGCGGGCGAGGATGAGTTGGCGTTCATCTGGCCTGCATCGGGTTCGCTGATTGCCGGGTTTGACGAGGCACGCAACAAGGGCTTCGACATTGCCGGCAAGGCAGGTGACCCGGTACTGGCGGCGGCGGATGGCCGTGTGGTCTATGCCGGTGCCGGTCTGCGCGGCTATGGCAACCTGGTCATCCTGAAGCACAACAACACGTTCCTCACCGCTTACGCACACAACCAGACCCTGTTGGTCAAGGAAGACCAGGCGGTGCGCAAGGGCCAGAAGATCGCCGAGATGGGCAACACCGACGCAGACCGCGTCAAGCTGCACTTTGAAATCCGCCGGCAGGGCAAGCCGGTCGATCCCATACGCTATCTGCCATCCCGTTGAGTCCGATGGCGGATCACTCGCCGGGCGGTGGTCCCGAAGCGTCTGAGGCGACGACAGCGCAGGAGGGCGATTCCCTGCTGCTGGCCGATGAATCGGAAGCCCTGGCCGACGCGGACAGCGAGCTGCGCTCGTTGCAGATGGGCCCAGGCCAGCACGCCGAGCGGCTGGACCGTGCGCTGGTGGAGCTGGTTCCCGAGTTCTCCCGCAGCTATCTTCAGCAATTGCTGGCCCAGGGGCTGGTCAGCCTCAATGGCAAGCCTGCTCTCAAGGCAGCCGCGCGGGTCAAGGCTGGTGACCTGGTGGTGCTGGAGATGCGGCCCACCCTCCAAAGCCAGGCCTTCCGGCCTGAGCCCATGGCGATTGATGTGGTGTACGAAGACGAGCACTTGCTGGTGGTGAACAAGCCCGCAGGCTTGGTTGTGCACCCTGCGCCAGGCAACTGGAGCGGCACCCTGCTCAACGGCCTGCTGGCCCGCGACGACAAGGCACTGCGGGTGCCACGGGCTGGTATCGTTCACCGCCTGGACAAGGACACCAGCGGTCTTATGGTGGTCGCCCGGGACCGTGCGACCATGGACGCCCTGGTGGCGCTGATTGCCGAGCGCAAGGTCAAGCGCCAGTACGTGGCCATGGCGCATGGTGCCTGGACGGGGGGGGCGACCCGCTCGGTGGATGCCCCCATCGGGCGGGACCCTCGCAATCGCCTGCGCATGGCGGTGGTGGACTTGGCGGTACACCCTGGCAAAACCGCCCGCACGGATTTCCTGTGTCTGGAGGGAAGCGAGCGTGGTTGCTGGGTGCAGTGCACCTTGCACACCGGGCGCACGCACCAGATTCGCGTGCACATGGCGTCTCTGCGCCATCCTTTGGTGGGCGATGCCTTGTACGGTGGCGCGCCGGTCGGGGCCTTGCAACGCCAGGCCCTGCACGCCTACCGGTTGGCTTTTGCGCATCCGGTGACGGGGGATCCTCTGGAGTTCCGTGCCCCTGTACCCGACGATATGCGCCGGGCGCTGTCAGAATGGGGCCTGGGCTACAATGCGCCCTGAACGGCCGTGACGGCCCTAGCCCGCAGCCGGAATCCCGCCGGGCTCTACCAACGCACCAGCGCCATTGCGCGGTGCACCAATGATTGCCCCTGCTGTTGATGTGACACCCGTTGCAACGCGTGGCACTTTTCCAGGAATCGCTGAACCATGAACACGGTGGATGCCAAAAGGGTCCTCGAAACTGCGTTGATCTGCGCGCAGCAGCCCGTGCCCGTGCGCGAGCTGCGGGTGTTGTTCAACGACGCGCTGGGGTCCGACACCCTCAAGGTGCTGTTGCAGGAACTGCAGCTTGATTGGGCGCAGCGTGGGGTGGAGTTGGTACATGTGGCAACGGGATGGCGCTTCCAGAGCCGTCCTGAAATGCGTGAATACCTGGACCGTCTGCATCCCGAAAAACCGCCGCGCTACACCCGGGCCACCATGGAAACCCTGGCCATCATTGCCTACCGGCAACCGGTCACGCGCGGGGATATCGAGGACATTCGGGGTGTGACGGTCAACAGCCTGATCATCAAACAGTTGGAAGACCGGGGTTGGGTGGAGGTCATTGGCCACCGCGAAACGGTGGGGCGCCCGGCGTTGTTCGCCACGACCCGCCAGTTTCTGGACGATATGGGCCTGCAGTCTCTGGACCAACTGCCGGTGCTCGATGACCCGACAGGCAATGCGAATGTGTTGGAAGCCATGGCTGCCGCCGCCCAGGGAGCCATCGGGGGTGAGCCTGATCTGCTGGCGGTTTTGCCGCACGAATTCGGTGGGCAAGAGCCAGTGGAGTCTGTGGAGGCTGTGACTGATACGGGTGGTAAGCGGCCCGTGGATGATTTTTTTCAGAATGTGGAGACTGATCTCCACGACGACCATGCTGATACCCCGGGTGGTATCCAGGGAAATACTTGATGAACGAATCGACCTCCGAAAATCCGGCCGAAGTGCATGGGTTGAATGCTGCTGATACGGTGCCCGCTGCCAAAAAGCCGGCTGCCAAGCGGGCTCCTCGCAAAAAGGCGGAAGCTGTCCTTGCCGAGGAAGCGGTGCCTGAAGCTGTGGTGGCGATGCAGGTCGGTACTTCGGTGCCTGTGTCGGAGGCTGCGGCGCCAGAGGTGCCTGTGGCCCAGGTGCAGGCGGTCGTCATGGACTCGATATCTCCTGAGGCGGTCGTATCGGCAGCCGACGGCGAGGGCAATACTCGGCAGGCAGGGAGGCCCCCTCGTGGCGAATCTCGTGAACGGCCTCAGCGTCCTGATGGGGCAGGGCGCGACAAGCGCAGAGCTGCCCCTGTCGTGGAGGGCTATCAGTTTGAGGATGTAGTCTCCGGTCGTTTCGACGAAGAAGATGCCTCCGCAGACGCGGTGCCGCAGAAGCGGGTGCTGCTGCCGCAGGTCGAGACACCTAAACTGCACAAGGTGCTGGCCCAGGCAGGGCTGGGATCGCGGCTGGAGATGGAGCAATTGATCCTGGAGGGGCGGATCTCGGTCAACAACGAACCTGCTCACATCGGACAGCGCATTCAGTTTGGCGATCATGTCAAGGTCAACGGCAAGCCGATCCGCTATCGCATCGACCCCCCTCCGGCGCGCGTAATCGCATATCACAAACCTGTGGGCGAGGTCGTGACCCATGACGATCCCCAGAATCGACCCACCGTCTTTCGCAAGCTGCCCCGGCTCATGCAGGGCAAGTGGCAGTCGGTAGGACGCCTGGACTTGAACACGGAGGGGCTCTTGCTGTTCACCAGCTCGGGCGAGCTGGCGAACAAATTGATGCATCCACGCTTTGGGTTGGAGCGCGAGTACGCCGTTCGGGTGCTGGGTGCTCTGAGCAACGAGGAAAAACAAAAACTGCTGGATGGCGTGCGCCTGGATGACGGCATGGCATCGTTTGGCTCCATCGAGGACGGTGGTGGAGAGGGTTCCAACTGCTGGTACCGGGTCACCATCTCCGAAGGCCGCAACCGTGAAGTACGCCGCATGCTCGAATCGGTGGGTCATGCGGTCAGTCGCCTGATCCGCATCCGCTACGGTGCCATGGTGCTGCCGCGCGGCCTCAAGCGCGGAGCCTGGCTGGAACTGGACGAGAGTGATATCCGCGCACTGGTTCAGGCCGCAGGTGCTGGGCACCCCGAGCCTGTTGAGGGACGTCCTGAAGGGGCTGGTGCTGGCGGGCGCAATGGCAAGCCGCGCAACCGTGGCCGTGGTGGACCACGCGGTGATGGCTCGCGTCGGGACATGTCGCAGCCAGCCGCCCCTGGTGGCCCCCGTGGCCAGAAACCGCGCCGCGATGGCGGCCAGGGCCCTGCCCGTGGCAACAACGCTGCAGGGGGAGATCGCCAGCGTGGGGGCTCGGCACAGCCCGATCCGATGAAAACGTCGGTGGGCTACATCGGCATGGACAGCCTCTCGCGCCACCGCCAGGACAAACGACGCCCCGGTGGCGGCGGTCCCCGGCGCGGAGGTGGTGGGCGCTGAGTGCTCCTGCCTTCACGCTCCCCGGTTAGAATCGAGGGCTTTGTCCGGTGGACAAACGAATCACAGCAACAACCATTCAGGAAATCAACATGGCAATCGAACGCACTCTCTCCATCATTAAGCCCGACGCAGTGGCCAAGAACGTCATCGGTCAGATATACGCTCGTTTTGAAGCTGCCGGCCTCAAGGTCGTGGCAGCCCGCATGGCCCACCTGTCGCGCCTGGAAGCCGAGCAGTTCTATGCAGTGCACAAAGAGCGTCCTTTCTTCAAGGACCTGGTGGACTTCATGATCTCCGGCCCTGTGATGATCCAGGCCTTGGAAGGCGAGAACGCCATCCTCAAGAACCGTGAACTCATGGGCGCAACCGACCCCAAGAAGGCAGAAGCTGGCACCATCCGCGCCGACTTCGCTGACAGCATCGACGCTAACGCTGTGCACGGCTCCGACGCCGCTGAAACCGCACAGGCCGAAGTGGCATTCTTCTTCCCCGGCCTGAATATCTACTCGCGCTGAGATGGTGATGCTCCCCATGCCCGCACCCACCTTGGTGGGAGTCCAGTGTCATGGGGGTAGCTATGCCTGGTCTCCAGTGGGTTTGGCACCATGAGCACGAATCTGCTGGAATTCGACCTCGACGGTCTGGCGGCGTTTTGCGAGCGGCTGGGGGAAAAGCGCTTCCGCGCCACCCAGCTGTTTCGTTGGATTCATCAGCGCGGTGCCAGCGATTTCGACGCCATGAGCGACTTGGCCAAGGCCTTGCGTGACAAGCTCAAGGGCTGCGCGCAGGTCGAGTCACTGCCCGTTGTTTCAGAGCATGTGTCCTCGGACGGCACTGTGAAGTGGCTGTTTGATGTGGGTGATGGCAACGCGGTGGAGGCCGTGTTCATCCCGGAGGATGATCGTGGAACCCTCTGTGTGTCATCGCAGGCGGGCTGCGCTGTCGGTTGCCGCTTCTGTTCTACAGGCCATCAGGGTTTCAGTCGCAATCTGACGACGGGTGAGATCGTCGCCCAGCTGTGGTTTGCAGAGCACTCCCTGCGCAAGCGCTTGCAGACTGAAGACCGTGTGATCTCGAATGTGGTCATGATGGGCATGGGGGAGCCGCTGCAAAACTATTCGGCATTAGTACCTGCGCTCAAAGTAATGCTGGACGATCACGGGTATGGCCTGTCGCGCCGCCGCGTGACGGTGTCTACATCGGGCGTCGTGCCCATGATGGACCGCCTTGCGCAAGACTGTCCCGTGGCATTGGCGGTGTCGCTGCACGCACCCAATGACCCCCTGCGCGACAACCTGGTTCCGCTCAATCGCAAGTATCCGATCGAGGAGTTGCTGGACGCTTGCAACCGCTATTTGGCGCATGCACCCCGTGACTTCATCACGTTCGAATACTGCATGCTTGATGGTGTCAATGACCAGACGGAGCATGCGCGCCAACTGATCGAGTTGGTCAAGCGCAGTGGTATTCGCTGCAAGTTCAATCTGATTCCTTTTAATCCGTTTCCCGCATCAGGGCTGTTGCGGTCCCCGCAAAATCAGGTGCAGGCCTTTGCCAAGATACTCAGTGACGCGGGCATTATCACCACGGTGCGCAAGACGCGCGGTGATGACATTGACGCGGCGTGCGGTCAATTGGCTGGGGATGTCAAAGATCGTACCCGGGCCGCAGAACGCATGGCAAAGCAGCGCACAATCGTGCTCAAACCGGTGACTTGATCAGGCAGTTGGCAAACTTCAAGGAGGCTCTACATGGCGGGAATGGTTGGACGCTGGCAGCATATTGGCCGCTGGACACTCACGGCATGCAGTGCGGTGGTTTGCATATGGGCGCTCCAGGGGTGTGCAACAAACGCATCGTCTGCAGTCAGTGACGCCGATGCAGGCTTGGTGACTCCGTCCGATGAGCCTGAGTCGCGGCGCCGCGCTCGCATCCGGCTGGAGTTGGCCTCCAACTATTTTGAATTGGGGCAAACGGCGGTCGCACTGGATGAAGTCAAGCAGTCGCTGGCTGCAGATCCTTCTTATGCCGATGCTTTCAATCTTCGTGGCCTGATTTACATGCGCCTGAGTGACTATGCACAGGCCGAAGACAGTTTCCGCCGTGCCTTGTCGCTAAGGGCAAATGACTCCAACGTACTGCACAACTATGGCTGGCTGATGTGCCAGCAGCAAAAGTACGTGGAGGCCGACCAATATTTTGTCCGAGCCATTGCCAACCCCGCCTATACAGCGCGTGGCAAAACGTGGATGGCCCGTGGCCTGTGCCAGTCAGGGGCGGGACAGTTTCCCGAAGCGGAACAGTCTTTCTTGAAGGCCTATGAATTCGATGCTGCGAATCCGGTGGTCGGTTATCACCTCGCAGCGCTCTTGCTGCGGCGCAACGAGTTGTCGCGTGCGCAGTTTTACATTCGACGGCTCAACAACAGCGATTTCGCCAACTCTGAATCGTTGTGGCTGGGCATCAAGGTGGAGCGGGCTTTGGGCGACACCGTGGCAATGAGGCAACTGGCTGCTCAGTTGCGCAAGCGCTTCCCGGATTCCAGGGAGCTGGGTGCATACGAACGTGGGGCTTTCAATGAGTGAGGTGGTGGAGAGCGGAGTGACGGCGGGCGGCTTGCTCAAGGAGGCCCGGCAGGCGGCAGGCATGCACATCGCAGCCCTGGCGGTTGCGTTGAAAGTACCCGTCAGCAAGTTGGAAGCCCTGGAGGCAGATAACTACACAGTGCTGCCTGACACCGTATTTGTGCGCGCGCTGGCTTCGAGTGTTTGCCGTACCCTCAAAATTGACCCAGCGCCCATTTTGTCTTTGCTTCCCCAAAGTCAAAGTCCTCGTCTGTCTGTGGACAGCGCGGGTATCAATGCACCTGTGAAGGGTAGTGCCGGCAAATCTTCGTCGTCCTCTTCGGCGTCATTCGCGGGTTCAGGTTCCGGCTCGCGTTCGGTGGTGTTGGTCGTTCTTGCACTGTTGGTGGGAGCTGTGGTTTTGTTCTTTGTCCCTCGGCATTCCACGCCAGGGGATTCTTCCGATCCAGTGCCCGTTGCGGTGCCAGATGCTTTGCCGGCCAATGCCTCCGAGCCTGCACCTGCAGTGGTGCCACCAACGTTGGAGCGCCCCGCCGATGCATCTATTTCTGCATCGCCCGCCGCTGCTTCGGCGGCTTCGGTGCCTGTGTCTGCTGCGCCACCTTCCGCTGCACCTCCAGCGCCTGCTGCCGCTGGCAGTGGCGTGTCTGCGGGCGCTGTTTCGGCCGCTGATGGCGCGGCAGATGCTCCCTCCGGTCTCCTGGTGCTGCGCGCGCGCGGTGCGTCATGGGTGCAAGTTCGCGATGCCAATGGTGCACTGGCGTTGCAACGCAATCTGGCGGCGGGAGAGTCGGTATCGGTGTCGGCACCCACGCCCCTGGCGGTGATTGTCGGTCGCGCTGACGCGACGGAAGTGATTGTTCGAGGAAAGCCGTTTGATCTGACGGCAGTCGCCCGTGAAAACGTGGCGCGTTTCGAGGTGAAATAGTGGAAAACTCCCCGATTGATTTTGGGCCGGTGGCGATTGCTTCGCCCTTACCTAGACGTTCGCGCCAAGCGAAAGTTGTCTGGGGTTCGCGTGTGGTGACCGTGGGGGGGGATGCTCCCGTGCGCGTGCAGTCCATGACCAACACCGACACCGTCGATGCCATTGGGACCGCGATTCAGGTCAAGGAGCTCGCTCAGGCGGGGTCGGAGTTTGTCCGCATCACCGTTAATACGCCAGAAGCTGCTGCAGCGGTACCGTACATCCGAGAGCAACTGGATCGCATGGGTGAGAACGTTCCCTTGGTGGGCGATTTTCACTACAACGGACACCGCCTGCTCACCGAGTTTCCGGACTGCGCCCAGGCTTTGTCCAAGTACCGAATCAACCCTGGCAATGTGGGCAAAGGTGACAAGCGCGATAAGCAATTTGGTCAAATGATCGAGGCTGCCATGCGCTGGAACAAGGCTGTGCGCATCGGTGTCAACTGGGGCAGTCTCGATCAGGAGTTGCTGGCTGAGCTGATGGATACGAACAGCCGCCGCAGCAATCCATGGGAGGCTCGTCAGGTCATGTACGAGGCCCTCATCACATCGGCCATTGAATCTGCACGTCGTGCAGAGGCCATGGGGATGGACGGCAACCAGATCATCTTGTCGTGCAAAGTCAGCGGAGTGCAGGATCTGATTTCGGTGTACCGCGAGTTGGCACGCCGTTGCGACTACGCTTTGCACCTGGGTCTCACCGAAGCCGGTATGGGAACCAAGGGAACGGTTGCTTCGGCGGCCGCATTGTCTGTGCTGCTGCAAGAGGGTATTGGCGACACGATTCGTGTGTCGTTGACACCCCAGCCCGGCGAGGCGCGTACCCAAGAGGTGGTTGTGGCATCCGAAATCTTGCAGGCCTTGGGCATGCGGGTTTTTGTGCCCAGCGTTACCGCTTGCCCGGGATGTGGCCGTACCACCAGCACCACCTTTCAGGACCTGGCCAAGCAAATCGACGATTTCCTGCGTGCGCAAATGCCTGTGTGGCGCGTGCGTTATCCGGGTGTGGAATCGCTACGGGTTGCAGTTATGGGCTGCATCGTCAATGGCCCGGGTGAAAGCAAGCACGCAGACATTGGAATCAGTCTGCCGGGGACGGGTGAGGCGCCTGCCGCCCCTGTCTTCATTGATGGCGAGAAGGCAATGACCCTGCGCGGTGACGATATCGCCAATGAATTCCATCGCATCGTCGAGCAGTACATCGAAAAGCGTTTTGGCGCCGGGGTGTCTGCTGCTTGACCGGTAGTGCTGCAGCCACCCGCACCGTAAAGCCTCGGGAGGTGGTCTGTCCAGCTTATGTAAATTTCCGCCAGACATAGAAAAGAAGCGCTGTGAGTAACGAAAAAAGCAGTCCCTCGTCCAAACCAGAGAAGCTGGTTGCGGTGAAGGGCATGAACGACATCCTGCCTCCGGAATCTGCCCGCTGGGAGTGGCTGGAGGCTAAGGTGCGCGACCTGATGGCGCGCTACGCCTATCGCAATATCCGCACACCCATTGTCGAACCCACACCGTTGTTTGTACGTGGATTGGGCGAGGTCACCGACATTGTCGAGAAAGAGATGTACTCGTTTGAGGACCGTCTCAATGGGGAGCAGCTGACGCTTCGCCCCGAAGCGACAGCTGGTGTGGTGCGTGCGGTTGCAGAGCACTCCATGTTGTACGACGGCGGTAAGCGCCTGTACTACATGGGCCCCATGTTTCGTCATGAGCGTCCCCAACGCGGACGCTACCGCCAGTTTCACCAGATCGGCGCCGAGGCACTGGGGTTTCCGGGTGCCGAGGTCGATGCCGAGTTGATTCTTCTGGCGAGTGCCCTGTGGCGCGACCTTGGCCTGCAGAATGTGCGTCTCGAACTCAACAGTTTGGGGCAGCCGGACGAGCGCAAGGCTCACCGTGCTGCATTGATCGCGTATCTGGAACAGCACGTCGATGCTCTTGACGAGGAGGCGCGTCGGCGGCTGCACAGCAACCCTCTGCGTATCCTCGACACCAAGAATCCCGCGATGCAGTCGCTGGTGGAAGCAGCGCCTCGTTTGATTGACTTTCTGGGTCAGGAGTCTTTGGCTCATTTCAATGCCGTCAAGGCCATTCTTGATGCCAACGGGATAGCTTGGACTGTCAATCCTCGCCTGGTGCGTGGCATGGACTACTACAACCTCACTGTGTTCGAGTTTGTGACGGATCAGTTGGGCTCGCAGGGCACGATCTGCGGTGGGGGGCGCTACGACTACTTGATCGAACAAATCGGTGGCAAGGCCGCACCGGCGGTGGGTTGGGCGTTGGGGGTCGAAAGGGTACTGGAGTTGCTCAAGGAGCAGCAAAGTGCCACCCCTTTGCTGGTTCCGGACGTCTATGCCATTGTCCCTTCGGCGGCCGCGTTACCTCGGGCTGTGGCTACTGTCGAGCAATTGCGCCAACATGGTGTTCGTGTCCAGATGCACGCGGCCCCTTCGCTGGAGGGCATGGGCAGTATGAAATCGCAATTCAAGAAGGCTGATGCCAGTGGTGCAATGCACGCGCTGGTGTTTGGCGATGATGAGCTGTCTCGTGGCATGGTGACTGTCAAAGCCTTGCGTGATGGCGCAGGTGAGCAAACCGAGCGCCCGCTGGACTTGGTCGCGCAATGGTCGGCCACCCTACAATCCACCCGCTAACCCAATCACATTCCATGGCAAATCATCTCGACCTTGAAGAACAAGAGCAGCTAGACCAGCTCAAGCATTTTTGGAACACCTGGGGCACGTTGATCAGCTCCGTGGTCATTGTCGTTGCAGGTGCAGCGGCTGCTTGGAACGGTTACCAGTACTGGCAAACCCGGCAGGCCACCCAGGCGGCTGCGTTGTTTGATGCTGTGGATGTGGCTGCGCGGTCTGCCGATAACGTCCGCATGGAACAAGCTTTTGCCGATCTGAAGTCTAAATATGCAGGGACTGTCCAAGCTGGGCAGGCAGGCTTGACCCTCGCCAAGGCCATGCAGGGCACTGGTAATGTCGAAGGCGCCAAAGAGGCGCTTATGTGGGTTGCAGAACAATCGTCAGACGAGGGCCTCAAGGCCTTGGCCAAGTTGCGATTGGCTGGTGTGCTCATGGATCAAAAGAACTATGACGAAGCACTCAAGCAACTATCCAGCAGTTTCGCGCCGGAATTCTCCTCTGTTGTGGCGGACCGCAAGGGTGACGTCCTGATGCTCCAGGACAAGCGTCAGGACGCGATTGCTGAGTACACCAAGGCATATAAGGGGTTCGAAGACAGTGTTGAGTACCGCCGTTTGGTGGAAATCAAGCTGAACGCGCTGGGTGTCTCGCTGCAAGGTGTGAATGTGGCTTCTGCTGTCTCTTCAACCGCAACACCTGCGGAGTCCAAATAACCATGTCGTCGCCTATCAACGCAAGGTCAGGGCACCAATTTTTTGTGCGCGGTCTGGTGGTAGCACTAGTGGCTGCCACGTTGGCCGGTTGTTCTTTGTGGAGCGCCGACAAGTCTAAGCCTGTGCCTGCCGACCTCGGAGCCAATGTGGCCGTTCTGGGCGTGCGGCAAGCATGGACTGCGCGCCTTGGCAATGTGGCTGGATTGCCATTGGAGGTCCATGTTGCTGGCAATGTGGTGACCGTCGCGTCAGCTGATGGTGCGGTGGCAGCCCTGGATGCGCGTACGGGGGGGGATATCTGGCGAGCAGCGCTGGCTGAACCTCTGTCGGCAGCTGTGGGTAGCGATGGCAAGTTCGCGGCGGTGGTCTCGCGTAACAATGCACTGATCGTTATTGATGGGGGGCGTGAGCGCTGGCGTGAGACGCTCGCTGCTCAGGTATTCACACCACCTCTGGTTGCAGGCGGTCGTGTTTTCGTGTTGTCGGCAGATCGATCCGTGTCTGCCTTTGATCTGTCGACAGGCCGTCGTCTCTGGGCCCAGCAGCGCCCCGGGGAGCCTTTGATATTGCGCCAGGCTGGTGTCTTGACCGCTGTGGGTGACACGCTGGTGGTGGGGTTGTCAGGCCGTTTGGTCGGATTGAATCCTGACAATGGCAGTGTGCGATGGGAGACCCCCATTGCCAGCGCACGGGGCACCAATGACGTGGAGCGCCTTGTCGAGTTGGTGGGGCGCACCAGCCGTGTGGGCGAAACAGTGTGCGCTCGATCCTTTCAAGCTGCTGTGGGTTGTGTGAACACGGCAAGGGGAACGACCGTCTGGACGCAGCCTGCTAGCGGAGCAGAAGGCGTTCACGGCGATGCAGAGGCCATTTTTGGTTCTGAGAGCAATGGCACTCTTGTCGCGTGGCGCCGCGCGGACGGTTCACGCTTGTGGGGTATCGATCGACTTAAATACCGCAAACTCACGGCGCCACTGCTTCTAGGACGCTCGGTAGTCGTCGGTGACGACTCGGGTTTGGTGCATTTGCTGTCCCGTACAGATGGTTCGCCCCTGAACAGGCTGGCGACAGATGGGTCTGCCATCGCTGCTGCCCCAGTCGTGGCTGCAGATACCCTGGTGGTTGTTACCCGCAATGGCGGCATTTACGGATTCCGTCCAGATTGATCGGTCTTATTCAATGAAGCCAGTTATCGCCCTCGTGGGGCGTCCGAATGTCGGCAAGTCCACGCTCTTCAACCGTCTGACCAAGTCGCGTGACGCTATCGTCGCTGACTTTGCGGGACTTACGCGTGACCGGCACTACGGTAACGGCAAGCAGGGAAAACACGAGTACATCGTCATTGATACCGGTGGCTTCGAACCCGACGCTTCCAGCGGCATCTACCGCGAGATGGCCAAACAAACGCAGCAGGCCGTCGCAGAGGCGGACGTGGTGATTTTTGTGGTGGATGCCCGTGCAGGTGTTTCCGCGCAAGACCACGACATTGCCAATTACTTGCGTCGCTTGGGCAAGCCTTGCGTGCTCGTCGCCAACAAAGCGGAGGGCATGCTCCAGGGCGTCCAACTAGCGGAGTTCTATGAGCTGGGGCTGGGCGAGGTTTATCCTGTGTCTGCGGCGCACGGGCAGGGCATACGCAGTTTGGTTGACATTGCGCTGGAGCCGCTCAATCTGCCTGAGCCTGACGATTCGGATACGGCGTTGGACAAGGGCGTAATCAAGCTTGCCGTGGCGGGGCGCCCTAACGTGGGTAAGTCCACCCTGATCAACACGTGGCTTGGCGAAGAGCGACTGGTGGCATTTGATATGCCCGGCACGACCCGCGATGCCATCACTGTGCCTTTTGAGCGCAATGGCCAGCGCTTTGAGCTGGTGGATACTGCAGGACTGCGCCGCAAAGGGAAGGTGTTTGAGGCTATCGAAAAATTCTCGGTAGTGAAAACGCTCCAAGCCATCGAGTCCGCAAATGTGGTGCTGTTATTGCTCGATGCCACCCAGGGGGTAACGGACCAGGATGCCCATATCGCGGGCTATATTCTGGAGAGTGGCCGCGCTGTGGTTCTGGCGGTGAACAAATGGGATGCTGTGGATGACTACCAACGGCAACTCTTAGAGCGCTCCATTGAGACGCGGCTAGCGTTTCTGAAGTTTGCTTCGTTGCACTTCATTTCTGCGAAGAAGCGTCAGGGGCTTGGCCCTCTATGGACATCTATTGCCCAGGCCCACCGGGCGGCCACCTGCAAGATGTCCACGCCAGTACTCACCCGACTGTTGCTGGAGGCAGTTCAGTTCCAAAGCCCCAAGAGGGCGGGGATGTTCCGCCCCAAAATGCGGTATGCGCACCAAGGCGGCATGAATCCGCCCGTGATCGTGATCCATGGTAACTCGCTGGAGCACGTGACTGATGCTTACAAGCGATTCTTGGAAGGGCGCTTCCGCAAGGAGTTTGATCTTGTGGGGACCCCTTTGCGCATTGAGATGAAAACCTCGCACAATCCTTTTGCGGACAAAGACGAGGCCTGACGACAAAGGCTCTTCAGTCGAGGGGCCATGTGTGTTAAAGCCAGAGCGTGCGTCTGGCTGTGGTAAGGTGCTGGTTTACAACAACACTTGAACACGGAGAATATCGTGAGCAATAAAGGCCAGCTTTTGCAAGACCCCTTCCTTAACGCATTGCGTCGGGAGCATGTTCCAGTGTCCATCTATTTGGTCAACGGGATCAAGCTGCAGGGGCAAATCGAGTCTTTCGACCAGTATGTGGTGTTGCTGCGCAATACTGTGACGCAGATGGTTTACAAACACGCGATTTCTACGATCGTTCCAGGTCGGGCGGTCAATTTCTCTACCTCAGAAACCCCTGATGCTGACAACAGCAACTCTTGAGTTGTTGTCTGGTAGCGGGGCTCGCTTTCTGAGCGAGGTAGAGCAGGGAGAGGGTGGTTGGCTTTGAGTTCGGCTTCTGCATCCTCGTCCGCTATGACGCCGGTGTTGCTGGTGGGCGTTGATTTTGGTCTCCCTCACTTCGATGCTGAGTTGGAAGAGTTGGGACTGCTCGCCCAGACGGCGGGTTTACGGCCTGTTGCTCGCATTACTTGCAAGCGGAAAGCGCCGGACGCGGCACTCTTTATTGGCTCTGGCAAAGCGGATGAAATTCGCACCTTGGCCCAGATGCATGGGGCAGTGGAGGTGCTGTTTGACCAATCACTCAGCCCCGCGCAGCAGCGTAATCTGGAACGTCATATCGAGCTTCCAGTCAATGACCGCACGCTGTTGATTCTGGAGATCTTTGCGCAACGTGCGCGAAGCCACGAAGGCAAGCTTCAGGTTGAGCTCGCCAAGCTGCAGTATGTGAGTACACGGCTGGTGCGGCGCTGGTCTCACCTGGAGCGCCAGACTGGCGGTATCGGTGCCCGGGGCGGTCCGGGTGAAAAGCAGATCGAGCTGGATCGACGGATGATTGGTGACGCGATCAAGCGCACCAGAGAGCGCTTGATCAAGGTCAAGCGTCAGCGCTCCACGCAGCGGCGCCAGCGCGAGAGGCGCGATACCTTCAATATTTCGCTTGTTGGATACACCAACGCGGGTAAGTCCACGCTTTTTAATGCTCTGGTTAAAGCGCGAGCGTATGCAGCGGATCAACTTTTTGCCACGCTAGACACTACAACACGCCAGTTGTATCTGGCAGATGCGGCGCGATCTGTTTCTCTGTCCGATACGGTGGGCTTTATCCGGGATCTCCCTCACGGATTGGTGGATGCCTTTCAGGCTACGCTGCAAGAGGCTGTCGATGCAGATCTGCTGCTTCATGTGGTGGATGCTTCCAACCCGGATTTCCCGGAGCAGATGGCGCAGGTGGAGCGGGTGTTGATGGAAATTGGTGCATCGGATATTCCGCAGATACTGGTGTTCAACAAGCTTGACGCATTGCCTGAAGAGCGACGCCCCTCCCTGCTGGTAGACCAATACGAAGTGGGGGGGCAGTCGCTTTCCCGTCTGTTCGTAAGTGCTCGATCTGGAGAAGGTCTTGATGATCTGCGCCGCGCTTTGGCCGATAGGTTGCTGGCTACGCGTGAGGATATGACCCCAGCAGACGCCCTTGAATTGCCGGATGTGTTGCCCTGATTGGGCACAATGCATGATCGAATGACGCCATCAGAGAACCAGAGATTTTGCGCATGAATTTTCATACTCGCACCCTACGCTGGGCTTCATTGCCGGACCGTATTCGGGGCATGTTCAATCTGAACGATCCACGCTGGGGTCGCGGGGATGATAAGTCGGAGGACGGTAACGTGCGCCCTGAGGATCGACCTGCAGCGTCACCCGCAGGTCAGAGGGGTGGGGATCAGCGGCCAAGCAATGGCCAGCAGCCGCCTGATCTCGACGAGCTCTGGCGTGACCTTAATCGCAAGCTTGGCAGTCTGTTCGGGGGAAAGAATGGTTCTGGCCGTGGCCCGGGAGGAGGGGCTGGCGGTGGCTTTCAACCTGATATGAAAAGCGCCGGTGTGGGTGTTGGCTTGATTGCTGGCATTGCGTTCGTGATCTGGATGGGCACAGGTTTCTTCATAGTGCAAGAAGGCCAGCAAGCCGTCATTACGCAATTCGGCAAGTACAAAAGCACAGTGGGTGCTGGTTTTAACTGGCGCTTGCCTTACCCAATTGAGCGTCATGAGCTCGTTTTTGTGACGCAAATTCGCTCCGCTGATGTGGGGAGGGACACGGTCATCAAAAGCACGGGCTTGAGAGAGTCCGCGATGCTGACCGAAGACGAAAACATCGTGGAGATCAAGTTTGCTGTTCAGTATCGCCTGAGCGATGCCAGGGCATGGCTTTTCGAAAGCAAGAATCCCTCAGATGCTGTGGTTCAAGCGGCGGAGACCGCCGTTCGCGAGGTGGTGGGCAAGATGCGCATGGACACGGCATTGGCTGAAGAGCGGGATCAGATTGCGCCTCGCGTTCGCGCGCTCATGCAGACCATATTGGACCGTTACAAAGTTGGCGTCGAAGTTGTTGGCATCAATTTGCAGCAGGGCGGTGTGCGGCCGCCTGAGCAGGTGCAGTCCTCCTTTGATGATGTCCTCAAAGCTGGACAGGAGCGCGAGCGTGCCAAAAACGAGGCACAGGCTTACGCGAATGATGTGATTCCACGCGCCGTGGGCTCTGCCTCTCGTCTGAACGAGGAGGCTGCTGCGTACAAGGCGAGGATCGTTGCACAGGCTCAAGGTGACTCGCAACGGTTTGCTTCTATTTTGGCGGAGTACCAGAAGGCTCCGCAGGTAACCCGTGATCGTATGTATCTGGACACGATGCAGCAGATTTATGGCAACGTGACCAAGGTGCTGGTGGAGTCGCGTCAAGGCTCCAATTTGCTGTACCTGCCGCTCGACAAAATTATGCAAGGGGTAGCAAGCGGGTCCGGAGCGCTGGATACCCCTGCGGCCACCAGCTCGCCTCCAGCGGTGTCACCAGCAACACCCGCACCAACCTTTTCGAATGACGCTCGCGCGCGCGACACCAGCCGCACCCGTGAACGTGAATCCCGCTAGGAGTAGTTCGTGAACAGAGTCGGTTTTATTGCATCTACCCTTCTGGTGGTGCTTGCTCTCATGAGCTCCATGCTTTTTGTTGTGGACCAGCGGCAGTTTGGAGTGTTGTATGCGCTGGGTCAGATCAAAGAAGTGATCACGGAGCCTGGCCTCAATTTCAAGCTGCCTCCTCCATTTCAGAACGTCACCTACATAGACAAGCGTTTGCTGACCTTGGACAGCACGGACACCGAGCCCATGTTGACTGCTGAAAAGCAGCGTGTCGTTATCGACTGGTATGTGCGCTGGCGCATTTCCGAGCCCACTGAGTACATTCGCAACGTTGGGCTGGACGAGACGGCGGGTGCCATGCAGCTCAATCGGGTGGTTCGCAATGCTTTCCAGGAGGAAATCAACAAGCGCACGGTGAAAGAGCTGCTCTCACTCAAACGCGAAGCGCTGATGGCTGATGTCAAGCGCGAAGTCTTGGAGACAGTGCGTGGTTCCAAGCCCTGGGGGGTTGATGTGGTTGATGTGCGTATTACCCGTGTTGATTACGTGGAAGCCATCACTGAATCTGTGTACCGGCGCATGGAAGCGGAGCGAAAGCGCGTGGCCAATGAGTTGCGCTCTACAGGTGCTGCAGAAGGCGAAAAGATTCGTGCAGACGCAGATCGTCAGCGCGAGATCACAATCGCCAATGCCTATCGGGATGCTCAAAAGCTGAAAGGTGAGGGCGATGCGGAAGCGGCCCGCATCTACGCCGAAGCGTTTGGCAAAGATCCTCAATTTGCCCAGTTTTATCGCAGTCTCGAGGCGTACAAGGGCAGTTTCAATAAGAAAAGCGATGTGATGGTGCTGGACCCATCGTCCTCTGACTTCTTCAAGGTCTTTCGCGGCTCAGCGTCTGCATCGGCGCCTGTTGCTCCACGCAAGTAAACAAGTGGCGCTGGTTGTGAGAGGTGAATGATGTGGGACAGTCTTTGGACGGCATTTGCCTTGGTCCTGGTAATTGAGGGTTTTTTGCCTTTTTTGTCCCCCCAGGTCTGGAAACGTACGGTTGCGCAGATCGCTCAATTGCAGGATGGCCAAATACGCTTTTTCGCATTGTTGGCCCTTGCTGCGGGTCTTCTGATGCTTTGTTTCTGAACGCTGTCACACCCCTCGACTGGGAGATTCCTTGGGGAGTCTCGCCCGGTCCCGGTAGAATCACGGTTTTAACAGCCTCCCCTTTTCTCCATGTCTGCTTGGGTCCTTCCGGATCACATTGCCGATGTCTTGCCGTCTGAAGCGCGGCACATCGAAGAATTGCGTCGCGGGCTGCTTGATACAGCCCGCTGTTATGGTTACGAGTTAGTGATGCCCCCGCTGTTGGAGCATCTGGAATCTCTCCTTACGGGCACTGGCGAAGCGCTGGATCTGCAAACCTTCAAACTGGTGGACCAGCTATCTGGTCGTTCCATGGGGCTGCGAGCTGATACGACTCCGCAGGTTGCTCGCATTGATGCGCATTTGCTCAATCGCAAAGGTGTGACACGTCTTTGCTACTGTGGTCCTGTGTTGCACACGCGTCCTGACCGCCCGCATGCCACCCGCGAGCCTCTTCAGTTTGGTGCCGAAATCTATGGGCATACCGGGCTGGAGGCCGACCTTGAGGCTTTGCAGTTAGCTCGGGAGTGTTTGCGAGTTGCCAATGTACGCGACACAACCATTGATCTTGCGGACGTGCGCATCGTCCGCAGCCTGTTGGCTGGTGTGAGCGTGAGCCCGCACCTGCTCAGCGGCATTCATTCTGCTTTGGCGGCCAAGGATGCGGGAGAGTTGACAGTCTTGACGCGTGGCTTTCCTGAGGAGTCTCGGCAAGGCCTTCTCGCTCTTGTCCAGCTATATGGAGACTCTGCTGTTCTGGCTGAGGCTGAAAATGCGCTGAAGCGCATTTCTGGTGTGTCTCAAGTGCTATCAAATTTGAAGTGGTTGGCGTCGCGTCTTGACGGAGCCTCTGTCACTTTCGACTTGGCTGATTTGCGTGGATATGCCTACTACAGCGGTGCGCGCTTCGCGATCTATGCGCCCGGTGCCAGCGATGCCCTGGTGCGCGGCGGCCGGTACGACGAGGTGGGGGCAGTGTTTGGCCGAAATCGTCCTGCGGCGGGATTTAGTTTGGACATCAAGCAGGTGGTTGGCGTGGTGCCACCCCTTGCGCTGAAGGCTGCCATTCGTGCTCCCTGGGGCGAGGCTGCGGATGTGAATGCAGCGATTGGAGAGCTTCGGTCCGCAGGGGAAACAGTGGTGTGTGTTTTGCCAGGGCACGAGAGTGAGGTGGATGAGTTCCACTGTGATCGTGAACTGGTTCAGGTTGCGGGCCGTTGGGTCGTGCAGGCTGTTTGAGCAATTGTCATTTGAATTG
Organism: Acidovorax sp. Root568; assembly: GCF_001427445.1. Taxonomy (NCBI): domain Bacteria; kingdom Pseudomonadati; phylum Pseudomonadota; class Betaproteobacteria; order Burkholderiales; family Comamonadaceae; genus Acidovorax; species Acidovorax sp. Root568. The sequence goes on along the minus strand of NZ_LMGP01000002.1, from coordinate 2,088 downwards.
GGTTTGAGATGAAAGCAACCAAAGGTCGCAACGTAGTGGTGGTCGGTACCCAGTGGGGCGACGAAGGCAAAGGCAAGTTGGTCGATTGGCTGACGGAGAGCGCTCAAGGGGTTGTGCGTTTCCAGGGGGGGCACAACGCTGGCCACACACTGGTGATCAATGGTGTGAAGACGGCGCTGCATTTGATCCCGAGCGGCATCATGCGCCCTGGGGTCAAGTGCTACATCGGCAATGGCGTGGTACTTTCTGCAGCGAAGTTGTTTGAGGAAATTGAGGGGCTTGAGAAAGCCGGTGTCGAGGTTCGTTCGCGCCTGCGTATCAGTGAGGCATGCCCGCTGATCCTGCCTTTCCACGCGGCAATTGACGTTGCGCGTGAGGCGGCCCGAGAGCAGGGGGGGGCTGAGAAGATTGGTACCACCGGCCGTGGCATTGGTCCAGCTTACGAGGACAAGATTGCCCGCCGTGCCTTGCGCGTACAGGACTTGAAGTACCCCGAGCGATTTGCTTCCAAGCTGCGCGAATTGCTGGATTTGCATAACCATGTATTGACCACGTACCTGGGCTCTGCAAAGTTCGTTTTTGGCGATGCGCTGAAGCCATACATCCAGGATGGTAAGGTGCAGTTTGATGTCGTGTACGCCGAAGCCATGCGCCATGCAGAGTTGCTGAAGCCCATGATGGCTGATGTGTCGCGTGAGCTGAATGAGGCGAATCGCGCGGGTGCGAACCTTCTGTTTGAGGGCGCTCAAGGGACCCTGCTGGATGTAGACCATGGCACATACCCGTATGTCACCTCCAGTAACTGCGTGGCGGGGAATGCTGCTGCAGGATCTGGCGTGGGGCCGGGCATGCTTCATTACATCCTCGGTATCACCAAGGCGTATTGCACCCGCGTGGGTGGCGGGCCTTTCCCTACAGAGTTGGATTGGGAAGTGCCTGGTACGCCAGGTTATCACATGAGTACGGTGGGCGCTGAAAAGGGAGTGACAACGGGGCGTAGCCGTCGCTGTGGCTGGTTTGATGCAGCTTTGTTGAAGCGCAGCGCCCAAGTCAATGGTCTTACTGGCCTTTGCATCACCAAGCTGGATGTGCTGGACGGGTTGAACGAGTTGTTGCTGTGCACGGGTTACGAGCTCGACGGTCAGCGTATTGATTTGCTTCCCATGGGCGCAGAGGACATCGCTCGGTGCACGCCAATTTATGAAACGCTCCCTGGCTGGAGTGATTCCACCGTCGGGGTGACCGAGTACGACAAACTACCCGAAAGTGCGCGCCGCTATCTTGAGCGCATCGAAGAAGTGACAGGGGTTCCGATCGACATGATCTCAACCAGTCCTGATCGCGACCATACGATCATGATGCGCCATCCTTATGTCGCTGTCTGACCTGTAGTTTGCCCTGCTGCCATCAAGTAAACGCCAATTGTTCAGGAATCATCCACTATGTTGACCGAAGACGGAAAACACCTCTATGTCAGCTATGACGAGTACCACAGCCTCATCGAAAAGTTGGCGCTGAAAGTTCATCAGTCGGGTTGGGCGTTCGACACCATCCTCTGTCTCGCTCGCGGTGGGTTGCGCCCAGGTGACATTCTCAGTCGTATCTTTGATAAGCCGTTAGCGATCATGTCCACGAGCTCCTACCGTGCCGAGGCAGGAACGGTGCAAGGACATCTTGATATTGCACGCTTTATCACCACGCCCAAGGGTGAAATTGCAGGGCGCGTGCTCTTGGTCGATGATCTGGCTGATTCAGGGCACACCTTGCACGCGGTGATCAACATGCTTAAGACCAACTACGCGCCCATCACCGAGCTACGTAGCGCCGTGATCTGGACGAAGGGTCTATCGACGTTTTCTCCAGATTACTCCGTGGAGTTTTTGCCGAGCAATCCTTGGATCCATCAGCCCTTTGAGGGCTACGACAGCCTGAGTCCGGAGAAGCTGCTAGAAAAGTGGCGAGTCTGATTTTTCTTGCCGGCCCTGAAAGTCGTGCTATAGTCGAGGGCTTCGCTACTGAGACCTGAGCGCAAAAGTGTTGGGGTTGATGGGGTGGTTTGTGGTGGTGCTTAGGTGCTGCGGCGGATGA
>NZ_LMGP01000001.1:752500-755919 GCF_001427445.1 Acidovorax sp. Root568 | reverse complement strand
AAAGCAAAAAACCCCAGTCATATCTGACTGGGGTTTTCTGGGCTGTAAGAGCCTGACGATGACCTACTTTCACACGGGAACCCGCACTATCATCGGCGCAAAGTCGTTTCACTGTCCTGTTCGGGATGGGAAGGAGTGGGACCAACTTGCTATGGTCATCAGGCATAACTTGGTGCTGGGCAGTTTTTGTGAACTGCCTGGCGAATTCATAGAGTCTGGAATCAGATGTTTGTGTTTTGACTGCGTCTAACTTGGCATAACAGACTTTGAGCTTCACGCTGGTTGCGTTTTGGCTATCAAAGTTATAGGGTCAAGCCGCACGAGCAATTAGTATCAGTTAGCTTAACGCATTACTGCGCTTCCACACCTGACCTATCAACGTCCTGGTCTTGAACGACTCTTTAGGGGGCTCAAGGCCCCGGCAGATCTCATCTTGAAACGAGTTTCCCGCTTAGATGCTTTCAGCGGTTATCTCTTCCACACTTAGCTACTCGGCAATGCCACTGGCGTGACAACCGATACACCAGAGGTGTGTCCACTCCGGTCCTCTCGTACTAGGAGCAGGCTTCCTCAAATCTGCAGCGCCCACGGAAGATAGGGACCAAACTGTCTCACGACGTTTTAAACCCAGCTCACGTACCTCTTTAAATGGCGAACAGCCATACCCTTGGGACCGGCTACAGCCCCAGGATGAGATGAGCCGACATCGAGGTGCCAAACACCGCCGTCGATATGAACTCTTGGGCGGTATCAGCCTGTTATCCCCAGAGTACCTTTTATCCGTTGAGCGATGGCCCTTCCATACAGAACCACCGGATCACTATGTCCTGCTTTCGCATCTGCTCGACTTGTCAGTCTCGCAGTTAAGCACGCTTATGCCATTGCACTATCGTCACGATGTCCGACCGTAACTAGCGTACCTTCGAACTCCTCCGTTACGCTTTGGGAGGAGACCGCCCCAGTCAAACTGCCTACCATGCACTGTCCCCGATCCAGATAATGGACCTAGGTTAGAACCTCAAACACACCAGGGTGGTATTTCAACGTTGGCTCCATGAGAACTAGCGTCCTCACTTCAAAGCCTCCCACCTATCCTACACAGATCTGTTCAAAGTCCAATACAAAGCTACAGTAAAGGTTCATGGGGTCTTTCCGTCTTTCCGCGGGGAGATTGCATCATCACAAACATTTCAACTTCGCTGAGTCTCAGGAGGAGACAGTGTGGCCATCGTTACGCCATTCGTGCAGGTCGGAACTTACCCGACAAGGAATTTCGCTACCTTAGGACCGTTATAGTTACGGCCGCCGTTTACTGGGACTTCAATCAAGAGCTTGCACCCCATCATTTAATCTTCCAGCACCGGGCAGGCGTCACACCCTATACGTCCACTTTCGTGTTTGCAGAGTGCTGTGTTTTTATTAAACAGTCGCAGCCACCGATTTTTTGCAACCCCGTTGGGCTCCCTCTGTACGAGTTCACCTACTTGGGGCATACCTTCTCCCGAAGTTACGGTATCAATTTGCCGAGTTCCTTCTCCTGAGTTCTCTCAAGCGCCTTAGAATACTCATCTCGCGCACCAGTGTCGGTTTGCGGTACGGTCGTCAATAGCTGAAGCTTAGTGGCTTTTCCTGGAAGCAGGGTATCACTCACTTCGTCTGCAAGCAGACTCGTTATCACCCCTCATCTAAGCCCGGCGGATTTGCCTACCGAGCACGACTACAGGCTTGAACCAACATATCCAACAGTTGGCTGAGCTAACCTTCTCCGTCCCCACATCGCACTATTGATCGGTACAGGAATATTGACCTGTTTCCCATCAGCTACGCATCTCTGCCTCGCCTTAGGGGCCGACTCACTCTACGCCGATGAACGTTGCGTAGAAAACCTTGCGCTTACGGCGAGGGGGCTTTTCACCCCCTTTAACGCTACTCATGTCAGCATTCGCACTTCTGATACCTCCAGCATCCGTTACCAGACACCTTCACAGGCCTACAGAACGCTCTCCTACCACTTGCAATAAATTGCAAATCCGCAGCTTCGGTAACTGGCTTAGCCCCGTTACATCTTCCGCGCAGGACGACTCGATCAGTGAGCTATTACGCTTTCTTTAAATGATGGCTGCTTCTAAGCCAACATCCTGACTGTTTTAGCCTTCCCACTTCGTTTCCCACTTAGCCAATTTTAGGGACCTTAGCTGGCGGTCTGGGTTGTTTCCCTCTTGAGTCCGGACGTTAGCACCCGGTGCTCTGTCTCCCAAGCTGTACTCTGCGGTATTCGGAGTTTGCATAGGTTTGGTAAGTCGCCATGACCCCCTAGCCTAAACAGTGCTCTACCCCCGCAGGTAATACTTGAGGCACTACCTAAATAGTTTTCGGAGAGAACCAGCTATTTCCAAGTTTGTTTAGCCTTTCACCCCTATCCACAGCTCATCCCCTAGTTTTGCAACACTAGTGGGTTCGGACCTCCAGTACCTGTTACGGCACCTTCATCCTGGCCATGGATAGATCACTTGGTTTCGGGTCTACACCCAGCGACTGATTCGCCCTATTCGGACTCGATTTCTCTACGGCTTCCCTATTCGGTTAACCTTGCCACTGAATGTAAGTCGCTGACCCATTATACAAAAGGTACGCAGTCACCCTTGCGGGCTCCTACTTTTTGTAAGCATGCGGTTTCAGGATCTATTTCACTCCCCTCCCGGGGTTCTTTTCGCCTTTCCCTCACGGTACTGGTTCACTATCGGTCGATTACGAGTATTTAGCCTTGGAGGATGGTCCCCCCATATTCAGACAGGATTTCTCGTGTCCCGCCCTACTTTTCTCTAACTTAGTACCACACGTCTGTTTTCGCATACAGGGCTATCACCTGCTATGGCCGGGCTTTCCATCCCGTTTTGCTAACAGTCGTGCTATCACTAGAAGGCTCTTCCGATTTCGCTCGCCACTACTTTCGGAATCTCGGTTGATGTCTTTTCCTCGAGCTACTGAGATGTTTCAGTTCACCCGGTTCGCCTCGCATACCTATGTATTCAGTATGCGATACCTCTTGCGAGGTGGGTTTCCCCATTCAGAAATCTCCGGATCAAAGCTTATTTGCCAGCTCCCCGAAGCTTATCGCAGGCTATCACGTCTTTCGTCGCCTGTAATCGCCAAGGCATCCACCACATGCTCTTAGTCACTTGACCCTATAACTTTGACATCTCTTTCAAGATATCGCCGTCATCTCAAGGACTTGCCAGGTCTTTCACCTGGCGCGTTATGCCGTAATGTGAATAATTCCTCGATATCACTATCAAGAAACATTCGTCATTACTGAGTTCAAATTACTTCGCAATCACTTTCGCAATCACGTTTGCTCATTGAACATTCGTTTTGACGCAATCAAAAATTTGTCACCAGGGGCACGGTCTGCACTAAAC